>CBDUAV010000071.1:0-16183 GCA_965365225.1 uncultured Ignavibacteria bacterium | reverse complement strand
TTTCCAGTTTGGTGAGAAGCGAGCTCTTTCTCCGATTCAATTATTAATATTTTTTGTGAAGAGTTTTTTTGTAATGATAGTGCAGTGTTTGTCCCAATTATCCCACCACCGATTACTATTATATCGTATAAATTTGCTGTCATTTAAGCATTATAAGTGATTGAAAGCACATTACCTTGAACTAAATAAATATATGTTGTAACATATAAATGATATTTTTAGGTTTCAAAATATCTAATAAATGCAAAAACAATTTAGCGAATAGCTAATTATCTTAAAACTTTATATTATTGATACAGCAAATCAATTGAACTATAATTTTATTGGGTATGTTATGAACAGCAAGCAAAAAATCATTCTATTAATTGGATTTATTTTAATTCTTGCAAGCGCTATTGCGTGGATCGCCAGCGGAGGTGAGGTTCTTTCAAAAGACGGAGTATGGGTTGAAAAAGAACAATCTGATTTGGACAAATTATTAGGCTTGGAACCAGAAAAGGAATTTAGAGAACAATTTACTCTGGGTTTGATACCACACACTTTAGGTTTTGCGGGAATCATAGTTGTAATATCGGGGATATTATTTTTTATTCTTAAAACTAAAAAATTAAAGGAGAAATAATGAAAGCAGTTATTAATTCTTTTGTTATTGTATTTGTTACTGCAGTAACAATTTTTTCACAGGGCTTTGAAGTAAAAGCTTCTGGAGAGCAAACGTTTTCTTTTACAGATAAATACGGAAGAAATCAGGCTTCATTTTTCAGCACCACACCGCTTGAAGACATAACTGGTATTACGAATGATGTAAAAGGAAGCGTAACTTTTGATGTAAGCAATTTTTCCACATTAAAGGGAAAAATTTCAATCTCAGTTGCTTCACTGAAAACTGGAATTGATTTGAGAGATGAGCATTTAAGAAGTGCCAATTGGCTCGATGCAGAGAGTTATCCTGAAGTATTTTTTGAAATTAAAAGTGTAAATGATATTCAGGTTGTTGAGCCAAATAAGCTCCGTGCTGCAGTAACCGGAGATTTTACAGCACACGGTGTAACTAAAGAAGTAGTTGCTGATGCAACAGTTACTTATCTGGATGAAAGCGAAGACACCAAGAAAAGAGCGCCGGGCGATTTAATTGGAGTGCAGGCAAAATTCAACATAATACTTTCAGATTTTGATGTTGATAATATGGTGCTTGGGCAAAAAGTGTCTGACGAGATTGAGATTAGTGTTAATATAGCAGGTTCAAATTCAAACTAATTTCCCTTAATAAAACATACCTTCTTCCTATAATCCGTAATTCTGTTAAAGGATTACGGATTTTTTTATTGCTTATATTTAATCTTTCAATAATTTTCTTTTCTGCAGATGGCAAAAACAATTACGGTTTTCGGCAGTTCCAAACCAATTGCGGGTGATGAGCAATATTTAAAAGGCTATGAACTTGGCAAAAAGCTCGGGGAAAATGGGTTTAATGTTTGCACCGGAGGATTTAAAGGTATAATGGAAGCCGTTTCAAAAGGTGCAAATGAAATGAATGTTGATGCAATTGGTGTTACGGTTGATACGTGGGGCAGAATGCCAAACAAATATTTAACAAAAGAAATAAAGTGTAATTCACTTTTTGAGCGAGTACAAAAACTAATAGAATTAGGTGATGGATTTGTTGTTCTTCAAGGCGGAACAGGAACTTTGTTAGAACTTGCAGCGGTTTGGGAGCTATGCAATAAAAATATTATGGATCTGAAACCGGTTGCCTGCCATTCTTCGATGTGGAAAGAGATTATTACAATTATAAATCTGCAAATGGAAAAAGAAGGCAGAGATACAGAAACCGTTAAATCTTTTGAGAATATTAATGAGATAATCACTTATCTAAAAAGTAATTTATAATCTTTCACCTTAAAAATAAATTTTAAGCTTTGCTTTGTATTGCAAACTTAAATCTCTTTGGCTTCACCAGCTTTTCAAAATCTTTAAATTGCATTTTAATTAGTTCAGTATGCGTGCATGCGTTGAATGCTATTTCTTCATTCTCAGATAGTACTTCTGCAACGTACACATCCATATTATAGATATTTCCAAATGGCGGCATAGCCCCGACTTCACAATCAGGGAACTTATCCATAAATTCCTGCTCGTAAGCTAGTCTTACATCACTCACGCCCAGGGCATTCTTTAAATGATCGAAGCTGACTTTAAAGGAAGCCGGAAGAACAGCCATTGCCATTTTACCATCAATTTTCACAATAACTGTTTTGGCAATATCTTTTCCGGGAATATGTGCGCTTGCTGCAATTTCTTGCGCAGTGTATGCTGATGAATGCTGGATTGAAATGTATTTAACTTTATTGGCATCCAAAAATTCTTTCAATTTTTTTGATGGCATAACTCCCTCCTTGCATTACTTAAGTTTTGAAATTCTAACTCCAGACAACCTTCATATAAATTATAATACAGCTGAAGTGTAACTAAAACTGCAGATTGAATTGATTAGGTTATTTCTTCCGCCAATTCTAAAAATCTTTTATAAGGAATAGCGGATAAACTCTCTGCCTGGAATGCACCGTTTGATAAGCTTATCATCGAAACTTTTGCAGCAGTTTCTTCATCAGGTGCTTCGTAAATATCAAGAAAATCGTAATGTCCGAGTAATGCATAGTGCGCAATAAATTTTACTTCCGGACATTTTTTCTTTACTTGATCCAGCCATTGCCTGCCAAGCTTAGCACGGTCTTTCATCATTTTGGAAGTTTCGGTTGAGAGTTTTGTAAGCATAACATAAGTTTTCATTTTTCATTCTCCTCTTAGAATGTTTAATATGTAAAACTTTTACATTAGGAGGTTTTATCTTCTAATTAATGTAACAAGTAGAAGGATCAAATTCAAAGGGAGGAGAAATAAATCGCTTTACAATTAGCAACTTTTTTTAAAATAAATACTTTATTACAACAAATCCACCAATTAGTAGAACTGTGAAACCAATTGCCAGCCAATTGAAATATTTATCAATAAATTCTTTAATCGCAGGACCGAATTTCCAGATTAATGCGGCAACTAATAAAAAGCGTGCGCCCCTGCTTATAATTGATGCAACGATAAACATCAACATATTTATGTTAAACGCACCCGAGGAGATTGTTATAACTTTGTAAGGCAGTGGGGTAAATCCAGCAGTAAATATTATCCAAAAATCATACTGCAGGTATAATTGTTGAATGTTATAAAAAGCATCTTCTGTAAAACTCGGTATATTATTAAAAAAGAAATTGGCAATGGTCGTAAATTCATTTGATGGTGTCCACCAAAGAAAATGTCCGATTGCATATCCTAACAAAGCACCTAGTACTGATCCAACCAAACAAATAAATGCGAATTTAAATGCTTTTTTCTGGAAGCCGAGAACAAGTGCGATTAATAGTGCATCAGGAGGAATAGGAAAAAATGATGCCTCTGCAAAAGCAAGTAAAAAAAGTGCAACAGGTCCGTAAGGTGTTTTAGACCAGTGAAGAACCCAGTCGTAGAGATTTCGTAATAATTTCATAGTTAGAAAACAAACATAAGAAGTTACAACTGTTTTGAAAAGAATATTATTGCTTAACTAATGATTATGGTTGTAATTTGCTGTTTCAAATAAAAACAACTTTGTAAAAGAGGCATAAATGAAATTCGAACGTAACGCAGGCATTCTTCTTCACCCAACATCATTACCTGGTAAGTTCGGAATTGGCGATCTTGGCAGTGAAGCTTACAAGTTTGTTGATTTTTTGATCGAGGCTGGACAGAAGCTCTGGCAGGTTTTTCCTCTCGGTCCAACGGGCTATGGTGATTCTCCGTATCAGTGTTTTTCCGCATTTGCAGGAAACCCTTTACTGATTAGTCCTGAAAAATTAAAAGAAGATGGATTTCTTTCTGACGAAGAGTTGAATATACCCCTCGAGCCCAATCCTAAAAAAATAGACTACGGAGAAGTAATTGAATACAAAAAATCACTGTTAAAAACAGCATATCAAAATTTCAAATCAAATTCAAAAGGTTTGGAGAAGGACTTCAATAAGTTTTGTAAAGAGCACAATGAGTGGCTTGATGATTATTCCCTTTTTATGGCTTGTAAAGATTTCCACAATGGAGATGTTTGGAGCAGCTGGGATAAAGGTTTAGTGCAGAGAGATGAATCTGCTTTGAAAGAATGGAAACAAAAATTAAATGATGAAATTCAATTTCAGAAATTTGTGCAGTTTAACTTCTTTAAACAATGGATGGCACTAAAAAAATATGTAAATGAGAATGGGCTAAAAATAATTGGAGATATGCCAATTTTTATAGCTTATGACAGCTCGGATCTTTGGGCTAATAAAGAACTTTTTACTGTTGATGAAGAAGGGAGGCTCACTTTTGTGGCAGGCGTTCCCCCAGATTATTTTAGCGCAACCGGACAATTGTGGGGCAATCCGTTATACAAATGGGATGAAATGGAAAAAGATGAATTCCTCTGGTGGCGGAAAAGATTTTCAAGTTTATTCGAGCTTGTTGATATTGTGAGAATTGATCACTTCCGTGGATTTGAGGCGTACTGGAAAATTCCGGGTGATGCAAAAACTGCCGAATCTGGTAAATGGGTTAAAGCTCCCGGCGAAAAACTTTTCAACACTCTAAAAAATTACTTTGGTGATCTTCCAATTCTGGCAGAAGATCTGGGAGTAATAACTCCTGCCGTTGAAGCATTAAGGGATCAATTCGGATTTCCGGGAATGAAGGTTCTTCAATTTGCTTTTGGAAAAGGAATGGAAACCAAATTTCTTCCGCATAATTTTGTACCTAACTGTGTTGTTTACACCGGCACTCACGATAACGATACCACTCGTGCATATTTTGAAAAGGAAAAAGAAAAGGCTGGAGATATTTACGAGCACACAAAAATGTATCTGAATTATTCTGGTGATGACACCCTTTCTGAATTGATACGAACCGCTTATGCTTCTGTGGCTGCAATTGTTGTGATACCAATGCAGGACATTTTGAATCTTGGCGGTGAAGCAAGAATGAATTTCCCCAGCACAACCGGCGGTAACTGGACATGGAGATTTACATGGGATCAGATTGATGAAAACCTTGCTAAACATTACAATGGACTGGCTCAGCTTTACGAACGCCCCCCAAAACCGAAAAAAGTTGAAGAAATTGATGTTGAAGAAGAGAGCTAAAACACTTCTACCTTGAAATTTGCTGTCACACTTAGCTTCTCGAACTGTGTCTATCGGCGTACAATTGTATTTTAAAATAAACGGTCAGTCTTCGACTGCTCAGACTGACCAATTCATTTTTTTTCTTCTAAATTTGTAAGAAAACCGACAAATTTTGTCTGAATCCAATCACAATTTTTTGAATCATATTTTTGTAGAATAAATATTGTCTGAAATTATTCCAAAGGAGAAAATGTTGAAAACGGTAGCATCCATTTTTATTTTATTTGTTTTATTATTTACTGCCTGTAATAACGGGCAAACATCAGAGAGTCTTAACTGGCAATCAAATTTAGAAGAGGCAGTTGCACAGGCAAAAAAAGAAAACAAAGCAGTGCTTGTTAACTTTACTGGTAGCGATTGGTGTAAATGGTGTATGAAATTAAACGATGAAGTTTTTTCGCAATCAGAATTTGAAACCTATGCTGAACAAAATTTGGTTTTAGTTAGATTGGATTTTCCGAGAAACATTCAGCAATCAAATGAAACAAAAATGTATAACAATTCATTAGCTCAGCGTTATGGCATACAGGGCTTCCCAACAATTTTAGTTTTTGACAATCAGGGAAAAATGGTTGCTAAAACAGGATACCAGCCTGGTGGTGCTACTAATTATGTGAGTCACATTCAATCATTTCTATAAGAATTTTAATATGAGACTCACTCGAGTAGTGAGTCTCATTTAATATATTACTTAATCAGCACCATCTTTTTAGTCTCAGAAAATTTACCTGCATCAAGTTTGTAATAATAAATCCCGCTTGGCAGTATAGATGCATCGAATTCTATGGTATATTTTCCTGCTGATAAATACTCATCTACCAAAGTAGAAATTTCATTTCCTAAAACATCATAAATTTTTAACGTTTGCAAACTGCTAATTGGTGATTGCCAAATAATAACGGTACTTGGATTAAAGGGATTCGGATAGTTCTGTCCGAGTATAAATTCTGCAATTAATCCTGTTTCAGTTTTAACACCTGTGACAATATCGAATGTTACACCTTCCATTATAAAAGGAACATTTGGAATTGCATCATACATATCCACAAAGCGTGTAATATCCGGTTCACTTATTCCCCTTAAATGATTAACTAATTCGGGTTTAATCGATTGATAACACACTTCGGCAGTGACTCGGTAAGTTTTATTTTGCTGTCCGGGAATTTTATATGTTACAATGTCTATCCCAGTTCCTTCGTTTCCGCCGTCTTTATTAAAATTGGGATCGTTTATAGCATTACCAAAAATGCCAGTTGAATCGTAACTGTTATGTGTTGTTGTAAAACCAGCGGGTGGAATGCGGTTATCTTTTACAAATTCTGCAGCTCGAAGAAGACTGTAAGTTACATTTTGATCAACATCAATAAATACACCCTCGTACGCCTGCACATCACTTTCCGAAGTAATAATATCGTAGTGAGGTTCGTAATTAGAATTGTAATCTGCAACTTTTCCTTCGCTGTCCCATTCACCCGATTCAAAAATAATCTGTCCACCTATTTCTTCTACTTTTAAATGAATCCACATCCTTCTGAATGGAATACCTGTTGGAATTTTGTGTCCTGCAAGATTTTCTAGGATCACTCTTATCTCTAAAGTATCATTTTGAAAATCAGAAAACGTGCTTAGCACTAAAGAGTTTTCATTTAGATTATGTTCTGCTCTTGTAATGGTTGAATCGAAATGTTCGGGTTCAGCAGTTGCACCAACTGAATCAATATTGGCTTTTAGAATTTTTAACATATAAACATTGCCGCCGACAAATGTATGCCGCCAAAATGGTGTACGGTCCGGATAATTTCCTCTCGAAGTAATTTTAATGGGATCCAAAATTTTTGGCATGTGGCAATCTTGACACTCAATATTTTGTGTGTAATAACTGCTGTTTTTCCATTCTAAATAAGGTGTTTGTTCAGGAAAGGTTCCTGCAATGTTGCCCTGGTTATCCAAATAAGGCGTAAAAAGTGTGTGGCAGGTTGCACATAGTTCCGATTGATTTAGGTGCGGACCATACTCTACTTTATAATTGACATTAGGCCAGAATGGCATATGTGTTGTATCTGAATTTTCATAGGGTCCGTAAATAATACTATCCGCTTCAATTAAATAATGCCCGGAATAAGATTGCTGTGTGCCAAAATTATTAACTTTTATTTGATGGCAAGCCGTGCAGCTTACTCCATCATTTGCCAAAGGATCTTGTTTTAATTGTGCCATCGAGTAAGTTGTATCCCCGTTAAAAAATGCTTCGGTATATCCCATCGGAGAGTGACATCTTAAGCAAGTTGTTTCAATAGTTTCCTGAAGCTGAGGAAAGTTATGAACCTCTTCTGCAACAATTGCTCTCCAAAGCGGATCTTTACTTGCATTGCCCATCATTGTAGAACGCCAATAAGAAATTGGTGAAACATCAATTCCGTTCCATGTCATAGCGTTTCCATCACTTTCATGGCAGAGTACGCAGTTACCCGAACCGCGGAAAAGTGTAGAGGTTTCTGTTGGCAGCGGATGCTGGGAATAAATTGTTGAAAACGAAAGAATTAAAAATGCGGTAATGGTATAAATTTTTATCATTAGTGCTCCCTTTTGATTTTGCCGTTAGTGCAAATTTTAATATTAAGAAAACTTGCGATTTGTCTTTCTCCTAATTTCAATGTTAAAATTAATTTAATTTGATATTAAATAGTAGTTAATATTTAGTAACACAACTAAAAAATTTCTGGCAATTGCATGCTAAATTAAACTTCATGCATTTCAATTGATTTTCCATGCGTTAATATCCACTCATTCATTTTGTTAATCCATTTAATTTTAACCACTTAACAGATGCTCACAACGATGGCATAATTGTTATGCTTTCTTGAAAAGAAAATTTGAGAGGATTGTGAAAATTAATACTAAATCAAAAAACATTTTAAGGAGTGTTAAAATGAAAAAGCAACAGAATCTGTCCCGCTACATCTTAGGCTTTGTAGCACTTGCAATGATTGCTTTATTTGTTCGGTGCCAGGATGAAATGGTGGTTGATCCTGTGAATCCAGAACCAACTACAGATCAAGGTGCACTGGAAAAGCTTGTTGATGAGGATTCTTCTCTTTCTTCTTTCGATTATAATTACGATGAAGAAGGATTGATGGATTATCTTGGAAAAACTACCGTTGATATTTACCCCTTTAGAGTTGGACGTAAGATGAGGCTTGTAAATAGAAATCTCAGTATAGATTATCAGGATACAATCGCTTACGGTACATTAACAAAAACTTTTGAAGGACTATTATTAATAGCAGCTTCTTATGATTCAGGTGCTGTAAAACCCGATACATTAATAGAAAAACCTTTCACCGCGGTTGTAACACGTAACATCATATTTAAAAAAGTGGCAAACTCGCCATACCCTCTTAGAAACTGGGTAATTGCAGCAATATCACTACCGGAAGGCGGTACCCAAAGCCCTAATATTGATATAATGAAATTAACTGTATTCCTGCCAAACGGCGATACATTAATGATAGAATCACCAAACGATTATTATTTATTGCGAAATGGCTGGGGATGGTGGAGAAAGATTCCTATTGTTCGGCGAGGTGAATCGGTTCAGCTGAGAGTAGAACTGTACAGCTTATATGAAGAGGAAGATTTTGTAGCACTTACCTATGGTGCAAACAGATATGCTAAAAAACACAGAGCAAAAAGAAAATTTGAGCTTGTTTCTCAAACTCCGAATGGAAACGGCTGGGATAAAGTCTATGAGCAGACATACACAACGCATCAGTGGCCGGGCTTTTATCATGCAGTAATTAACGCTATGCCAAAACAGGTAATTTATGATGATGCTGCACCTGTTGAAGCGGAAGCCTGGGGAATACCATATTTTGTTCATCCTTAAATTGAAATGAGAGTAGTGTTTTCCCTACACACATCCTCTCCACTTCCCCCTCCCGTAATTTTATTGGAGGGGGAACATTATTTTGCAGGGAGTTTGTTTTTAAGATTGATAATAACAATGTTCAAACTTAACTTTTAATTACAATGAAAAATATTTTAACATACTTCGTCCTTTTATTTACCGGCTTGCTGCTTTTTAGCTGTGATAAACCTGCACCGACTGAATTAGTTAATGATTTAACAGATGATTTTGAAGTTGAAATCCTAACAAAAGATTTAAATGATAACTATGTAACAGGTGGCGCAGACACTTCAGGAATAATTCAGGATTTAACAGGGGTAACAAATCTTATTTCCGTTAGTGGAATAAAATTAACACATGATAATAAGACTAATCATTTTTCTCTTGCACAGGCTTTCTTTTTTGATAAAAGCAAACCTGTAAAATATTCCAACGGAAGACTGCTTGCGTTTCGTACAATTTCTCCCGGCGACTTAAAATTTGATGGTTTGGAAGCGAGAACCGTTCCTTATAGAATAAGATACAGGGATATGGGTGAATCTCTCGATACACTGCTTGGCGAAAAATATGTACTTTACAATTTTTTTGCGAACATTCCCGATCCATTTATTTATCGCTACAATTCATTGATCAGTTTTGAGTTTAAGCCGTACTTGGGGCAGGGCAATAATATGAGTTTTGATATTGCAACTCCTCATGAAATTAATGGTAACATCATTCTTAACGGTAAAAAGCAAAATAGAAATATTGAAGCGATTTTAGAATGGAATGGAAAAGGACTCAAAAGAATTTCAGTAATTGTGGGTGTAATAAAACAAGGACAGATTAACTCAATTCCAATTTATAAAATTAGAACACGCGATGATGGCAGATTAAGAATTCCCAAAAGATTTTTCAGTGAGCTACCTTTTGGTGAATTGGAAAAAGTTGTATTCACTTTTGTCAGAAGTTATGAAAATCTGCATTCCAGTGGAAATAATGAATTATTTGTATCATCACAAAGTATTCACAGTATAGTTATTGATATTCCTTGAGATATATTTTATTAATTGTTTTAACCGCAATGGCACTGAACTCTAAAATATCAGCTCAGAATTCGTTTGGGCTTACTGGCTATTGGGGACTGACTAATGATTTTACGATTCCCCTCTACAGCTATGAAAGCAACAACTCAAATTATTTTAACCATAAAGACTGGGGAATATCTTTAAGCTACGGTGCTGAATTTTCAAACTCAGTAAATACCAATTTATATTTACTCGCACTTGCAAAAAAAATGGGCGATCATACTCTCTCTGCACGCTTTACACCCGGCTATCAAAAGGAATTTATCTTTTCAGAAGTGATTATCATCGACTCTACTACTTTATCTTATCAAACAAGCTATAACTACAAAGAAGTTTTTGGTTTTGGATATTCTTACGGATTTAATCCACAGTTTAAGGCTGGGCTAAATATTCGCTTTTTCAATCAGGATTTCAATCAGGAGATAATTATACCCGTTTTTGATACAACATTTGCACTTGTCCGTGAGACGATAAATGAAAAAGTAAATTTTTGGAAAGCTGATTTGGGAATTGATTTTATATTAAATGATGATTTTCAGTTCCGAGCCGCCTCTATTAATCTTTTAAATATTGGCGATGAGCCGCAAATGGATGAATTTAAAGGCTTTGAAATGAAACAAGACATGGGGGCTATGATTTCTGCAAGCTACATACCTATGGATTTTTTAAATTTGAATTTGATTTATGAAACATCAAATTCTTTTCAGCTAAGTGCTACCGGTTTTGCGGACAATTTCACTTATGGCTTAACAGCTTTTCACGATAAATATCAGGATCCTTTCATTGCAGGAATTGTTCCTGCATTTGGTTACAGAACAGGTCTATTTGAGGTGCTGCTCAGTGGGGTAAAATATTTTTCAAATAGAAAGACAACAGCAAATCTAGCGCAATTTACAGAAGAGGGAATTTCCAAAATAACTAATAACCGTTATAGTTTCGATAAAATAATTCTTTCATTCGCTTTAAAAATAAGCGGTGCCCCCGAACAGAAAGCCAAGTTTATTGATATTGAGATTATAAAGGATATCTATCCTACTTTCTATAACAACTATCTCGAAAATCCAATTGCCTACGGTCTGGTAATTAATTTAACAAGCGAGCCGGTTAATATTAAACCATCTGTTAAAATTGAAGGTATGCATGCTGAAAATATTCAATCACCAGCAGCGATATTAGCCCCGGGAGATACAGCGAAGATTCCCTACTACATAATTATTCCTGAAAATTTTAATGTTGAAAAAGCAATTTTGTCCTATGCCGATTTTTATATTTCAACTACTGCCGACGAACCGGACGATCATCTGCAGAAAGCTATTCTAGTGAATGGAATTAATTCATGGGATGGCAGAGTAAGCAATCTAAAATATTTTATTAAAAGAGATGTTGATTTTTCAATGAGCTATTCAAAAGGAATTTTTAGTTCGAACAAAGAAATGTTAGATACCGTTCCTTCTGTCCTCTCAACATTTTATAAAGCAAGATTGCTGTTCGATAATTTTGTTAAGCAGCTTATTTATACATCTGATCCAAGAGCGACTGCAGAATACGTTCAGTTCCCAAAACAGACTATGGAGTTAAAAGGCGGAGATTGTGATGATTTAAGTGTTGCATATTCTTCGTTTCTGGAAAGCGTGGGAATTCAAACAGCTTTGGTTGATTATAAACCTGATGGACAAATCAGACACGTGAATCTTTTATTCAACACAAAACTTTCCCCGAACCAGGCAAAACTAATTACTGAAAACGATACAAAATATTTTTTAAGAGAAAACCTTGAAGGTTTTGATGAAGTTTGGCTCCCTGTTGAAACCACGTCACTTACGAATTTTGACAAGGCTTGGAATAAGGGAGTAGAAAAATTTAATCGCGAAGCCATAAATGAAATGGGAATTGGTACGGGAAAAGTTGAAATAATTGACATTTATTAATGAGGAGAAATAAAATGAAGACATTATTATTATTTATGACGATGAGCACGACACTAATTGCACAAACTTACAAAGCAGCAGATGTAAATGGCGAAGTTAAATACCAATCGGGCACTGAAGAAAACTGGGTTAAAGTTGATGAAGGCACTTTACTAAATAACGATGTAGTCATTGCTACTGGTAGTAATTCTTCCGTGCAATTAGTCAGTAATGATTTTAATTTCAAATTAAATGAAAAATCAGCCGTTTCAACAGGTAGCATAAAAAAAATGAGTCTTGATGAACTTCTACTTGCACTTGCAATGGAAGATTTAATAAATGCACCTAAGAAAAATGGTAACGGAACTTCAGAAAGCACTGCAGTTTATGGAGATGACGACAGCGATGATTTCCCCGATTTAGATTCTGGGACATTTGGGATAAAAAGACTGAACGGTGCAATGCAGCTGGCGAACAGCGGGCTAACAGAGTCAGCTGTAATATTTGCTAAAGAAACATATAGAAAATATCCCGATACAAAGACTATTCCTTCGTACAGAATTTACTTTGCAAACCTACTTTACGAAAAAAGTTTGTACGAAGAAGCACTTGTTGAATTTAAAGAAATTGCAAAATTTGATTTGAGTAACAAGCAGCGGGAGAAGGTTAACTCTTCACTTGAAAGTATAAAAAAAGTGTTGATGAGCAACTAGAACTTTAATTTTCTCGATTTTTCGAAGCGCGACCAGCAAATAATGAGTGGAACAATTTTATTATTTTGAGATTTCTCAAATCTTTTTACATTTTTCATCTAAAGTTTTACTTGTACGGTTGCAATTGCCGCAAAAAATCTGCAGATTAACTTTAATATTTTTTCCATATCAATTTCTTATCAAAAAAAGAGGAAAATTATGAAGCACCTTTTTACTTTTTTCATGCTTTCTGTAATCCTGTTCACCACCTCAAATGATATATCCGCACAGGAAAATGTACAGAAAATTCATCCTGCACTACAGGTTGTTCTTTTGAATGCATCCAGCTCAGATGTTATTGATGTTTATGCAACATTGAATGAGCAGTACCCTACCGAACTTCTGATTGAACAAACATTTTCTATGAATAAAAAAGCAAGACAACAGGAAGTCGTACGAATTCTAAGAGAATTTGCTGACGAAAAACAGCAGGCGGTTCGCCAATATTTAGAACAAGCTGCAAATGAAGGCTTTGTAACGCAAATAGATATTCTCTGGGCTGCAAATACTGTTGTATTTTCTGCAGTGCCGCAGGTAATATATAGCTTAGCAGAAAATTTTGATGAAATAGCTGAGATTAGATATGACCCTGTAATAGATGAGAGTTTAGTTACAGATCCCACTGAAACAAATCCTACTTACTACCCTTCTAATCCCGATAATCCTGCACCGCAACAGGGTTTAGTTTTAATTAATGCTCCAGCAGTTTGGGCTGCCGGAGATAGTGGTAAAGGTGTTCTAACAGCTAATCACGATTCGGGCTGTGATTGGGATCATCCTGATTTAGTTAATAATCTTTGGAATAATTTAGGCGAAGATTTTGATAATGATGGACATACCGTTGAATGGAATGGCTCAGCATGGGTTTTTGATCCCGGTGATGTAAACGGGGTAGACGATGATGGTAATACTTATGTAGATGATTTTATAGGTTGGGATTTTGCAAGTAATAATAATGATCCAAATTCATCTTCAACACACGGCACACATACTGCGGGAATTGTGTGCGGTGATGGAACTGGTGGTACGCAAACAGGTGTTGCACCTAAAGCCAAAATAATTAATTGTCAGCTCGGAGGTGAAGCCGATTCGTGGCTGGCTATTCAATATTCAGTTGCTGCCGGAGTTGATGTAATAACCAGCTCACATAGTTACAAATGGTATTTCAATCCGCAACCAAATTACCCGATGCACAGGCAAATGAATGATTTTGAATTGGCTGCCGGTGTAGTACATAGTAATTCAACAAGTAATGATGGTAATTCTGTAGGAGTTCCGTTTAACATATCAGCACCCGGAAACACACCGCCATCATGGATTCATCCGGATCAAACATTAGTGGGGGGGGTAAGCTCTGTAATTGGAGTTGGAAATGTACATGCAAGCACTGATATAATTGTCAGCAGTTCACCATATGGTCCTTGGACTTGGGAAGACTACCAGATAAATCATCCAAGTTATCCATATTCAGTACCGCTGAATTATCAGGATTACCCCTATGAAACACAACCGGGTTCTATGGGATTGTTAAAGCCTGATGTCTCCGCTCCAGGTAACGGAACTGTTTCGTGCACAAACGGCGGTGGTTATTCAAGTTTCAGTGGAACATCCGGTGCAACTCCGCATGTTTGCGGTACTGTTGCATTAATTTTAGGTGCCAATCCAAATTTAACTCCAGCAGAAGTGAGTATGATTATTCAGACAACTGCTGTTGAGAAAGGAGCTGCTGGAAAGGATAACAGGTATGGTGCCGGTAGAATTGATGCTTATGAAGCATACTTGCTGGCATTAGCAATGATTCCGGTTGAACTTTCTTCTTTTACAGCTTCTGCTAATTCTAATTCAGTTACATTAAACTGGACTACAGCAACTGAAACTAATAACTCTGGATTTTCAATTGAAAGAAAATCTCCAAAAGATGAAAGATGGATAGAAGTTGGTTTTGTGCCTGGTTTTGGAACCACAACTGATATTAAAAACTACTCATATACAGATGAAAAACTTAATATGGGAATGTACAGCTATCGGTTGAGACAGATTGATCTCGATGGTACTTTTGAATACACAAACTCAGTTGAAATTGAAGTTTATGCCCCGGATGAATTTGTTCTTACACAAAACTATCCGAATCCATTTAACCCAAGCACAGCAATTGAATTTTCAGTTCCCGAAATCAGCGAAGTTAACATTTCTGTTTATTCTGTAATAGGAGAAATGGTTGCATCAGTTGTAAATAGCACATTTGATGCGGGCTATCACACAGTTAACTTCAATGCAATTAACTTACCTTCCGGAACATATATTTATACAATTAAAGCTTCCGGACAGAACGGAACTTTTGTAGAAAGCAAAAAAATGTTACTCCTGAAATAATTTCATTTTAGCATTTTTTAAACTAAGGCGATTCACTAAGGATCGCCTTTTTTATCGCTAGTATTCTTATATTTCAGATTGAATTTTGACTAAAGGAATACTTTATGAGAATAAAAATAATTTTCATCGCCTTACTCTTTCTGCTGTTTGCTATTCTTGCTGCACAGAATACTATTTCCACAGAATTAAAATTTTTCTTCTGGGCAATAAATACACCTCTAATTGTAATGATAGTGGTTGTATTTATTTTAGGCCTGGTAATTGGCTTAATTTCTTCGGGAATGTATGATAGAAAAATTAAAAAGACTGAACCTGATTTAAAATCTGATATTGCTGATAACTCAAAAGACGTTATAAATAAGAGCTAAACGGCATTAATTGTGCTGCTAATACTGCTTTGCTAATTCACTAATTTAGCCTTATCTTTACTTTCGTTCTTTTTCGCCCTTTTAGGGCGATTTTTGTTTGTATGAATTCTGTAAATAATAAAATAAACCAAATAGCATCAGATTCCGCAAAGAATAATAATCTTTTTTTAGTTGAGGTTATTCATCGCGGAACAGAACAAAACCCTGTAATCGAGGTTTTTGTTGATGGTGAAAAAAATGTTAGTGCCAACGAATGTGCAAAAGTCAGTAGTGAAATAAAGAAAATTATTGATGAAGAGAATATTCATAAATCATACAGACTTGATGTTTCTTCTCCGGGTGTAGACAGACCGTTAATTTACATCAAGCAGTTTCCGAAACACATCACCCGGAATTTTGAAATTCAATATAAAACTTCTAATGAAGTAAGAAAATTGAAAGGCAAGCTAATTAGTATTGAAGAAGATGTGTTAACATTTTTGGACAAAACAGAAATAAAAGTAAAGTTCAAAGATATAATTAAAGCGAAAGTTTTAGTAAGTTTTAATCAAAGGAGATAAAATTAA
>CBDUAV010000070.1:0-16716 GCA_965365225.1 uncultured Ignavibacteria bacterium | reverse complement strand
TACTTTGGTTTTTTGTTCAAATAATTCTTTTGCCCGCAGACTTGTGTAATGATTAATTTTGGATATGTAATTTGCTAACGATGAAAAAGTAAAGTGAAGCATGGGTTGCTTAATTCTCTTAACTTTACCATCAACTATAAACATTTCGTGTACTAAACGATCGGTTAGAGAGGCTTTTTCTTTTTTAAACAATCTTAATTGGTAATCATTACCCCAGCCGCAACTTTCTATTTCTTTGTTAAACAAAAAATTTCTTCTTCTGATTTTAAAGCCATTAACATCCATAACATCCAAATTTTCAATTTCATTCTTTAATTCTTCAGTAACTCTTTCATCAGCATCTAAGCTTAATATCCATTCGTTTTTTGCGAGACTTAATGCATATTTTTTTTGTAGAGCATATCCTTCCCACTTTTTAACAATGACTTTATCGGTAAATTTTTTAGCAATTTTAACTGTCTCATCGGAACTTTCGGCATCAACGACTATTATCTCATCAGCCCACTTAACACTGTTTATGCATTCAGCAATGTTTTTTTCTTCGTCTTTTGTAATTATAATAACCGATATATTTAGCATCTAGAATGAAATTTAAAGTTAATTAAGAAATATAAAACTTTATTAAACTTATCGCCTGAGAATAATAACCGCCGCCAAAAAGATTTAGGTGATTTAAAACGTGATAGAGCATATAAATTTTTTCGCGGTAATCATAGCCTTCTGGTAGGGGATATGCTTCATTGTACGATTTATAGAATTCTGAACCAAAACCTCCGAAAAGTTTGGTCATTCCCAAATCTGCTTCACGATTTCCGTAGTAAACAGCAGGATCAATTAAAACAGCAGAACCATTTTCATCAACCATGTAGTTGCCGCTCCAAAGATCTCCGTGCAGTAATGACGGCTTTTCATTGTTGTTAAAGATAATTTCTTCAATTTTTTCTTCAAGCTTTGAAACTAAATTACGTAATTCCAAAGTTGAGTTACCTAATTTTTCTGCGAGCTCAAGTTGATATAAAATTCTTTTGTTGAAGTAAAAATTTATCCAATTTTGTTTTTCATTTTCTCTAGGAATATTTATCTGTGGATTAGAGCCTATATAATTGTCTTCAAAAAAACCAAATGATTCAGAAGTAAATTTGTGGAGTTCTGCAAAACTTCTACCAAATTCCTCAAAGAAATTCTTTTTTTTATTGCCTGATGAAATAAATTCCAGTAAAATAAAATCTTCACTAAAGCTCAGTACTATCGGAGATCTGACAGCTTTGGCTTTTGCTAGTTCATTCAATCCATTTGCTTCTTTAGCAAACATATCTTTTGAAGTTGATGAATTAAATTTAAGAAAGTATTTTGATCCGTCCGTACAAATAATTCTGAATGCATTGCTTATGCATCCTCCCGAAAGCAAAGTGAAACTTTTGATCCTTTTATTCAGCTTTTCTTCAACTGTTAATTTTATCTTCTCGTTTGATATCATCTTCAATTTTAACTATTAATCCGTTAACTGAATCTTCCAAAATGTCCAAAACCAATTCAAATCCACTTTTTCCGTTATAATAAGGATCGGGCACCTCAGTAACACTTTCATCATTTCCAAAGCTGGTCATCTTAAAAATTTTATTCTTGTATTTATTCTCCTTATCTAGCAAAATAATACTATTAAAATTTTCATCATCCATTGTTACAATGTAATCGAATTTCTCAAAATCTCTTTCCGGATTAAACTGGCGTGCAAGACTGTTTAAATTGTAGCCTCGTTTAGCTGCGTGAACAATCATTCTTGGATCAGACGGTTCACCTTCGTGATAATCTATTGTTCCTGCAGAGTCAACTTGAATAAATTTGTTTAAGTCCTTCTCTATTAAAATTGATTTTGCAACACCTTCTGCTGCAGGTGAGCGACAAATATTTCCCATACAAACGAAGAGTATTTTTTTCTTCAATTAATTACTTCTCCGAATATCGTAATCACAATTTTACGGCTTCCTGCACTGTTGCGATGCTCGCATAAATATATTCCCTGCCAGGTTCCCAAATTTAATTTACCACTTGTAATTGGAATTGTAAGTGATGCACCAATTATTGTTGATTTAATATGTGCAGGCATATCATCTGCACCTTCGGAAGTATGTTCATAGTAAGTTTCATTTTCTTTTATGGCTCTATTAAAATATTTTTCCATATCGGACCGAACATCTGAATCGTAGTTTTCGTTTAATGTTAATGATGCAGAAGTATGTTTTATAAAAATATTTACCAAACCTTTTCTTACTTCTTTCAGCTCCGGTATCTGCGGGACTATTTCATCTGTAATTAAATGAAAGCCCCGCATTTTGGGTTTGAGCGATATTTCCTTCTGGAGCCACATTATTTTATTTTGATTACATGTATGTAAACACTATTCGGAAATTTATTTTCTGCCAGGCCGAGGCATTTGCCTTTTATTTTTATATCAGTTCCCTGAGTCAGATTTTTTGCTTTATTAATTTGCTCGTCTGAAAGCATTATGCAGAAAACACTAATCACAGCATTTTCTGAAATTAGCTCCATTAGATCGTTGTCATATTCAAACTCAAAATAAGCTTTAACTTTTCCAGTCATAACAATTTCTTTATTTAAAAATTTATCATCCGCAGCTTGAACATTTGTGCTGTAATGTCTCGCTAATTCCTCGGCACTAATTTCAATTGATGTCATCTTGGTAAAAAGATAGTAAATAATTAAAATCAGTAGAACAACCATTACGTAATTGCTGATTTTCGTTTTCTTAGTCCGCTTCTTCTTCATCGCTTTATTTTTTTTAATATTCTGCTCTTCAAAATAAAAGATTAAAATAAAAAAGGCGAATGATCAGTTCGCCTTTAATCTTTTGTATTTTAACTTTTACTATCTCTAATTTGTCTTTAACATCCAGTTACATTTAATAATTATTTCGAAGCTAACTCAACTGTAAAAGTGATTTCTTCTTCACCACGTTTAACAATTACATCAACAATATCTCCGGGTACAAAGTCTGCAAGAGCATAAGTGAAATCGTAAATGTTGGAAATTTTCCTTCCGCCAAATTCTATTATGATATCACCACCCTGCAAGCCTGCTATCTGTGCAGGACCACCCTCTGAAACTCCGCTTATTTTATATCCATCTACATTGCCGGCAAAATCCGGAATTGTTCCCACATAGACTTTTCGAACGAACATTTTTCCTGATTCTTGCCTTTCAACCAATAAATAATCCGGTCGTTCTGGATTTTGATCAATATCTATTGCAACATCAAAAATATAATTTAGAATTACTTCTTCGCCTTCTGAATTAATTTTTTCCGAATCATCCGATGGTCTATGATAATCTTCGTGAGTTCCGGTAAAGAAAAACAAAACGGGAATTTTTTTTCCGTAAAATGAGGAATGATCACTTGGTCCGTATCCTTCATCATTGAAAGTCAAATTAAATCTATAATTATTGTGTTTGTTTAGAATGTTCTTCCAGTTTGATGATGTACCTGTACCGTAGACTATTAGCGAGCTGTCTTTCAATCTTCCAATCATATCCATGTTTATCATTGTTACAGCATCTTCAGTGGGAAAGGGCATATTATTGACAAAATAGTTCGAGCCAAGCAAACCTAGTTCTTCACCCGAAACAGCAAGAAAGACAACACTTCTTTTTATATTATCCTTTTCGGAAGAAAATCTTTCAGCAAGTTCTAAAACACCTGTTGTGCCGGAAGCATTATCATCTGCTCCGTTATGAATTTTAGGTTCATCACCTCGGTAGAGAGATCCGTCACCACCCATTCCAAGATGATCAAAGTGTGCACCGATAATTATGTATTCATCTTTCAGCTCAGGGTCGTTTCCTTTTAAATAACCTCCAACATTCCAGCTAATGCTCTCGATTTCATTTATTTCTGTTGTGATGGAAGCAGTTGAGTTTTTAAATTCAAACGAAATCGGTTTTTTTGTTTTAATAATTTTATGGTAGTATTCTTCAAAATTAATTTTATCAGAGTTAAAAAGCTGTTCGATCAAATCTCTTTTAACATTTACAACAGGAAAGTCAGTAATTGCTCCCCCTCTGTCATATTCAAATTCAATTAAATCATCTTCTACTTTATGTTCATCGTACGGATTAACAAAAATAATTCCTAAAGCTCCTTTATCTCTTGCAACGGAAGCTTTTTTTCTTAAAGGAGAATATGCATCAAACTCGGAATGCGGAATATCTGGTTCAGGAGTATTGCGCATTACAACTACAATTTTACCGGTAACATCAATTTCTTCATAATCATCGTATCCCAAATCGGGTGCGGAAATTCCAAATCCGGAAAAGACTAAATTACAATCAACTTTCCCATTGCCTGAAAAAGGCACCGTTATAAAATCCTCTCTCAAGGTTGGATATAGATTATCACTTCCAACTTTGAGATCAAGTTTATTATTGTCAGTTAATTCTATCGATTTAATGAATGAAAATTCTTGAAAGTATGTATCATTAAATAATGGTTCCAAACCATAGCTTTTGAATTCTTCACCGATGTAATTGGCAGCTTCAAAAATTTCTTTAGTACCGCTGTCTCTTCCTTTTAGTCCGTCAGAAGCTAGGTAATTTATGTGCAGTTGAATTTCTTCCGAAGTAATTTCGGGATTATCCATCTGCTGGCAGTAAGTAATAAAACTAAACAGAACAAAAATTATTAAAATGAGTATCGAATTTAACATTTGCATCAACCCCTCCGGGAAAATTTATGAGAGAAAAATATTAATCAATCCAATCGGCTATGAAAACGTTTGTATCACCTTGCTTTTTATTAAATCTATTCGAACAAAAAACGATTTGCTTACCATCGCGAGTAAACATAGGAAAACCATCGAAAGTTTCATTAAAAGTAATCTGCTCCAAGCCTGTTCCATCAACGTTAATTATGTATAAATCAAAGTTTCTTCCTTTTTCACTGTGTACATTTGATGAAAAAATAATTCGTTTTCCATCAGGATGAAAAAAAGGCGCAAAACTTGCTTTACCGAAATTTGTAATTTTTTTGATGTCTGTCCCATCGGAATTCATAACGTAAATTTCTAAAATAGATGGACGAAACATTCCGTTTTTTGCAAGGTCCTCGTAGTCAGCAAGTTCTTCTTCAGTTTGTGGTCTACTGGATCGGAATACAATTTTAGTCCCATCTAAAGAAAAGAACGCGCCACCATCGTAACCCATTTCAAAAGTTAATCTTTTCTGATTGGAGCCATCAATGTCCATAACATAAATTTCAGGATCGCCATCTCGTGTTGAAGTAAAAACAATTTTATCACCAATGGGCGAAACAGTTGCTTCGGCATCATATCCATCAGAAAATGTTAAGCGCTTCAAATCTGTCCCATCACTATTTGCAGAAAAAATATCGAACGAATCATAGAGTTTCCAAACATAACCTTTCGAACGGTCAGGGGGAGTAGGACAATCATCCATTTCCAAGTGTGTTGAAGCATAAACAATTTTTTCATCACCTGGTAAAAAGTAAGCGCATGTTGTTCTTCCTCTGCCGGTTGACACAAGCTGTATTTTTGTCCCATCAATGTTCATCGTAAAAATCTGATCGCATTGCAAATCACCAAAAGTTGCTTGAAAGACTAATTTTTGTTCGTCGAAAGAAAGATATGCCTCAGCATTTTCTCCATCTTTGGTGAGCATTTTAATGTTGCTTAAGTGTTTTTCACCTTCAAATTTATAATCTTCATTTTGTGAAAACAATGTGCTGAAAACAACTATTGAAATTAATAAACTTTTAAGTAGAATAATGGTTTGTTTCATTTTACTTTCTGATTTTATTCCGGGACGTGGACTAAAAAATATTTTTTTGCAGATTTACCAATTGATACCGCTTCTTTCATTGTCATGTGCATTTCATCAGGTGTTTCCTCGTCGTGTCCGGCTTCCAGTATTGCCAGATCAGTATTCTTAGCGTGCTTAACTAATTCTTCACAATAAGCAGTGTCACCTCCGTAGCAGATGGTCATTCCGTTGAATGAAAAATTATACCCGAATGCTGGCACTTGTCTGGTCCCGCCATTGGAAATATTTTCTTTATGAACTACAGGAAAAGGTTTTACTGTAACTTTTTTTGTTACAAAACGATTTGTTTTTTTAATTGCCTTAAGTGTTATTTTATAAGTGATGGAATGTGAATATACTTTTTCAAAAGCATTAAAAATGCTTTCAATCTCAACACAGCCATCTGGATAATGAATTGTTAATGGAGTTTTTTTATGCATAACTCGCAGATAAGTAAGCAAAGACCAAACACCTCCGACGTGATCGTGATGCCCGTGTGTAATAAAAACTTCCGAGATGGCAAGTAAGTTTTTTACCCCGATTTCTTTGTTCAAATCTCTTAATATTCCGTCACCAGGATCAATTACAATATGAGTGTTGTCTGCTTTTAACAAAATGCCTGTAGCAATATTGGGTATTGAGCAAAAGATCTTAATTGAAAAATTTTTTTTCTTCCAGTTTAAAGGATAATTTAATTTTTTCATTAGTTTTTAAGATGAAAATAGAATTCAGATTTATTTTTCTCTGTAAAATTTACATTTTTTTGGGTCTTTGCACCGTGCAAAAATATTAAAAGAATAACTTTCAAAATTAAATCCAAGCTTATCGCTTATTACTTTAGGCAGCTTTTTTATCTCCGGATCAGAAAATTCAACTATTCTACCACAATCAACACAAATAAGATGATCATGCACCTGCTTTTTAAAGATGCTTTCATAACGTGTTACATTATCGCCAAAGTGCCTCTTTGAAATAAGCTCGCATTGTGCAAGCAGTTCAAGCGTTTTATAAACAGTTGCTCTTGAAACTCTCGACTTAGAATTTTTCATCTGGATATAAAGATCATCTGCCCCGAAATGTCCATCATAATCTATCGCAGCATCAAGAACTTCAAATCTTTCTGGAGTAATCCTATTTTTTTCAGCCTTTAGAAAATTTCTGAATATTTCAGAGGCTTGTTTATTTTCCAATTGTTAATTTAACCTGATTATTAATTTCGAAAATATATCTGATAAAAGGTAATAACAATAATATTTCTTACCTCATTTTTCAATTGATTGCATTATTCAATTCCTATGAGCCTTAATCCGTTAACAGTAAATAACGCCATAAAGTAAGCCAGAGATGTAAAAACAAAAACCTGTACAGCTGGAATTTTCCACCCACCCGTTTCTTTACGCGAAACCGCAATGGTTGAAATACACTGCAAGGCAAAAATGAAAAATACAATTAGTCCCAAAGTTGTAGCTGTGGTAAATAATTTTTGTCCTGTGTTTCCAATAGTTGCACTGCGCAAAGAGTTTAATAATGTTTTTTGACTAGCCTCTTCTTCTGCTGTTACTTTAAATGTTAAAGCAAGTGACGATACAAAAACCTCGCGTGCTGCAAATGCAGAAATTAATGAAACTCCGATTCTCCAATCCATTCCTAACGGGCTCATGACAGGCTGAATGAATTTACCGATACTCGCTGCATATGAGTGTTCGAGTCTTTCAAATTTTTCAACCTGGGAAATTTGAGTTTTTGTTAAGCCGTCAGTTTCAATCTTCGGATTAGTGTCTGGGAAATAAACCAGGAACCAGAGTAATATTGAAAAGATTAAAATTACCGGGCCTGCTCTTAATAAGTATTCCTTCGAGCTGTTATAAGTATGGCTAAGTACAGATGATAATTTTGGCAAACGGTAAGTTGGTAATTCTAAAATAAAGGTTGATGAATCTTCTACTTTAAAAAGTTTTTGCCTGAATTTATTTAACAAGGCTGCTATAACAATCGAGATGGTAATTCCAAAAAGGTAAATGCCTGCAAGTAAAAATCCTCCCAACCATAATTTATCCCTGGGAACTAAATAAGCAATCAGCAGGGCGAACACTGGAAGGCGAGCACTGCAGCTCATTAATGGAATTATAAAAATCGTAAGCAATCTTTCCTTCCTATTTGGAATTGTCCTGGCAGCTAACATAGCCGGAATAGCACATGCAAAACCCGAAAGCATCGGAACAAAGGACCTTCCATTCAAACCAATTTTTGAAAGCGGTTTATCAATTAGCATTGCTCCGCGGGCGAGATAGCCGGAGTCTTCTAAAACTCCAAGTATCACAAATAGAATAATTATTTGCGGAACGAACACTAAAACAGAGCCAACTCCGGAAATAATTCCTTCCGCAACAAGATTTGAAAACCACCCGATTTGGAAGTTTGTTAAAACAATATTATTTAAACCTGAAAACAACTCATCAACCAAATCCATCAATGGCTGGGCAAGCCAAAAAATACTTGTAAAGGTTAAACCCATTACAAGAATAAAAATTAAAAACCCCCAGTATTTATGAAGCAGCACACGATCTAATTTTAAAGTTATTTCATCTGTAGTAAATCCATTATTTTGTAAAATACTTGGATGAACTTTTAGCTGGTTGTTCGCATTTTTTAAATTAATATTGTGATTATCTACTTTAAATTCTAATACCTTATTAGTTATCCTTTCAATTTCTAAGAATGTATCAACTAAGCTGTTATTGGGAACAACCTGTTCATAAGGAACCGGTTTTTGCTTTCCATTGTTTCTGATACTTTCTAAGCTGCTGTTCATTGTGCTGATGAGTTTGCCCATTCCTTCTTTAGTTCTTCCATTGATCTGAATAACAGAGCAGCCTAGTTCTTTACTTAATTTTTCTATGGAGATAGTGACTTTTCTTTTTTGCAGAATGTCATTCATAGTTAAAGCGATTATTACATTAAAGCCCGATTTTAGTAATTGTACTGGTAGTAAAAGATGTCGCGAAAGCTGGCTTGCATCAACTGTAGCGATAAGTAAATGCGGTGTGCCAAGTGTAGGATGATGGTAAAGTGAGTCAATTGTTATTTTTTCATCTAAAGATTCAGGGATTAAACTTATTAAACCGGGCGAATCTAATAATTCTGCATGAATATTGTACTTTGCTAAAATTCTACTCGTATAATATTCAACTGTTGAACCTGGATAATTAACTGTTTTATAATTTTTACCGCTAAGAATATTAAAGATTGTAGTTTTACCTGAGTTGGGTGGTCCGATGAGTGTGATTACAGGAGTTTCAAGGGCAGATGTCATTTCAATTTTATGCAATCAGCTTCACTTTTTCTGATTGCAATAAGTGAACCTCGTATTAATATTGCAATGGGGTCGTTAAAAGTTGCTCTGCTAATTAATTCAATTACCTGTCCGGGTGTAAATCCAAATTCAAGAATTCTTCGGCTGGATGGGTGAGCACAATCAATTTCTGCAATTGTTCCTCTTTCCCCATAGTTTAACTCTGCTGCTGTTTTCATATTTGTATGCGACTTTCCCTTTTATTTAGATTTAATCTACATAAAAATAGCACTTGTTTAGAAAATTGTCAAGAACCTGATCCAATTGATTTTAGTTTACCAGTTTATTATTACTTCATATTTCCTCTTATTATCGGCATAAAAGTTGCAAATTTTAATAGATTATTGTATAAAATTGGTAATTGTTTGTTCAGATGAATAAGAAAAACATTTCCACTACAAAAAATATTCTTTTCGAAAAACCGTCCGGGGTAAAATCAAATCAGTTCGGGCAACTTTTTTACAGATACAACTGTGAAAAAGACAAATTTCAATTTATTAGCCCTACAATAAAAGATTTAATTGGTTATTCGCTTGAAGAGATAAATTCAGTTGGACTTGAAAATTTAATACGAAATCAACTGACTGAGAAAAAGTTTGTTTACTCTGCTAATGAAAATAAGAATGGTCGCATGATTGAAGAAATAACGGTAACAAATTTAATTGAAACGAAAGATGGGGATTTAAAATGGATTGAAGATAATTCGATAACTTTAAATGGACCTAACGGTAAAAACACTTTAAAATTTGGAACTCTAAAAGATGTTACTGCGAGTATGCGCGATGAAAAAATTCGACAAATTATCTCCGAGATTCTCGAAGCATCAAATTCAGAAAAAAATCTTCAAGAATTATTTAAATTTATTCACAGCTGCATTAAAAAATTAATGAAAGCCGATAACTTCTATATTGCGTATCATAAAATGGATTCAGACATTTTAACATTTCCCTATTTTGTAGATGAAATTGATACCGATGCCACGGAAAAGAAAATGGGAAAAGGCCTAACGGAGTATGTTTTAAGAATTGGCAAATCTGCTTTAGTAGATGCAGATAAAGATAAAGAGTTAAGACAAAAAGGTGAAATTGAACTTGTCGGTCCACAATCACCCATCTGGCTTGGAGTCCCTTTAAAGATAGAGGATAAAACTATAGGTGTTATGGTTGTGCAGGATTACAATGATCCAGCAAGCTATGGAAAGCGTGAAAAAAGGATTCTAGATGTTATTTCATACCCTATTTCAAGGGCCATTGAGAGGAAAATGGTTGAGGAAGAACGAGAGAAGATGATTAAAAAATTAAAGGAATTAAATCTCTCTAAAGATCAATTGTTTTCATTAATTTCTCACGATCTGCGCTCTCCATTCAATTCACTTCTGGGTTTTGCAGAAATTCTAACGACCGAATTTGATTCTTTGACACAACGTGATATAAAAGAATACTTGAAAGTGATTAATGATTCTGCAAAAACTCTATTTGGAATGACAAACAATCTTTTACATTATTCACGTCTTCAATTAAATAAATTTGATTTTGATCCCAAGCAAATTAACCTTTACGAAACTGTAAAACATCTTGCGGATACATTAAAGCTGCGAATAAAGAAAAAAGATCTTCTAATTAAATTTGAAATTAATGATGAATATTTTGTTTATGCAGATGAAGAAATGCTTTACATACTTTTAGATAATTTGATGCTAAATGCAATTAAATACTCCAACACCGGAAACATTATCAAAGTACACGCAGAAAAAAAATATGACAGTGAGCAAAAAAAATCACATATTCAATTAAGCATTACTGATGAAGGTGTTGGTATCTCGGAAGAAAATTTACTTAAAATAAAATCCGGAATTATGTATTCAACCTTAGGTACTGCAAAAGAATCCGGTTTAGGTTTGGGATTGTTACTAATTGAAAAGTTTATAGAAATCCACGATGGCAAAATGGAAATAATTAGTTCAGAAGATGAGGGAACATCTATCATATTAACTTTACCAACCGAAGCACACAAATAGACCTATTCAAACGCAGATTTTATCGTTCTAATTAGAAAATAACTAGGAACAACAAGCTCTCTTAAAAAGAGAAAACCCCGGTAATTTTTACCAAAAAATGAAATAAATGGAAACTTGCTAATATCCTTTGAAAGAGTAAAAATTGCCGTAATCAAGTGTATTGAAAAGGAACTCTCTTAATTCTGAAAATTTATTCAATTAAGGCTAGGGTAAAAATCTTTTAATAATTTAAAAAAAATCATTTCATATATTAATGATCTCGGCCAATTTTGCTGCTTTAATGAAGTAATAGACAAGTAAAAAATTCTTAGAAAATGTTCGCAAATAGAAAGTATTATGGCACTGATTATGCTGAAATATAGCCGGTTGAGTAAATAAAAAATCAAATAGATGGAGAAAAATATGGAAATTGCAAAACTTGCATTTCTGGAGACCTTTAATCTGGAAGATAATGGTGGAATAATGGGAGCAATTTTAGTTACTGATTCCGACACAAAACCGCTTGAGTTCAGAGTAACTGCACCTATAAAACCTACCAGCTTTCAAAAAACTTTATACGGCGATGTATTACTCGAGCATATTTTAGTTGAGCTAATTTCTGTCCCGTTGTTAAATGCAATTAACGAACAGGTAGATTTGATTTTAGTAAAAGATCCTTTTTTCCTGGGTGCAAATAATAAACAGGGCGTGCGCGTTGTGAGAGTTTTCGATGAAGGTGATGGAAAATCGAGAGTTAGTTCTAAATCTGAGCCATTAAGTTTTTCCGGAAATGGATCGGGCAAAACAATGGTTGAAACATCTAAAAAGTTTGAACCCGAAATCACTCCAATTAAAGAAGTCTTAAATAAATTAGCCGAACACCGCAACCTGCTTGAACCGTTCGAAAGACTAAAATTAGCTTGCGAACAAGTTCATCAGCAAAAATCAATCGAATAAGCTAAATGCTTCGATCGGTAAGAAGAAAACTTGCTTCCTCTATCTCGAATATAGAGGAAGTTGAAGATTTTAATTTTGGAAGTTGGTTAAAATCCCCCACTTCAGAAAAAATCGAATTAGGTAATATTACTTCCCGTTTGGGCAAAGAATTTAATATTACCTATGATTTAGATAAACCCGTTATATCTCAGCTACAATTTAATTTAAATTCAATTGAAGTACTACCGGAACCGCAAGCTTATTTCTTTTCTAAGATAAGAAGTAATGCTGTGTTTTTTATGATGCACACTGTTAACAGCAGGGGAATTGATATTGCAGAAATTGAACCACGTCCGTTGTACTCAGCAAAGAACTTTCCTTTTTTAATTCCTGTAGCTACATCAAAAGATATCAGAGTTAAATTCAATCTTTGGGAACCTGTTGAATACAAAAGTAAAATAGATTTGCCTGAAACATTCGATTATTTAAGTGAAATGGTTCCGGAGGTATTTAATGTTGAACTGCTGAACTTTAATGAATTCAAAAAAGAAACACATAAAATTGAAATAAGTGAAGTAGACTTAAATTCGTTGGGTAAAGTCAAAGTAAAAAAGATTCCTACTGAAGATATTAAAAAACCCAAGAAAATAATGAAGGTTAAAATTCCTTCAATCCGTAGCTTTAAATCAAATCTTTCAAAATTTGGCATTGAGGAATTAAAGCAACCTGAAATTTTTACAACAGCAAGCATCTCATTCCAAAATATTTCTTACTGGACTACACAATTTCAATTTCCCCAGGGCAATTTCATTAAATATTATGATGCGGAGGATGAACTCTTAATTGAAGAGCAGAAAAAGGTAAAAGGTTACTCTGAACCTAAAGCTGTAAAAGAAGTCTTGAGGTTAATACTCAAAAATGTTCAAAAAGTTGATTGGGACAACAGGAAAGATTTACACATCAGACTTTTACCTTATGAAGAAGCAGGTGCTAAATTTTTAGTTGAAAATGATTTTGCTTTATTGCAGGATGAGTTTGGACTCGATAAAAAAAGAGAAGTTATTGCTGCACTAAAGTTTTTGTTTGGAAACAGAGTGATTAAATCTGCAATAATTGCCAGCAATACCGGTAGTTTTGGACACGTTGAACTCAGCAGTGCATGTGAGACAGAGATTGGATGGCAGGATAAGTTAAATAAATACTGTCCTGAACTTTCAGTACAATTAATTAAGGGTGAGAATGATATACGTGCCGATCTCTGGAATAGCTCATCGCTCATTTATCTTAGTAGTTATGAAATCTTAATAAATGATTTTAATCTTAAAATTCTTGAAGACAAAAAGTTAAAACAAATAGACTGTATAATTTTTGATGAGTCCCAAATCCTAATCAGAAAAAAAGATAAGAGTGATTCCTTCTTAAATACTATAAAGCCAAAAATTTTATGGGCTGTATCCAGTTTTATTCACGATTCATTAAAAGATGAATTAAACGAATGCTTAAGAGAAGATTTAAAAATTGAAGCATCCAAAATCCGGAAGAAGCAATCTGTTGCAGAGCAAGCACCAAGGTTTATATGGCACGAAGAGTGGATGGTTCCCGATGAAGAGCAGAAAAAAGAATTTAAAGAAAGCCTCGTAGAGTGCCAGAAAGATTTGAGACGGGTACTGGAAACTGGCAATCCATTGAGGTTCCAAGCAAACATTTTTACGCTGCTTCACAGGTTAAAACAAGTCAGTAACTTTGCTCCGGGCAATACAATCAGCCCAAAAACAAATCTACTTTTGGACCAGGTTTTAACAATAAAAGAAAATGGAAAAAAAGTAGTTATACTTTCTCAGTATGATAGACTGGGAACAAAAAAGATAGAAAAACTTTTCGAACAGAATAAAATTAATTACTTACTTTTGCCTGGCGGACTCTCGTCAGAAGAAATGCAAAAATCAATTAACTTATTTAAAACTAAAGAAAATATTGTTGCACTAATTACGGACGCAAAAATTTCTAAACTAAACTTTAAAGATTTTAATGTTCCTTATGTAATTAGATTCGATCAGTGGTGGAATCCAATTTCAACCTGGGAGCTGGAAGATATTTTTTCTTTTGATGAAGATCTGGAAGGTGGAAATGAATCAACAAGTATTTATAATTACTATCTTCTTGAATCTATTGATCAAAGAATTAAAGAGCTTTTATATTCAAAAGGATTGTTCGATAAGAATATATATGAACTGATGCCGCAAAAAGTTTTTGATGAACTAGTTACAATTGATGAATGGCTGCGCATGTTTAAAATGCCTGCAAGTGATGAGTCTCAAGATAATATTAAACCTGCCGATGTGCTTAGATTTATTAATAAGTCAACATTAAATTTTTTTAGAACTATTCTTTCAAAATTTTTCTTTAAGATTGGCTACAAAAATGTTGATATTTTTGATTTACCAAATTCAAGTTCCTTTAATATTGCTGGCGAATCTAAACGAAACAACAGATCATTTTATTTATTTGCTAGAGTTTATTTAGAAGGAAACGTTACTAAAAAGATGGTCGAAGAAATTGTAATGGAATCTGCTGACTCTGAAAATTCAAGGGTATTTGTAATTACAAAAGGCAAATTTCAAAAAGGATGCGATGATGTAGTAAAAAACAATGTTAAACTTTTGGATGGATTAAGTTTAAGCAAATACCTAATTGATCTTGGATTGGTTAATTCGCAAACAACAGATCCTATGGCAGATCTTAAGCTTTAACTATTACTCTCCCAAATAATTTAGTACGATTCGGGATTCTCCTTTAAAGATTGCGGTGTGGCAAATCTGTAATCTTCAATTTCTTCGTTGAGTTCAATTGAGTCGTATTCAATTTCCATAATTATTTCACCGTCCATGTATACATCAACGGAAAAGGGGAAAAGAATTTTGTTTACATACCGGTAATCCCTGTAAATTGATTCATACATTCTTCTAGTACCGGCTATAATTGCTAACGTACTACCTTTCAGAATTACTCCCGTTTCAGAATCCAAATTGTACATAAATTTTAATCCCCGAGAGTTTGAAAGCAAGATTACATCTGTTAAAACATTTCCAACACTCTCTGGTTCAAGCAATTCAATCTCAAAACCTCTATCGTGGTAATTAAACAATAATCCATCGATATCTGCCTGAGATTTTAAAAGCTCTAATTCTTCATCTGCAAGCAGTGAAGGCTCAGTATCTCCACGCATTTGATTAAAAGTCCATCCAATACTGCCATCAAAAACTTCAACAAAAGTAAAACCATCGTATCTGCCTTCAAGTCTGTATTTATTCGGTCTTTTAATATAGGTTGACAATTCAATATCCAATCCGCCTTGCCGTAAAACACCTTTTGTTATGATCGATTGTACTGATAACAAGTTTACTTGTCCCACAACTTTAAAGTGAGATTCAAGAATTGATTCCAAAGATTGTGCATTTGTGTGTGAGAAACCTCCAAATACAGCAATGAATAATCCTAATCGCAAGATATTTTTCATTTTACATTCTAAAGTTTTAAATAAATTTATTTACAATATTCATCCCGGATCACTTAAAATTTTTCATCGTATTTTGTCCATAATTCATCACCCAAATCCCATGCACGTTGAACAATTTTTACCTGCAATTGATTACAGTAATCTGTAATAAATTCTTTAGCTTTTTCACGACTGGTTCCCCAAAGCTCTAGTGCTTCCTTTTCAAACTGTTCCTGTTTTTCGAATAGTTCTGCCTGCATTGGGTCCCAAACAGCACGCACGTCATAGCGCATATCCCCCCAACGCTGTGCAGCAAGAGTTCCTAACCTGTTAAAAGCCCACCAAGCAGATTCTTTAGTGTAGCCGTTCACTCTTCCGGGAGTTGAAGAAGTCTTATGAACTCTTGTAATGCCAGAGTAAAAAGGTGCATAAACAGAAGTTGCTACATTATCCCAGGCAAGCCAAACCAATCCACCAATTTCGTTTGGCAGCCAGCTTCTGCATTGTATTATCGTTGCATACATTGTATACCATCGTGCAATTGTTCTTTCACCGCGCCAGCCCCAGCCGCCGTTTATTTTGAATAGCTTATTCATATCATAAGGCATGAAAGGATTTGCAAGCGGTGATAAAACTGTTTTGCCGCTGTCATCTGTTACAGTTAAATTTTTAACAAAGTTAAAATCGGTATCTTCATAATAATCCTGAAATATTTGAACCATTTTTTCAAGTGTAATTGGAGAATCGGGTTTTACAGAAAATGGATAATTCTCTGAGTTCGGATCTAATTTTAAAGACGGTGCAACTAAATCGAACACTCGCCACTCTCTTCTTCTGCAAGAAAGTGAATTTCTATCAGCGTAAGCGTAACAAAATTCAAGTGGTCCATCTTCAGGGTTCCACCAGCCATTTTCTTTAGCAACATCAAAAACATTTTCCGAGTACATAAAATAATCGGGATTATCGGTATCAATTTGTCTTATCCTACTTGCATTTGCACTAATGGAAATGTGCTCATCGGGAACTCTTTGTGCAACCCAAACTGCACCCATTTTATCTTTCCCGGGTCCCACTATCTCTAGAACCCAAACTTCATTTGGATCT
>CBDUAV010000069.1:0-17023 GCA_965365225.1 uncultured Ignavibacteria bacterium | reverse complement strand
TCCTGCAAACTGAGTATATGTTGGAATGCCTGCTGTTTGAGTATATTCCCCAAGTTTAATAATGTTTGTAAGTTTTTTATTTCTGCTAACGAGGTAACCAAGTCTCCACCCTGTCATCGCATAAGTTTTTGAGAAAGTATAAACAGCAATAATGTTTTCATAATCAAGCTGCATAGGGCTGAAATGTTTTTTGCCGTCGAATGTGATTCTTTCATAAGCTTCATCAGATAAAATATAAACACTATACTTACTGCAGATTCCAACTATTTTTTCAATTTCTTCTTTACTAAAAATTTTTCCGGTTGGATTATGAGGACTATTTAAATAAAGAAATGCCGCGTCCTTAATTTCGTTTTCGAGTAAATCATAATTCACACTAAAATCAGCTTCAAGAGGAATTTGTTTTAAATTAGTCCTCGAATAAGGCACCATGTTTTCCAAAACGCAACTCCAGACAGGTGCAAACCCAACAGCTTTTTTCCCTTCAAAAAGTTTGAAGACAAGCTGTAAACCTTCCTGACCACCGTGGGTAACCACAATGTTTTCCGGTTCTATATTTTTTACATTATTGGAGTCGTTAAGTTTTTGAATGATCGCTTTTTTTAATTTGATGTGTCCGCCCGAAACAGGATACTTCGTAAGTCCCTGCTTTAATGCGTCAGTCATTGCATCTACAATGTATTGAGGAGTCTGGAATCCAATTTCCCCCCTCTGAAATAAAATGAAATCCTTCCCTGTTTCTGATGCTTTTCTGTTTACCTCTTCACTAATTGCAACAATAGGTGAAAGGCTTATGTTTTCCATTGCTTGATTAAACAATTTATACTCCTAAGATATTAAACCTGATTGGGGAAAATTTGTTTTGAAATATTAAAAAACCTCACGTTTAAGTGAGGTTTTTGCTTTGTAGCGGGGGCAGGACTTGAACCTACAACCTTCGGGTTATGAGCCCGACGAGCTACCAATTGCTCCACCCCGCGATATAATTTCTTTTCTAATGGGGCTGCAAATATAACTATTCGTAACAGCTATGTCAATGAACAGTAAACTAACCATCAATATTGTTAAAACTTGATGTTATTCCATCAATTGCCTGCGAACGAACGTGTATCTCATTTAATTTTTGGATTAGCCGCAGAATAACTTTTCGTTTTTCTTCAACTAAATCATCCATAAATGTTTTAACTTCGGGAATGTTGCATTCATCCAGTACGCCTTCGTAATACTTTATCATTGCAGTTTCTTTTCTTAAAGCTTCATTTAAAGTTGCACATGTGTTTTTGCAAGCATGCTGGCAGTTAGTATTTGCTTCTGACATTTGACGTCCCTTAAAATTAAATTTTAAACTGAAACTTGAGCTGTTTCTTTAACTAGCTCCCTGCCTCTTTTAAGAGCCTGTTCGTTTACAGGGATTAACTTATGACGATGTTCCGGTAAAACTTTTTTTAGAGTGTTCACTATGGTTTCAATTTTTACAAGTGGCTGCTTTTCTAAAAACGCGCCTACCATTACCATATTGGCAACTTGTTTTGCTTTGAGTTTATCTGCTTCCTCTATTGCAGATATGCAAACTATATCAATGTCTTTTCTTGTTGGAGGATTTATTATTGTTGATTGTTCATACAATAATAAACCACCGGGTTTTACTGTACTTTCAAATTTATCCAACGATGGTTGGTTGAGTACAATTGCCGTGTCAAATTTTGTAATGATAGGAGAGCTAATTCTGCTGTCTGAAACAATCACAATGCAATTTGCCGTTCCACCGCGCATTTCAGGTCCATAAGATGGCATCCAGCTAACTTCTTTACCTTCATTCATTCCGGCGTATGCAATAATACTGCCCATAGAGAGAACTCCCTGTCCTCCAAAGCCTGCACAAATTATTTCATGTTCTTTTTGCATTATTAAATTCCTTATCATCTTTCAATAAAAAAATTTACTTTGCACCTTCTGGTTTTTTAAGATCGCCTAATGGATACAGTGGAAACATTTGTTCTTCAAGATATTTAACAGTTTCAACAGGTGTCATCTTCCAACCGGATGGACAATTAGATACAACTTCAACAAAGCAGGTTCCTTTTCCTTCTTTTTGATACTGAAAAGATTTTGTTAATGCTTTCTTTAATTTTCTTACCCCGTTAGGATTGTGTACCGCCTGACGCGTTACATAATATGCGCCCGGTAGTTGAACAAGCAGATCGGCAATTTTTATTGGATGACCTGCAAACTCAACTTGCCTTCCGTATGGAGATGTTGTTGTAACCTGTCCGATTAAAGTTGTAGGTGCCATCTGCCCGCCGGTCATTCCGTAAATACCATTATTGATAAACACCATTAAAATGTTCTCTCCTCTATTAACAGTATGGATGGTTTCTGCAGTACCGATAGCTGCAAGATCACCATCGCCCTGGTAAGAAAAAACATATCGATCGGGTAAAACTCTTTTAATTCCTGTTGCAACTGCAGTCGCTCTCCCGTGAGCAGCTTCCTGCATATCAACATTCATATAATGATATGCAAAAACAGAACACCCGACGGGTGCTACTCCAATAGTTTTATCTTGAATATCCAATTCATCCACAACTTCCATTAAAACTCGATGGACAACGCTGTGCGAGCATCCAGGACAATAGTGAAATGGTAAATCAGTTAATGTTCCCGGTCTGCAATAAACAAGATCCATTCCCTCTGCTTCTGCAGGAAAATCGTGTGTTGATGGTCTTTCGATAGACATATAATAATCTCCTAATTAAAAACTTATATTTCAATCCTGAAGTACGTTTTCTTTGTTAATCACAGCTTCAATTTCTTCAAGCACATCTTCCGGCGTAGGAATCATTCCACCCATTCTTCCTTTAAAATACACAGGTACTTTTCCTTCAACAGCTAGCTTAACATCTTGGACCATTTGCCCGGCATTCATTTCAACAGACATCATAAAATTTACCTGCTCTGCAAGTTCTTTTAATCTATTAAATGGAAATGGATAAAGTGTGATTGGTCTTAACAAGCCGACTTTTAATCCTTTTTCTCTTGCAAGATCAACAGTCTTCTGGCAAATTCTTGAAGACAAACCGAACGCAACTAAAACTATGTTTGCGTCTTCAACCTGGATTTCTTCAAACCTGACTTCGCTTTGAATTTTTTTATACTTTTCCTGCAGTTCATGGTTTACTTCTTCCATCTTTTCCGGTTGAATGAAAAGAGAAGTAATAATATTATGATCTCTTGATGCAGGTTTGCCTGTCGTAGCCCAAGGTGTTTCAACTTTTTTAAGCGAACCTTCTTCCGGCAGAATAACTTTTTCCATCATTTGCCCGAGTGCACCATCTGTTAATATCATAGCGGGATTGCGATACTTTTCTGCAAGTCGAAATCCATCAAAAACAAAATCCGCCATTTCCTGAACTGATGCAGGAGCTAAGACTATTAAGTGATAATCACCGTGCCCGCCGCCTTTTACAGCCTGGAAATAATCCCCTTGTGAAGGTTGAATGGTTCCCAAACCTGGACCCCCGCGCACAACATTAACAACGACGCATGGTAATTGTGCAGAAGCAATGTACGACAAACCTTCCTGCATTAAACTAATTCCGGGAGATGAAGAAGAAGTCATCACCCTTGCGCCGGCACCAGCTGCACCGTAAATCATATTGATAGAAGCTACTTCACTTTCTGCCTGAATAACTAATCCGTGACGATTTGGAATTTCTCTTTCTAAATATTCCAAAATTTCTGATTGAGGTGTTATCGGATATCCAAAGTATGCATCTATATCTGCACGAATAGCAGCTTCAGCAAGCGCTTCGTTGCCTTTCATTAATCTTGCTTCGCCGTTTTTGTTTTTTTCTTCTTTCATTTTTTTAAACCTTTTTCAAACTGGTTTTATACACCAAAAATTATTTTTTCACAACAGACTTTTTTGCAGGCTTTGGTTGACGGAAAACAGTAATAGCTGCTTCGGGACAAACTAACGCACAGTTAACACAACCAGTACAATTATCCTCAATTAATTCAACATACCTATAACCTTTATCATTAAACTGTGATGATAGACCCAGTCCATCTTGTGGACAGGAAATAATACAAAGCTCGCAGCCTTTACAAATTTTGGCATCAATTTTAACATATCCTTTTATCATAATGTATCCTCTTGGATTGAGGTTGGGTTTTAATTTTTGTTTAATTTTCGCAACATATATGCCATCATAACTTATTGTGTTAAAAGGAATTTAAGCTATAAAATTATTTTTATTTTTCAGATTTAAGAAGATGAGAGTTTATTGATTTCCTATTTTCGAGAAGTAAAAATAGATGGGTTTAGCAACTATTAAGCAGATTAAGTTTTTGTTTGTTTGATCTTTAAAGATTTCTCACTTTATTCGAAAAGAAATCTGAAGTAACAATTTTATTTTATGAAGTTTCTCTATTTGTTCTAACCATTCTTGAATAGAGTGAAAGATCAGGGTCGAATAAAAATTTTAGCCAGAGTTTAAACCACGATTTGTGGTACACAAGTGTATCATAAAACTCTGGAGCTGTTTTTTTTAGTAGCGGAAGTTTGTTCCAAGGAATAGAAGGAAAATCATGATGTTCGTTGTGATATCCTACATTTAGAGATGGAATATTTAAAGGACCATAATAGCTGTAGGTTTCCTGCGGTGGCGCAACTAGAAAATGTTCCTGTATCCATCTTGCGCCAAGCGGATGAAGCCCGATTGAAAAAACGAGTGAGAATACAAGATAGAGAAATGCAATCCATCCAAAGTAGTAAATGATTAATGCATCAGCAACAAAAACTACAACCCAGTTTACAATAACCCATACATTCATAAATTCAATTTCTTTTAACCGCATAGTTCTAAATGCTTGAAAGAAAGGAAAGAAAAGTTCCCACAAGGCCTTACCGATAAAAGTACTACCAATGAGTTTCGCTTCCCACTTGCTTGCGAGATCTGCATCCAAATAATAATCGCCCTGAAATGAATGATGTTTCAAATGATAGGATTTAAATGAAACATAACTTGGAACAACTTTGGGAAGATCGGATATAATTCCAAATACAGTATTAAGTGTTCTGTTTTTGAATATTAAATTGTGAGATGCTTCGTGAATGAGTACAAACAATGTGTGGTCTGCAAATGCGCCGATGAAAAATGCAGCAATAATTGTTAACCACCATGACTGATCGCTTAAAAAGTATGCAATCACAATTTGCAGAGCTACAACAAAAATTGTTATCACAGCACTAAAAGCATTCCGACCGATTAAATTTCTAACTTCAGGATGCGCCTTAAGAATTTGCTTCGTTCTTTCTTTATGCGGCTCAGGCTGATTTGAATATTGAAAATCCATTATTATTTCTCTCTAATTCTCTCTATAACTATACAAAAGTAACTAAACCAGACTAAGGAAAAAATAACAATCAGCAGCAAATGAAATTATTAAATCAAAAAGCTACTACGAAACCCGCGCCAATCCTTCCAAATTTTTCGTGAATGTTATAAGAGTACTCACCAACTAATCTTATATTTCTTCTTATAAGATATCCGAGATGCAATGCTAAAGATTCCCATTCTACATCTCGGTCATCTGATTTTACCTTATTGTAAAGCAGAACGCTGTACCATTTACTTTCATCTCCATCGGGGCGATAAATTAGTTCAGCCAATCCGCCTCTTGTTTTTATATCTTTTGGTGAAAATAGCACGTAAGGATTATTATCTCTTCTTTCAACATATTGTAGATTCAGTTCCAACGGTCCTGCTGAAACAGATGCATCTATGCCAGCCATCCATAGTTCATTTTTTGCGGTGTATTGTGTGTCTGGATTTTCGAGTAGTTCATTACCATAATATCCTGAAGCTCCTAAACGAAAGTGCTCGCCAATGTCCTGCGAAATCGCAAGAAAAACATTTTTATATTTATCTTTATCAAATGCCCTAAATAGTGTTGCCTCACCTATTCCGGTTCCGTTTAGTACTTGAAGGTTTATATTTGTACCAACATCAAAACCATAATTAAACATCACACCTCTATCGTATGCAAGATTTATATTTGAATTGCCCGGTCGGACTATGTAAATCATGTAATCATCAAATGTTAAGCGAAGCTCTCTTTTAAATAGTGGATCAGAAACTTGATATTGACCGATCATGAAGTCCAACTCTGTATTAAATAAATCATTGAACATTAAAAATGCATCTTCTATCCCAGCAATTTCTCCTCTTTCGCTGAAGAAAAAGTAAAAATAATATGATACATCTTTTGTGATAGCACCACCCGAGAGCAGCTTTAAAATCCACGGAGCTGTAAAATCAGCTCTGTCACTGTTTCGGATATTATATGTTACGTATCCTTCAAAACGCAGGGCAACTGGCAGTTCCCTTAAAAGAGATAGGTCCTCATCACCGGTTTCCACATAGTAGCGCGGCGCATCTTTATCTTTAAGCTGAAATCCGTTGCCGGCAAAATCATCCCCATAAGCTTTAAGTGTAGGAAATGGTGAATGGCAGGTTTTGCAGGACATTCTATATTTTCTTGCAAATGCAGGAATAGCAAATAGATCACTCGCTAAAAAATTGATTAAAATTAGAAATAAAGTTGTAATTGTAAATATGTACTTCATTTTACTCCTTTTTTTATTTAGTTATGCTGAACCTGTTTCAGCATCTTCATCTTAATTTTGAGACCCTGAAACGAGTTCAGGGTAAAAAATTATGGCAACACTGTTACAAAAGTTGAGTGCTCGTTTACTTTAATTATTTCTTCCTCTTCATCAGGAACTTCTAAAAAATCCGCAACTGGTTTTACAAGCTTTTGATAATTTAATACCGCAGTTACTTTCATTTCTCCGGGTGCAACATCAAAAGGAATATTGAAAGTGCAAGTTTCTAATTTTGTTTCGCGCGGTCCAATCCTGTAATCCACTCCGAGTGATGCCGTATTCCACTGCTGGATTGTCATCCCTCCCTGGGGATCAAAGTAAGGCATTCTATAAATCCTGTCACCGATCGGAATTCCATCTCTTTGAACTCCCTTAAAATTTGGATCATCCAATGCAATACCCATATCCTGATAAGCAAGCACATCAGCACCAACTGTGTATTCTTCACCTTCAAATCCTTTTAAATCTATCGGCAGATGATAAATGTTTCCTTCCGCATCAACCGCTTCTATATGCATCCAAACAATTCTGTCTTCAACTGAGCCTGTTGGAAATTTGTGTCCGGTTTTCTGATTAAAAAGTGCAATTGTGAATTTAATCAACTCACCTGGTTCAGCTTCGTTTATATCAGGATGAATTCTTAATTCGATTGTTCCTTTAACTTTTCCGGGATCGTGTGCACCGTGAAAAAGATGCTGCCAAACATCGGGATACTTTTCACCCATATCTGCCGATAATCCTTCAGCCTGTGTCATGTGGCAATTCTGGCATTGCACACCTTCTTTTGAGTACGGTCCCTCTTTCCATTCAAGATGAGTTGATTTTACCCATACACCATACGGACTCATTTCATTGTGGCATGTACCACATAATTCTGCTGTTTGTAAAAATTCTGATTTCTGAATTTCATGCTCAGGTGATTCACCTGTTCCGCGCGGTCCGTATTTTAAATTGCCAGGAGAAGAGATCCAGTTGAAATTATATGGAGTATCACCTTCGAAACCGGTTATTGTGTGGCAGACTTCGCACGAAACAGATTCATTTGCTCTTGAATTCATTTCCGGTTTCGGCGGTGGAACATCCCCAGCTAAAAATGAAAGCGGTGCATGACAGCCATTGCATCCTTCTCTTACTTCTGCAACTTTTTCATCTTTTTCTGCATGCGGAACGGCGAGTTTAAAGTATTCGATTTCGTCCCAATGGTGAGTGTAAGCCTTAGACATCATTGCCTGTTTCCATTGCTGGTAAAAATCTGTGTGGCAGGAGGTGCCGCAGAACTCTGGTTTATCGTATTTATCATAAGTTTGAGAACCGAGTGCATTTGCACCGGCTTTTAACTGCGGAAAAATTTGTGCTGATAAGAAAATTATTAAAGCGAATATATAATGAAATAGTTTTTTAGATTTCATAAAATCCTCCACGGAAGTGAGAAATAAAAATATGGGATTTATTCTGGGTGAGATCTTGCGAGTCCTATCGAGCATTGATCTTCTATTTATGAAGATATTGATCAACAAGATTGTAGTCCTACAAAGTTTATCTTTACTAATTAAACGTACTAACATTTATTGATAATTAGTAACACACTAATAAATAGTTGGTGCCGGGCAAATAAAAAAGAACGACCTTTGCAGGTCGTCCTTGATTATTTATAGGCTGTTATTTCCTTCCACCTCTCCTGTTGCCACCCGTGTTTGTTCCGGTTCCATTAACAGATCCTGAACCGTAACCTGTTCCGTCTTTTGGACCTATGCCATTGTTACCTGTTCCATCTTTCGGTCCCCACATGTTGCCATGCTTCTTATTGCCCTTTCCATTTCTGTTCTGTTGACCGGTTCCATCATCTGGTTTTACATAATCAGGATCCTGACCATTAGGAATACCGTCACCATCTGAATCAACTGCATTATCATTGATTCCATCGCTGTTCGAATCGACAAATCCTTTTTGTCCAGTATTTCCTTTCCGGTTTTGTGAACCCGAATAATCTTCATCTCTTCCATTTGGAATCCCATCGCCGTCATTGTCAGGTGCGTTATCATTATAACCATCACCATCAGAATCAACAAACTGTTTTCCATGCTGATTCTGCTCTTTTGTTTGAACCTTTACCTGGTTTTTGCTTTGCTCTTTAGTTTGGGTTTGAGTTTGGTTTTTCAATTGTGTTTGTGGTTCTCCTTCATTCTTTGTCTGAATCTGGTTTTTAACCTGATTCTGATTTTCTTCCTGAAGTTGTGTCTGCACTTGTTTTTCTTCCTTGTTCTTTAAAGGATCGTTCTGTGCATATAACAATGTTGAAAATAAAATCACACTTATTACCAAAGTGATTAGTGCTGAGATTCTCATTTTGCTTTCCATTTCTTTATCCTTTTATTTATTTGAGATATAATTAGTTTTTCTTTGTAATTGCTATTCAATGGATGTGCCAAGTAAAAATTGTTTGATTTTATTCAACAATTCATTTTTTTTATTCATAGAGAATGCCCTTTCGACTTTAAGGACGAATCACTGCGACTATGTGGACGAAACCTGATTAAAAAACAAAAACGGGTTTACCATAACATTAAAGATCAGGCCTTCACCTCAGCCTATGCCCTTTCTTTTTAATTCAATCTTGCTTTAAATCTGGTTACTTTTGAGTATGGATTTTCTAAATAAATTACAGCCAAAGGTCATAATAGCTGTAGCACTGATCGTTGGTGCACTTATGATTGTATCTGCATTTATTGAACTTCATCAAAGCAAAGATGAAATTCTTCACCTTCTTAACGAGCAATCCTCCTCACTTATTGAAACAATAAACCAGAGCAGCATAAACGCTCTTAATTCAAGCGTAGAAATTGAATACCTGATTGCTGAAAAATTGCTGAATAACGCAAGGCTAATCAGAAAGCTTGATAGCTTAAATACACTCACCCATCAAAAATTGGTAAATATTGGAAGAGAAAACTCGCTTTTCAGAATTAATATTTTCAATAAAGATGGTACGAGAATACTTTCCAACAGAATACCAGAGCAAGATCATCTGCATGGGGAAGAAAATATAAATAGATATGAAGAATTAAAACCGATACTGGAAAATGGTTTGAATGAATTTATTATTGGTTTAAAAGATGCAGAGTTTTCAGATGGGCAACGGTTTGCAGTTGCCGTAGCACGTTCAAATAAAAGAGGTGCGATAGTCATAAATCTTGATGCTGAAGAGTTTTTAGAATTTAGAAAAAGAATAGGACTTGGAAAAATTATAAGGGACATATCCAAAAACAGGGGAATAGAGTACATAGTATTACAGGACTCTATCGGTATACTTGCAGCTGGTTCTGCAGTTGATACGGTAAATGCAATTGAATCCGACCCGTTTTTAATTAAAGCTATAAGCACAGATGCGGTTCATTCAAGAACTTACGTGTATAAAAATCAGGAGGTTTTTGAAACTGTAAAAAGACTTGTTTATGAAGGTGAAGTTATCGGGATTTTCAGAATTGGTTTGCCGTTGGATGAGGTACGTGCGGTTGAGGACAGGATGGTAAGAAGAATGATAATCATTTCACTCGTTCTTGCTGCAATAGGAATTGTGATACTCAGTATTGTATTTACGACTCAGAATCTCAGATCGGTCTCAAATGAATTTAAAAAATTCAAAACCTTCACATCAACTGTACTGGAAAACATGGGTGATGCAGTAATTGTAGTCGATGAAAAATTCAAAGTAACGCTTTTTAATAAATCATCCCAAAATCTTTTTAACAGAAATGAAGAGGAGGTGCTGAAACAAAACCTCTCGGGATTATCCGAAGATATTTCGAAATACTTAATGGACTACCGCAAAAACAATAATAAGAATTGTGCGGATGTTCAAATTGAGACTTTATTAGCTAACTATCGAAGGTACCTTCTTCTCAATTTCACTAAAAATAAGGATGAAGAAGGTAAAGACAATTATATAATTGTGATAAATGATGTAACTGAAGCCCGTAAGCTCGAAGAAGAATCAAAGAGAAAAGAAAAATTATCTGCAATGGGCGAGCTGGCATCAGGTGTTGCGCACGAAATAAGAAATCCTATAAATGCGATTGGAATGATTGCCCAACGGCTGGATAAAGAATTCAAAGTACAAAATGATTCTGAAGAATACCACAATATTACCAGCCTACTGAGGAATGAAGTTACACGGATTAATAAAATCATCTCCCAGTTTCTTGGATATGCAAAACCACTCGATATTCAGATTAAAAAAATAAATTCAAAAGAATATTTTGATGATATTTACAGATTGTTTATTGATCAGGCAAAACAGAAACAGGTTGAACTTATAAAATCATCAAATCAATCATTTGAAATGATAGTTGATCCCGAATTGATTAAGCAAGCTTTAATGAACCTAATACAAAATGCTATCGATGCGGTTGTTAAAAATGGTATAGTTGAAATAAACTACTTTAAAAAAGAGAATGATCTGCTAATTGAAATTTCGGATAACGGTAAAGGAATTCCAGAAGATATGAGGGGGAAAATTTTTGATCTCTATTTTACAACAAAGCCGGAAGGAACTGGCCTTGGCTTAAGTATAGTTCAAAAAATTATCACGGAACATAAGGGAACTATTGATATTACCAGAGATTTAAATGAATTCACGAAATTCAAAATTAAAATTCCACAAAGATGAAAAACTACAATATTTTAGTAATTGACGATGAAGCCGCACAGAGAGATATCCTTACAGGATACTTGAAGAAAAAAGGTTACAAAATTTTTTCTGCACCATCGGGTAAAGAAGGAATTAATGTTGCCGAAAAAAATCCTGTTGATATTATCCTTTCTGATTTTAAGATGCCAGACTTATCGGGTCTTGAAGTGCTTAAGCAGGTGAAAAAAATAAATCCCGAAATAAGCTTTGTGATTGTTACAGCATTCGGAACTGTGGAGAATGCCGTGAAAGCTATGCGACTTGGTGCATTTGATTACATTTCGAAACCTGTCGACCTCGATGAGCTTGATTTGATGATTGATAAAATAATTGAACACAAAAATTTAGTGTCAGAAAATCAATTATTAAAAACACAATTACAGGAAAAGCATAAAATTTCGTCTATTGTCTCACAATCCCCTACGATGGAAGAAGTAATAAATATTGCTGCAAGAGTCGCAGAGAGCAAGGCAACTGTGTTGATTACAGGAGAGAATGGAACTGGAAAAGAAGTGCTGGCAAAAGCAATTCATTACCGGAGTCCAAGAAAGGATTTGCCGTTTGTAGCAGTTAATGTTCCTGCGCTCACAGAAACTTTGCTCGAAAGTGAATTGTTCGGACATGAAAAAGGTGCATTCACAGGTGCAGATAGGATGAAAAAGGGGCGATTTGAAGTTGCAGATACCGGTACAATATTCTTAGATGAAGTGGGTGATATACCTCAATCAATACAAGTTAAGCTTTTAAGGGTTTTGCAAGAACACCAGTTTGAAAGAGTTGGCGGAACGGAAAAAATTGAAGTAAATGTTAGAATCATTGCAGCAACAAACAAGGACCTCGAGGGAGAAATTAAAGTTGGAAGCTTCAGAGAAGATCTTTACTATAGATTAAACGTGGTTTCGGTGAAAATTCCTCCGCTCAGGGAAAGAAAAGAAGATATAATTCCTCTAACTGAAAACTTCATCGAAAAATTCTGTAAAGAAAACGATAAAGAAGTGCTGGGAGTTTCAAAGGAAGTTGTTGATATTTTGATGAAATATAATTACCCGGGAAACGTCCGTGAGCTGGAAAATATAATTGAGCGAGCTGTTGTATTAACGCGGGGTAAAGTTATCACTCTGAGTGACTTACCGATGAATATAAAAGGATTTAAAGAAGAAAAAACTATCCCCGAATTGGGCGAAATGACTCTTACAGAACGAGTAGAAGCACTTGAAAAAGAATTGATTTACGATGCTTTACAGGAAAGTAAAGGCAACCAGACAAAAGCAGGAAAGTTATTAGGATTAACTGAAAGAAACTTGCGATATAAACTTAAGAAGTACAACATCAAGCATTGATAAGATTTATCCCGAACCTGTCTGCCGATCCACGGCTTCGCCGTGAGGCAAGCAGGCTGTCTTGTTTCGGGATCTCAAAGTATTATCGGAATGACAAAGACCCTAAAATAAATTCAGGTTGAAGAATTAAAAATCAAAGCCTAAAGAAATCGCGTAAATCTGGTTGGCGTAATCGTAGTAGTAATCATTAGAACTGTTTTTAATGTAATTATAATTCAAAGAAAGATAAAGTCCGCTAAGAATTTTACTCAATCCAAATTCTAGTGAAGCACCAACAGAAAACTGATTATCTTGTCTCAGCTCATCAAGATCGGTTTCATCTTCAGCAGCTGCCGGCAGGTCCGTAAAATTTCTAACATGATATCGTCCTGCAATTTTTCCCATAATGTTTGGAAGAAAAAGATATGAAAAAGTAACTCCTGTTTCCACACCATCATTCGAATAAAGATCGTTAAAGAGTTCTTCTTCATAATAGATGTAGTCAACAGTACTGAAATAACGGTTTCCGTTCTTTAGATTCTTCCTGAAGAAAACAAAACCGCTTAATCCCAAATCATCGGTTATCCCCTGCCCTAATTGCATATAGAGCTTTGCCTGCAGGACTTCATCAGCAAGTCCCTGGCTTTGCATTTTATCAATATAAATTTTTTGATCAATCTCCGCTGCAACAGTTAACGAAGTCCTGCTTTCAAAACTATTTATTGATCTAAAAAAAGATTTAAGTTGGTAGTGAGAGAAGAGAGAGAAATTTTCGTATTTGATCCTGTTGCCAATTAATCCCAATTGAATTTTATTACTTTCACTAATTGAATGCATATAATTTGCATAAGCAGAGATTTGGCTGAAATCATAAATATAGTAATCTTCTTTGTTTATTCTTATCGCATAGTTGATTCCAACATTAAGAGGGTTACTATATTCTGAGAAAAGATAGGTATTAACTGCACCGAACTTGTGAATTGTCGTTGATTTCTCGTTGTATTTATAATACTGGTTGAAAAAACCTATATAATAAATTTCAAAGTTATTTTGTTCTGACTCGAAATCGTAGCCAAGCTCACCACTGAAAGCATTTATAAAATCGGAAGAATTTAAATAATTATTGAAGATATTATCATCGTAATAGCCTTCAACAGATGTAGAAAAATAGAACTGTGAATGCACATTAAAAGTAAATAATGAGAAGAACAGAACAATAAACGGCGAATAATAATTTCGTTTCATTTTAATCACTTGTATTTAGATTTACTTACCGCCGCTGTTTCCACCGGAACCACCGTTACCGCCATTTCCGCCTTGTCCGCCACTTCCCTGGCTGCCTGACTTGGTTCTTTTACGGATCTTGTGAAGGCTCATTCCTCCTGCACGTGTGTCTGCAATTCCATCTCCGTCTTTATCAATAAAGACATCCTTGCCTCTCTTTTTGCCGTCCTTTCCAGAGAACTGATCTCCACTGTGCAATCTGTTTCTGTCTCTTATCTGAGTATCTTCTCCCTGGTTTTTCTGCTGGTTCTGCTCCTGAACTTGGATCTGTTTCTGTTCCCTGTTCTGGTTTTGAGAAGAATCCTGCAGTGCAGATGCAAACGCAAAACTGAATGAACCAAAGACTAATAATGTTAATAATGTTTTCATTTTATTTACCTCCGCAGTAAATAAAACAAAGCGTGTGCCGCTAATAGATTGTTAAAATCTTATTAAATGATGATATGCTGATGATAACACGACCAAATTGTTGAGTGTTGCGACCAAATGGGCGAGGGGAAGGTAATGATCAGAAGACTACTGTTAACAACTCATTCAGATGTTTAATAGTAGAGGAATTCTTTCTTCAAAAATTTGAATTAATTCTGGATCCATATAATCATAATTATCAGGAATATCTAAACAGATAACTTTTTTAATTGCTAAATATTGTTTGAACTTTTTCTGGAGCCGATTCTTATGATTCTTTTCCATAACAAAAATTAAGTCTGCCCATTCAATTAATTCTTTAGTAACTCTGATATTTGCATCAATATCTAAACCTGCAGAAGCCACTTCTAAATTCGGATGTTTAGAAAATACTCTCTCCGCGGTTGGGCTTCTTAATTTATTCTGACTACAAAGAAATAGAACTCTTTTCACGGGTTTAGAACTTAAGTTTTAAGAAAGAATTAGTCAAATAATTATTGCTAACGGCCAGTATATATTACATTCTTTTATTGATCATTTAATTCTTCCAGCACTTTGAGTCGCTCGACAGCGTTGGAATTGTTAGGATTCAATTCCAGAGATTTTTTATAATTTATTATTGCTAATTCATTGTCTCCATTTTTCATATATGCTTCAGCAAGACTATCGTAAGTATTCGCAGATTCAGGATAAAACTCCACATTAAGTTTTAATATTACGATGGCTTCTTCAAACATACCTTTCCCCATATAATTGTAACCTAAACTATTGAAACGGTTTTCGGACACATAGAAATCAGAAGGATTTTCCTGTTTTATTTTACGGTACAAACTAAGTGCTTCCTCAACCTGACCTTCTTCCAATAATTCAATCGGCACTTTTTCATCCGGATTCATTTTGTAGCAGGTGATGGGCTCATTCAAAAACCGTCCTAGCTCATCAGAAAAATAATAAACCACAGTGGATACATTTTGATTGGTATCAAAATTATATTGAAGATATCCCAACCTAGTTTTTATCACAAATTTTCCATCACCAACATGAAAAAGCCGCGCATTATCAAACTGATTTATAAATAACTTATGCTGTTCCTTCTTCACTTCAAAATAATTATCCGAACCAATTGAATAACGTCCGCAATATTGTTCCATCATCATATCATCAATCGCAACAACTTTATATTCTTCAGGCAAATAAAGTTTCCAGCCATAAACTTTTGCAACACCGTTTGTTATTTCGCGTATTAAGTTCGCTCCGTTTTGTGAATTGGTAAATACCACCGCACCATAACCATCTCTTAAATGAGATACAAAGCCGGCAAAGAAACCCTTGTTATCACCCATATGACCGAAATAATTTATTTCACCATTTATTTCTCTCATAAACACACCAAGACCATATTGTTTTGAAACATGCGGTGACAACATTTCTTTGGCGAGTGCGGAAGAGATTATTTTGTCTGATCTCCCCGCGTATGATTTTTGTAGTTCGATTACAAATTTTGCATAATCACTGGAGTTTGTCCATAAACCGCCTGCTGCTGCAGGTTGTATATAGTATCTTTTCCCACTAAAAGGTAAGCCGTTGTTCATATGACCGGCTGCTGTGGATTTTATTAATTCTTCAGACAACGGTTGAAATAATGTAGCATGTTGCATATCCAGAGGTTCAAATATTTTTTCTTTAGCATATTCCGGATAAGATTTTCCACTGACATCGACAATCAGCTGTTGCAAAATGGCATAACCAGCGTTTGAATATAAATACTCTGTTCCGGGTATTCTATCGATAACAACTGGACCAAACTGAGATGGTTTTTCACCTTTTAGTACCTGAAGATTTGTTGGAAAATTATCTCTCAGATATCCAATGCCCGGACTGAACATAGCTCCGCCGCTGTGGTTCATTAATAGCAACGGGGTTACTTTATTCAGCTTTGTATATTCATTTTTAGGAATTTTCCATGAAACCAATTGGTTGTTTATATCTTCATTCAAATCAACTTTCTTGTTTTCCACCAGACTTAACACTGCTAATGAAGCAACGCCTTTACTAAGCGAACCGACGCTAAATAGTGTTTCATCTGTGACCGGATTCTGAAGTTCAGAGTCCATTACACCGTATTGTTTTGTCCACTCAATTTTATAATCCTTGATAACAGTAATACTAATTCCGGGCACATTGTAATAATCCATTCTTTCTTCTAAATCGAATGGTGCCTCTCCCTCAATCAGAACTACAGGTAATAATCCATTTTCAACTTTTGCGATTAATGAATCTTTTGATTGGCTTAAGATACTGGTTAGAAAAATTGTGATAAATAATATAACTGTGAGTAGATATTGGTAGGATTGATTCTTTTTCATTTGCTTCCCCTTTATGAAGTTTACATTTTGAGTATAATAAGTTTGCAATTTTTCTGAAGTTTTCGGTTGCATAAATTTGCAAAAAAATATTTCTGAAAAAGAGCTCTAGAAGAAACTTAAGTTTTAAGTAAGAATTAGTCAATTAATTCCAGTTAAACAGCAAGTAATTACCGCTTTAAATTTCCTTTTTTCTATTTTTGTTTAGTAATTTGTATCAAATATTTCCAGGAAAAGAAAATGAAAACCATTCTTTTAATTCTAATCGGAAACAGGAAAGAATCTGCGGTAA
>CBDUAV010000068.1:0-17134 GCA_965365225.1 uncultured Ignavibacteria bacterium | reverse complement strand
TTTCTGACCCGGGATCTAATGTAATTGCGGTTTACAATAAAACTCATCCTGATTTTCAAGCCAATAGTAATATTTCAATTATTAAAGCAGATCTAACGAAAGCGGATGAGTGGGATAGAGTGCTTCATTTTACTTCTCAGAAGTATGGCAAATTAGATGTGTTAATTAATTGTACTGGTGTTTTGATTCCGGGAGATTTCATAAATCAAACTGAAGAACAAATAACTGAAATGATAAATATTAATCTTTCATCTGTATTAATCGGAGCACAAAAAGCGTTAAAGCTAATGAGAAGACAAAAATCTGGTCACATAATTAATATAGGCTCAATTGGCGGAATAATTCCAATGCCCTATTCTGCTGTTTATTCTGCAACAAAGTTTGCTCTTAGAGGGTTTACTCATTCACTTGCGAAGGAATTAAAAAACTCAAAAATTTTAATAAGTTTAGTTTCTCCAGGTCCTGTTAACACAAAGATGTTGCAGCATGAATCTGATCATTATAAAACTTCTATCGCTTTTTTAAATAAAGCTCTTAAACCAGAGCAAGTTACCGATTCAATCCTCAAAATAGTTAACAAACCAAAAACTGAAGTGATAATACCTTCAACATTATCATTTCCATCAAGAGTATTTTTCACTTCTCCTGAATTGTTCTCCACAGCATACAAATTGATCGATAAAATTGGTAAATGGAGAAAAAGATCTTACATAAAAAAACAATTTGATTTATCATTAAAAAATGAGTGATAAAATGAACACGCTTGCAATAAAAACATACCCGTTGTTATCGTTTAAGTTTTTAAAGGCTTACGTGCTTACAATGAGACCTTATTTAATGTTTGTCTCGGGAATAACGGGTGTTTTAGGAATGTCTTTTGCCGGGGAGATGAGTATTCTGAAAACTTTAATAATTTTTAAAGTGACTTTTCTCTCTTACGGATTCGGTCAGGCTTTAACAGATTGTTTTCAAATTGACACCGATAGCCTTTCATCACCTTACCGACCGCTCACTCAGGGTTTGGTTCATAAAAATCATTTTTTAATTGTGAGCTCAGTTGGTTTGCTTTACTGTATTTCGGTGCTCGCTTTTTACAATCCGTTAAATCTTCTACTTGGTGTTTTAGCAGGATTTGGACTCGCAACATACACCTCTTTCAAGCGAAAGTGGTGGGCGGGTCCTTTTTATAATTCATGGATTGTACTTGTTCTTTTTTTGATGGCATACTTAGCCGGAACAGGAAGAACTCATTTTGATTTTTCCAATTTGATTTTTTCCGCTTCGATTTTAACCGTCTTCTTTGGATATGCAAATTTTGTTCTTACAGGTTACTTCAAAGATATTGAAGCTGACAGAGCTACAAATTACAAAACTCTTCCAGTTAAATTTGGAAGAAGGATATCTACAATAGTAAGTGATGTTTTTGGAATTGCAGCCTCCGTTTCAGTATTTGTCACAATTTTCTCCCTGGCATTCGATTCGTTCCCGTATCAGATAATTTTTAGAGCACTTGTTTTTGCTTACGCGGGAATTGCTGCCACGATATTTACACAGTTAAATTTGCATTCTGTTAGTAGAGATTCCGAAGCACATCGAGCTATTGTACCGTGCGTGCACAGTTACATACTTCTGCTTTCAAGCCTTGCAATTCTGAATAACCCTGATTGGTTTATTCCCTTAATCGTTTTTTATCTCTTTTATTTAGTTCTTCTTAAAATCAGACCAGCGAAGGAACAGATATAGGTGTTATGATGCAGGTAATATTAAATAATAAATCTTGCGGCGGAGCAGCACATGAAAAATGGGCACGCATTAGTAAATCATTAAAACTTAATAACGGTTCAACAGAAATTTTTCAGGTCGGCAGCAACGGATCAAGCAAAGAATTTATAGCTGATTCTCTAAACAAAGGTAGAATCAATTTTGTAATTGCCGGCGGTGATGGAACAATAAACCACTTTTTAAATGACATTATAAATCTCGCAGAACCAGAAATCTTAAATGAATTAAAAATTGGTGCAGTAGGAATTGGATCAAGCAACGACTTTCACAAGCCTTTTCAGTCAAGAATTACTTTAAATAGAATTCCTTATAAATTAAACTTTATCGATGCGCTTCATCGTGATATTGGTTGTCTGCAATTTGAAAAAGAGGGAAAGCTCTCTAAAAAATATTTCCTAATTAATGCAAGTATTGGTATAACTGCCGAGGGAAATAACTTTTTTAACAATCCGGATTCAATTTTAAGATTTCTTAAAAAGTACAACACGCAAAGTGCTATTACATACGCAGCACTGATAAATATTTTTACATACAAAAACTTTTTTGCGGAAATCAGAAGTAACAACAAAATTTTCGGAACAAGCATATCAAATCTGGGAATTATTAAATGTCCTTTCTTTTCAGGCAAATTAAGATACCAATCCACTCCACTTTTAAATAATGGTTTGTTTGATATTCATCTTTACCAATCGCTTAAGAAATGGCGATTACTGGATCTGTTTTATAGTCTCGGCAATGGAATTAACGATAATTCTTTCAATAAAAAATTCTGGAGAACTAATGGACTTAAAGTTACTTCTCAAAAAGAATTTGCCGTTGAGTTTGATGGTGAAGTAATAACAACAAAAAGTGTCGAATTTTCAGTAATACCGAGGTTAATAAAAGTATGCATCAATTGAATTCAATATTAGAAAATAAGTTAATCAATAAACTCATTGAGGCTTTTGAAAGATCACCAATGCAGTTGAACAAACCGCATGAAAGTGATGCAGAGATCATTCAATTAAATGATAATACAAAACTTGCCATAACCACAGATAGTATTTCTGAAGAAATCTCAACTGGATTGTATGATGATCCTTACCTAATCGGATGGATGATTGTAACAGTAAATATGAGTGATCTGGCAGCAGTTGGTGTCTCCCCACTAGGAATTTTAATCTCTGAAATTATTCCAAAAAACTTTTCAAAGGAAAAAATAGAAGAGCTTCAAAAAGGGATATCAGATGCATGCAGCACATACAATACTTTTCTTTTAGGGGGTGATACAAACGAAGGAGAAAGTCTAGTATTAACAGGAACTGCAATAGGCATAATTCAAAGTAAAAAACTAATATCGCGTTTAGGATGTAAACCAGATGAAATTCTTTTTTCATCTGGAAAGCTTGGAAGTGGAAATGCTTATGCAATTTCAAAGCTTATTTCGCAAACAAATACATTTAGTAAGTATAAACCGCTAGCACGAATTAAAGAGAGCAGTATGTTAAGCAAATATGCTTCTTGCTGTATGGACACAAGTGATGGTTTAATTGCAACCCTCGATCAGCTTATGCGGTTAAATAATGTTGGTTTTGAATTAAATGAAAATTGGCAAAACGTAATTGACAATGATGCACTTGAGTTTTCAAGAAATTTAAACCTTCCGCCATGGCTTCTGTTTGCAGGGCAGCACGGTGAATTTGAGTTAATCTTTACTGTACCTAATGTACTGGAAAATTCATTTTTAGCGGAAGCATTGAAAAATGAATTAAACCCAATTGAGTTAGGCAGAGTTATTCCCCATAAAGAAATTAAAATACCCTTGCACAAAGAATTGATTTCAATCAATTCGGCATTTATCAGAAACCTTCCAATTGAGTTAAATGGTGATATAAATCACTACTTAAAAATGCTTTTAGAGTATTATTATCAGCTCAAAAATGAACCGTGTCTGAATTTTACATCTCACTGACAATTCACTGACAACTCCCTACCTTTTTCAATTTAGATTACCACCAGAAAGAATGAATGTCTAATTAAAGAAAGGAAAATAAAATGTTAAACAAAAGCGAATATATGGGCGGAGAGAATTTCGACCTTAGAGATATTCTCGTCAGGGGAAGAAAAATGAATCTTCAAAAGAAAACGGAATTCTTTGATTCTTTTATAAATGATTTACAGAGCAACAAACAAATGCTTCATTTAAGAATTATCTCAAGTCCGGCCGATCGTGAAGTTAAAGTAGTTGATTCCTACACAGGTGAAGTCAGATCAATGCTGATGTTCGGTTCAAATAATTATCTTGGCTTAGCCAACCATCCATACGTTAAAGAATTTGTTTGCAGGATGATTCGAAAATATGGAACTGGAATCGGCGGACCCCCGCTGCTAAATGGTTATACTGCACTTCATCATGAACTTGAAGAAAGACTTGCTCATTTAAAAGGAGCAGAGGATGTTTTGATTTTCTCGAGTGGGTACGGTGCAAATGTCGGACTAGTATCAGCCCTGATGAACAATGAAGATCTTGTTGTTTATGATTCTTACAGTCACGCTTCGTTTCACGACGGCATTAAAATGTCTGGGGCCCAGGCAGTTCATTTTTCACACAATGATGTTCGATTGCTAGCACAAACATTGGAACGTACAGAATCAATGAATTTCAAAGATCGTTTTGTCGGTGTGGAAGGTGTTTATTCAATGGATGGTGACATTTCACCCCTTGATAAAATCGTTCCAATCTGTAAAAGAAATAATGCTATTCTGATTGTCGATGATGCACATGGAACAGGAGTAATGGGTAAAAGTGGTTCAGGCACAGCAGAACATTTCGGACTTGATGGCGAAGTCGATATCACAATGGGAACATTCAGTAAAACATTTGCAGTTACCGGCGGATTTGTTGCAGCCTCTAAATCTATAATTAATTATCTGCGTTTCTTTGCACGATCTTATATGTTCTCTGCATCATTATCGCCGACAGTTGTTGCATCCGTTCTTGCTGCACTTGATGTTATAGAAAAAGAACCAGAGCTGTATCAGAAACTGAGAGATAATATTAATTACACAGCAGCTTGTTTAAACCAGCTTGGTTTTCCTGCAAATTCATTAACCCCAATTTTCCCTCTGAGGGTTCCTGTTAATATGAACATCAGAAATGCCTCGTTCGAATTTCATCAGAAAGGAATTTTCATTAACTCAATAGAGTATCCGGCTGTTCCAAAGTCGCAACAGAGATTCAGAATAAGCATAATGGCAACTCACACTAAGGAAGATATTGACAGGTTGATAGAAGCTATAGCTGAGATCTGGAGGAACAATGAGCGAAGACCAGAAAAGAAATCTGAAGCATTAAAAGCTTATTCAAATAAAAAAGTTTTGTTCAACTAAAAAGATTTAAGGTTTAAGAAAATGAAAAAGTCCAAGCTTTTAATAATAGTATTGTTTCAAAATCTTCTGGATGAAAAACCATATTACGCCCGCAACCCGGCTCCTCCTTTACCAGGGATTCTTCTTGCGGGATTAACTCCGCCAATTGTTGAGGTTGAAGTATTGCACGAGATGGTGAGACCGATTAATTATAACACCGATGCAAACTTTATTGCCATTAGCTTTATGGATTATGTTTCACCGCACGCTTACCAGGTTGCAGAAAGATTTAGAGCTATGGGTAAAATAGTAATTGGTGGCGGAAAATTTGCATCAACTTTTCCTGATGAAGTGCAGCCGTATTTCGATTCCATTCTTGTTGGCGAAGCTCATACTGTTTGGCCGCAAATGGTTTATGATATGGTTGAGGGAAAACTTAAGAAAAGATATGATGCCGGGTTATCTCCATCACTTGAATATATTCTTCCACCAAGATATGATCTGGTAGAAAGAAAATATTTTTCTCCAATAGTAACTGAAGCTACAAGGGGCTGTCCTCACCCCTGCACATACTGCCAGCTAAATATTGTCCGCACACCACACAGGATGCGACCAATAAAGGATGTCGTTAGAGATTTAACTAACACAAAAGGATTGCCGTGGTTTAAAAGGAAGATGGCAATGCTGCTTGATAACAACCTTGGCGGCGATCTTAAATATGCAAAAGATTTATTAAGGGAAATTGCAAAATTAAAATTCTGGGGTATCGGCGCTCAATATAGCATAGAGTGTTTGAGAGATGACGATTTTGTTGAAGCACTAGCTGAAGCAAACTGCAGAATGTCTTTTCTTGGAATGGAATCGTTGAATGAAGAAAGTCTCAGGGGTGTGCAGAAGAAACAAAATAAGGTGGAAGAGTACAAGGAATATTTTGATAAGCTTAATCGAAAAGGGATTCTCACCTTCACCGGACTAATGTTTGCTCTTGATGAAGATACGAAAGAATACTATGAGACTTTACCTGAAAAGCTTGACGAGGTTGGATGCAACGTAATACTTCCTTCTATTTCGATTCCAATTTATGGAACACCGCTTTACGACAAAATTAAATCCGAAGGAAGATTGATAGATGAAGACATTTCCCATTACGAAGGTGACCACGTTCTTTTCAGGCATAACAATCTGACTGAAGAAGAAATTTACGAAGCCTATAAAAGAGTAAATAAAATATTTTATTCCTGGAAGAACATTTTCAGAAGATGGATAAAGTTTGTTAAAAAGCAGTCAGTTCGTGAGTCAATTCCTCAATTCGTGCTCAAAGTGCTTATTTCAACTGTAATCTACTTTAAGCTTTCTAAATTTCAGAAGCACCATGCAGAAGAGAGGGTATTTAAAAAAGTTGAATCAAAAAAGAAATCAGATACAGGGATTCAACAAGACCAAATAATTGAACATCCAATTACGGTATGAAAAAGTGATTGACGAAATATTAAATATCATTAACCTAAATTCATTTGAAGAAATCATCAGGATTGCTTTTTCATTTATTTGTCATCAGGATGAATTTAGGTTATTAACTATATATGGAAACTCTCTGCCTTTATGCCCTCGTTGCATGGGTTTACAAATCGGATTCTTCTCAGTAGTAACCGCGTTAGTATTTATTAATAGAATGTCACTATTAATTCTGAAGAAAATTCCTAGAATTATTCTCATTGTATTAATTACTATGGCAGGTATTCACTGGCTTGGTGGTGCATTTACGCTGTTTAATACTAATTCATTTGCAAAAATTTCTACCGGATTCATAAGTGGGTCATCATTTGGGTTTTTTCTCTACACCCGCACTACATGTGGTGAAGTAAATATTGCTCGAATGCGTTCGTTAATAAAAATCATTTCTCTTGCTATTATTATATTATTAATAATCACTCTTATTGCTCAGGATGCTTTAGTTATAACATTCACCTTAGGATTAATCGTATTTCTCAACCTATCAATTTTACTTAAAGTAATCAGTTCAATTATCCTGATACCGATCAAAAATTATCATCAACTAATAAAACAGGAGGTGTCATCATGAAAAAAAGAATTGGCATAATGGAGTATTTCATTATACTTACATCAGTACTTTTTATATTCGGATGTTTCGCTTCTTCATATAAAACCGCGAAAACGCAGGAGCCAGGACAATTTGCTATAAGTGCCGGTTATATGAGGCTTGATAACCTGGAGGATTCAGAGGCAGAGGGTATAGATCTTTTAGATTTAAATATGAGATACGGTATCTCAAGAGGATTCGATTTCGGTTTAGCTCACACTTTTGATATTTCTTCAGGAAATGGGACCAATCTATCTACATTTTGGGGTGATTTCAAAGTACAGCTAAGTAATAGAGGCAATGAAGTCGGCAAACCTTCTTTCTCTCTTGGATTAATAAAAGGTTACGTCTACGATCCAGAAGTTCACATCACTTCGCTGCCCTTAATTTTGAGTTTACCGGTAAGTGATCAGTTTACACCAACACTCCAGTACAGGTTTACGCTGGTGAGCAATGATTTTATCCCTACAAGCTTTGAGGAGCCGCGGCACGAAGTGACCTTAGGATTAGAATACAGTCTATTCAAATCATCACTTGATAGCTGGACACCCAAACTTGGATTCGCAATTGGAACATTTAATTCATTAACTGGTGGGGAAGGAGATCAGGGGCTATTATTTAATTTTGGAATTACTCTGGAGTCTCCAGTAAGTTATTAAAACTAAAATAAGGGGGCAGGATTTATAATCAGCGATTTTCTAAAACTTTATTTTACAAACTTATATCCTGCTCCATGCTTGGTTAAAATATGTTTTGGATTTTTATGATCGTCTTCAATTTTTTTTCGGAGTGAAAGTATAAAATTATCTACTGTTCTTGTAGATGGAAAATTTTCATATCCCCAAACATCATCTAATAAAGTATCTCTGTCAATCACCTCACCTTCACGCTGAATGAAGTACTTCATTACTTCAAATTCCATTGCTGTTAAATCAACTGCTTCTCCATCTTTTGTTGCTTCTTGATTTTTAAAGTTGATATAAACATTGCCGAATGAATATTCCTCAATCTCATTTTCCTTCTTTGGAGGTCTTGTTAGCAAAGCTCTAATCCTAGCAATAAGCACCTTTATTTTAAAAGGTTTAGTGACAAAATCGTCAGCACCAACTTCCAAACCTAATACTTCGTCAATCTCTTCTTTTTTTGCCGTAAGCATCAATATTGGAGTATTTAATCCCTCTTTTCTTAAATTTTTACAGATATCAATCCCGCTCATGTCGGGTAATTTCAAATCAAGAATGATCAAATCATATTTTCCATCCTTTGCTTTTTCGTAACCTAACTCTCCGGTTAACGAACTTGCAACTTCAAAATGCTCTTCTTTCAGTGTCTCTTCTAGCCCGGCAACCGTTGCGGGGTTATCTTCAATTATTAATATCTTTTTCATTTTACCCTCAGCAATAAGATTATTGTTGAATTCAACTTAATTAAACTAATTAACAACTGTATAGATATCAATTTCACCTTTTATATTTTTCAGCTCAAACGTTCCAAGTTTCATGAAATCGGTTTCTGTCTTCCCTTTAACTGTCAAATAAAAGCTGTCAGATGTATAAATACTTTCCGGTTTAGCGAGTTGTTGTATTCTTGCTGCAATATTTAATGCATCACCTTTTAATTTACCTTCAAATTCTATGACATCTCCAATATGAATTCCTATCCTTACTTTTATCTTTTCGTGCTTAGGTTTTGCAGAATTGTAATCTTTGAATTTTTCCTGAATTTGTATACAGCAATTCAGACAGTCAGTTGCACTTTCAAAAGCTGCAAGGAATGCATCACCAATTATTTCAACTACTCTTCCCTTAAACTTCTTTATAGAATCTTTCATTATCTTATTATGATCCTGCAGAAGCTTTAAAGCCTGTTCCTCATCTCTATTCATCTTCTTTGAATAATTTTTCATATCTGAGAACATTATGGCAAGTAAATGCCGCTGCATTTCCGTATCAGCATCTGTAATAGTTTTATTATCGTCTTCTGATTCAAATCGTCTTAAGTTCGCTCTAATTCGTGCAAGAAGTTCACGAGTATCAAACGGTTTCGTAACATAATCATCAGCACCTACTTCAAGGCCAACAACCTTATCAATTTTTTCTCCCCTCGAGGTAAGTATTATTATCGGGTTATGAAAGCCATGTTCCCTCAGCATTCTGCAAACCTGAATCCCGTCCATTGAAGGAAGATTTATATCAAGCAGAATAAGATCAGGATTTTCTTTCAAAGCAATGTTGTAACCTGTTTTACCATCGTCTGCTTTAACTACATCAAAACTTTGGGTAAGAAGGTAATCTTCCAAGCCAAGAAGAATTGCCGGATCGTCTTCTACTAATAATATTTTTTTATTCATCTGCTAATGATAGCCATAATGTAAATGTACTTCCCTTACCGGGTTCGCTTTCAACTTCAATCCGTCCGTTGTGAGCATCCATTATATGTTTTACAATTGCAAGGCCCAATCCTGTACCTTCAATATTTTTTGATTCTAGATCTTTAACCCTCTTAAAGGGTTCAAATATTTGCTTTAAATCTTCAGCAGAAATTCCCCTGCCATTATCTCTCACTTCAACACCTGCACTGCAATTTACCTTTTTCACGGCTAAAGTTGTTTTGCTTTCATCGGAAGAATACTTAATCGCATTAGTAAGTAAGTTTGTTATAGCTCTTTCAATTGCCTCTTCATCGGCATTAATAATTATCTCATCAGAATTGGTTATTATTTCAACTTTCTGTTTGCTTATCATAAACTGATATTTCATTGATTTGACGGTGTTCTTAACAATCTGGTTTAGATTTATACATTTTAGATTATATGATTTCATCCCCTTTTCAATTCTGGCATAGTCCAATATATTATCAATCAGTCTTCTTAGTTTATCACTTTCCCCTTCTATAACTTCAAGATAAAAATCAGACTTCTCGGGAGGTATATCTTTTTTATCCTGTAATTTTTCAGTAAATAATTTTATTGAAGTTAATGGAGTTTTAAGTTCATGAGTAATAGTATGCAAAAAAAACGATTTTAATTCATTTAGTTCTTCCAACCGCTCTGCTTCAAGATGTTCTCTGATTAAATCTTCCTGTAATTTAATCCTATCAATTGCCAGAGCTGCAGTATTTGTAACGGCATATAACAAATCAACATCGTCTTTTAAAAATCTTGTACCGGCTTTTTTGGAGCCTAAAGCCAAAAATGCATGGATATCACCTGTTGGTGATTTAACAGGGAACACAAGCACCATCCCCCACCTCTTGAAGACTTTAATATCTGCAGGTTCAATATTTAAGCCGGGTTCAACTTTATCATCTATTGCAACAGGAATAGAAAGATCGGTTTTAAGTTTTTCTTCTTCAAATCTAATACTTCTTCCTTTTAGTAAATCCCAGCCTTTATTTGCCACCATTTTTATTCTATTATCCGGTTTACTCAAAACGAAAAATCCTATATTATCAACAGGAATTAAAGAATTAGTTAAAGTAACGATTTTCTTTGCTAGTGTTTGTATATCCAGCGAACTCTTAATATCATCCAGAAACTTTTTTTGTTCTTCACGAAAATCGTACTCAACTCTAAAGAATTTTTTATCAACAAATTTTTGAATTCCTGTTTTTAGTGGCTGCAGAGCAGCTACTGCTGCAATCGCTGTTAGTATGGAGGGAAAAGCAGGATTTACATCTTGTACAAAAAGTGTAATTATCGAAGATAATCCAATGTACATAAGTATTATTGCTGCGAGAATTATAGAATAAACAATACTTCTTCTTACTAACAGATTAATATCCATCAAATGATATTTAACAATTGCAATACTGAATGTAACTGGAATGGCAATTAAAAAAACAATCGCAAGTGATTCCGGAATTAAACTATGCCCGGTAAGAAGAATGGGGAAGATCCAAAAAAGCACAAAGCTAAAGGGACCAATAAAAAATCCTAACAGAAGCCACTGAAGCCTTTTTCTTTCTTCCAATGCTGTTGCGCTTTTATAAGCATATATGCAAACGCTTATCGCAGCAACTATACAAGCAATTTGGAAAACCCTAAAAAATGTATCATAGTATAGCACATAGTTTTTTATACCAACCGGGCTGTTATTTAAAACAGCATCAAAAAAGAAATAACCTAGTACAATAACATTTACCACTGCTGCAAAATATAAAATGCCAAGTGCCCAGATTTTTCTTTTACTATTTCCTTTAACAAAAGAAAGCGCAAAGTGAATAAACAAAACAGGAGTGACTGAATATGCAAATAGCCAAAGGATTCGATTAATATATCCATAGCCAAACGCACCAATTGTATAACTGCTTGCGGTCATTGTAATTACCATTCCAAGACCGAGACTAGCAATATGAAACAAACTTGCTGAATTATTATCCGGTGATTTTATTCTAACAAGAATTGCAAAGAAAATGAAAAATAAACCAACAATGCTGATTATTAGTACGTCAAATAGAGAGTAGTAACTAGTAAGAGTAGTTTCGAAGAGTCTTGCACTATTGTAAATACTAATATTTACTTTATCTCCAATATGCTTACCATCAAGATAAAGCTCCACCTCTTCCCAGTTGTTAAGTGTGAAACCATCAATCGAATTAATTATTTGACCTTTTGAAAAATCACCTTTTTCGATGGAAACTTCATCAATAACTAAATTAGCATTTGTTGTTGTAAGACTAAATGGAAGATTTGCTTTTAGATGAATTGAATAAATACCAGCTGCGCAAAAACAAATTACGACTATATCAAGCAACCAACGAGAATTACTGCTGTGTAAAAAACCCTTCACTGTGTTTTTTCCTAAATTATTTTTTTAGCAAACCGAGCGAAGATTTATTGTCCCTATAACTCGTACTTAAATTAAGCTTATCTGTTAAAAAGGTCAATAAAATCTATTATAATTAAAGAAATTCAAATAGCTCTTGTTTTTTCGAATAAGTTGTTTATTTTGTTTTTAATTTCCCTTTTAAACAAAATTAGGAGGAAATATGCAGCTGCAATTAAACTACACCTGCGATGTTTGTGAGGATAAATTTTTACTGGATTTGAATAATTCTATGAATGAGAAAAAGATTCAATGTCCTAGCTGTCGGGTTGTTTATAATTTCTCTGAGGAGGATATGATAAAATTTAATGATTGTTACAACAGCTTCATCAAAAAAATGAAAGAAGCAAAAGAGAAATCAAGCTAAAGGTTTTTAATGTAACTAGTTCCCCCAAGTAAACTCATTTGTCTTTTTATCCAATCTTTTCTCTTCAAGACATAATTGGATGGATTCCTAACAGAATACCATTTGGGATTTGGTAATGTTGCAGCTAAAAGTGCTGCTTGATCCAGCTGAAGTTTTTCTGGATGCCTGTAAAAATAAATTTTGCTGGCAGCACCCACTCCAAAAATCATGTCACCCATTTCGACAATATTTAAATATACTTCAAGAATCCGCCGCTTTGTCCAAAAAATTTCAATAAGCAAAGTGAAATAAGCTTCGATTCCCTTTCGAATAAAACTTCTGCCCTCCCACAAGAACATATTTTTAGCTACCTGCTGTGTAATAGTGCTTGCACCTCTAAGTCTTCCACTGCGTTCATTTTGTTCAATTGCTTTTTCAATCTGTTTAAGATCAAATCCAAAATGAAAAGGAAAATTCTGATCCTCAGCAGCAATGACCGCAACAGCCATGTGTTGAGAAATTTCATCGTAACTTACCCAATAGTAAGCAACCATCTTCTTGTCTTTGAAAGTAACCATTGCTTCTATTTTTCTTTGTAGCATTATTGATGAAGTAATCGGATTAATCCACTTTAAAACGATCACTAAAAAAACTGAAGTCAAAACAAATCCTAATAATATTTTGAGTAATAACTTCGGAAAGAACTTTAATAAACTTTTAAAATTGAATTTCTTATTCTTAGCCAAGACATAACTCCAACTTATGGAACAGGATCATAACCGCTTCCGCCCCATGGATGACAACGCATAATTCTCTTCAAACTGAGCCAACCTCCCTTTACTAAACCATGTTTTTTCAATGCCTCCAAACTGTAATGCGAACAGGTAGGCGTAAACCTGCAGGACGGTGGTAAAATTGGAGATATTATTAATTGGTATATTTTTATTAATAGAATTAATGGAAGTGCAAGAATTTTTGAAATGTTTTTCATTTAAGCACAGCCTTTAAAAGTAATAAAACTAATTTGTTAAAATTTGTTTCTTTTACGGACTTAATTAACACAATCTTTATATCCAAAAAAATATGACTTTGAAATTTATTTTATTTATCAGTTAATTTGCACCTCATTTTAAATAAATTGAAGAAAGTATGGCAAAAAATCTTGTAATAGTTGAATCGCCCGCAAAAGCAGGCACCATTGAAAAATTTCTTGGTGAAGATTTTATGGTAACGTCAAGCTATGGTCACATACGCGATCTTTTAAAGAAAGATAAAGGGATTGATATTAAAAACAATTATACACCACATTATATAATATCAGAGGATAAAAAATCTGTGGTAAAGGAATTGAAGAAAGTATCCGAAAAAGCTGAAACAGTTTGGCTTGCTACTGATGAGGACCGTGAAGGAGAAGCAATTGCCTGGCATTTAAAGGAGGCTTTAGAATTGCCAGAAGAAAAGATCAAACGAATAGTATTTCACGAAATAACCAAATCCGCAATTTTAGAAGCAATTAAAAAACCGCGTGGAATTGATTATAACCTTGTGAACTCACAGCAATCCAGGCGTATTCTTGATAGACTTGTAGGATTTGAACTTTCTCCGATTTTGTGGAGGAAGGTAAAACCGAACCTTTCTGCAGGCAGGGTTCAATCGGTTGCGGTAAGATTAATTGTTGAACGAGAACGTGAAATTGATTCGTTTAACGTTCAATCAAGATTTAAAGTTACTGCTAACTTTATAGTTACCGATAAAGGTGGTAAATCCTCAGAATTTAAAGCTGAAGTATCCAAATACTTTACGACACAAAAAGAAGCTGAAGATTTTCTTGAAAAGTGTAAAACAGCAGAGTTTAAAGTTGAAAGCTTAGAAAAAAAGCCGGTTAAAAAATTTCCTGCGCCCCCATTCACAACTTCTACTCTGCAGCAGGAAGCAAGCCGTAAGCTCAGGTATTCAGTTGCAAGAACAATGCTTTTAGCTCAAAGATTATACGAAGCCGGAAAAATTACCTATATGCGAACAGATTCAGTTAACCTTTCTGATTTCGCCTTAGAATCAGCGGAAAATCAAATCAATAAAGAATACGGAAAAAAATATTCGCACAAGCGACAATTTAAAACAAAATCGAAATCCGCGCAGGAAGCGCACGAAGCAATTCGTCCCACTGATTTCAGCAAAGAAAAAGTTGCCGGTTCAAAAGAGGAAAAAGCTCTTTACGATTTAATCTGGAAGCGGGCAATTGCATCACAAATGAGTGATGCAGATATCGAAAGAACGATTATCAAGATTGGGTTATCAAATTCGGATCAACAATTTACTGCAAAAGGTGAAGTTGTAAAGTTCGATGGTTTTCTAAAGGTATATATTGAATCTGCAGATGAAGAAAATGGTGAAAATGGAAGTGAAGGACTGCTGCCTGAATTAAGTGAGAATCAGAAATTATTTTTCAATAAAATTACTGCTACAGAAAGGTTTACACGACCGCCCGCACGATACACCGAAGCAAATCTTGTTAAGAAATTAGAAGAGCTTGGAATCGGCAGACCCTCTACGTATGCACCGACGATCAGCACGATTCAAAAAAGAGGTTATGTTCATAAGGAAGAACGAGAGGGAACTCAAAGAGGATTTGCTGTCATAACTTTGGATGAATCAAAAAAAATCACGACTAAAAAAGAAACCGAAATTACCGGCGCTGATAAAGGAAAACTTTTCCCCGCTGATATTGCAATGCTTGTAAATGATTTTTTAATTGAACACTTTCCAAGAATTATGGATTATAAATTTACTGCACATATTGAAGCAGAGCTTGATGAAATAGCAAACGGCGAAATGGATTTCCATGAAATGCTTGAAGAATTTTATCCACCTTTTCATGATAAAGTTCAGCATACAATTGAAACTTCCGAAAGAGTTTCGGGCGAAAGAATTCTTGGGAAGGATCCTGTTACAGGAAAACAGGTTTCTGTTAGAATGGCGCGCTACGGACCTGTTGCTGTTTTAAGTACGCCGGATGATGAAAATGATACACCTCATTACGCAGCATTAAGAAAAAATCAGAAGTTAGAAAATATTTCATTTGAAGAAGCATTACATCTCTTTAAACTACCTCGAGTAGTTGGTGAATACGAAGATCGTGAAGTAACTGCAGCTATCGGAAGATTTGGCCCTTATGTAAAACACGATAATAAATTTTATTCAATTAAAAACCAGTCCGACCCCCATGATATTGATATTGATGAAGCGATTGATGTAATTGAAGCAAAAAGGAAAGCTGATATAGAAAAAACAATTAAAATTTTTAATGAAAATTCTGATGTGCAGATATTAAACGGCAGATGGGGTCCTTATATAAAAGCTGAAAAGCTAAACGTTCGGATTCCAAAAGACCGCGATCCCGCGTCTTTAACCTTGGAAGAATGTCTGCAGTTGATTGAGGAAGCCAAATCTAAGCCCAGGCGAAAAGGAAGAACAAAGAAAAAATAATCCCCGCAATTTTTTCACTTTAATTTGATGATGCATTCAATTGAATGCAATTATTAATTATCTTTCTCTTAGTAATCAAAATTGTTTTATATTTTAGTAATGAATATGTTACTATCATTTATTGAGTGGAGTGTAAGCCCCGAAATATTTCACATCGGACCTTTTTCAATTCGTTGGTACGGATTTCTATTTGCACTGGGGTTTGTTGTCGGTTACTTTATTATGGGCTGGATTTACAATCAAGAAGGAAGAAAAAAATCGGAGGTCGAGCAGCTTGCCGTTTATATGATTTTCGGAACAGTTATCGGCGCACGTTTAGGTCACTGTCTATTTTATAATCCAGAATTCTACTTATCAAATCCAATTGAAATCTTAAAAGTGTGGGAAGGTGGTCTCGCAAGCCACGGAGCTGCAATAGGAATAATAATTGCACTCTATCTTTATGCAAAGAAACAAAAAGATATTTCATTACTTTGGATTCTGGATCGCGTTGTTATAGTAGTTGCACTTGCCGGATGTTTTATTCGATTAGGAAATTTATTTAATTCTGAAATTATAGGTCAAGCAGCGGAAGTACCCTGGGCATTTATTTTTACAGCCGTTGATGAACTTCCACGTCATCCAACCCAGCTTTATGAATCAATTGCATACTTTTTGATTTTTCTAATTCTACTGTTCATTTACTATAAAAAGAAAAGAAATTTAAGTAACGGTTTACTTTTCGGGTTGTTTTTAGTACTCGTATTCACATTCAGATTTTTCGTTGAGTTTGTTAAAGAAAATCAATCCTCTTTTGAAGCTGGAATGACGCTTAATATGGGACAAATCTTAAGCATTCCATTTGTAATTATAGGATTTATATTTATCATCCGCTCGATGAGAAACAAAGAAAGTAAACCGAAATAATTCCGGTGAAGATTATCGGATTAAAATGTTAAAAAAAATAATTTCGATATTTTTCCTTCTTACTGTTCCACTCCTATCGCAAATAAAAATTGCAACTACTCTTCATCCATTCAAGGTAATTATTCAAAAAGTTGCCGGTAATCGTGGTGAAGTAATTGCTATTTTAAAGCCCGGTTTCTCACCACACACATATGAGGTTTCACCATCTGAAATGAGAGATATCGAATCTGCAGATATACTATTTTTCGGTGCCGACAATCTCGATGGATGGGTAAAAAAGCTAGTTAGCAACAGAAAAATTGAACTCATCGAACTGCTTCCAGAAGATTCACTTCTTAA
>CBDUAV010000067.1:0-17411 GCA_965365225.1 uncultured Ignavibacteria bacterium | reverse complement strand
TTTTGATGAGGCAGAGAACAGACTGCATACTGCAAAAGCAATTATGGCGTTAACAATGTGAAAACTAAATAAACAAGAATGTCAGATTACATTTATAAATGTTTTAATCATAAGAAAGAATTTTCCTCTGAAGTAATTGAAAAGGAATTCCATTACTTATGCCCGAGCTGTGGTAAAGCAGAAAGTAACAAACCGCTTCAAGGAGTTCTCGAAATAGTTTATGATTATGAAAATTTAAAAAAGAAATTATCGAAAGAAAAATTTCTTAAGCTGGCACCTGGGAAATTCTGGTTGTATCCTGATTTATGGCCAATTAATTTTCAAAAATTCAATGTCGAACAATTAATCAAACTTGCCCTACCTTCCGATCAACTTTTAAAATATAACATCAATGTAAAAGAATTGTGGCTTTTAGATGATACACGCAATCCAACTCTCTCTTATAAAGACAGAGCATCTGCTTTAGTTGCGCTAAAAGCTTTAGAGCTTGGAATTATTGAAATATCAGCAGCATCAACAGGAAATGCAGGTTCATCACTTGCAGGAATTTGTGCGCGACTTGGATTAAAAGCAATTATTTATGTGCCAAAAAATATTCCCGAGGCAAAAAGAATACAAATAGAAGCATACGGTGCAGAGCTTATTGTAGTTGACGGCGATTATGATAAAGCCTTTGATGTTTGTCTTAAGGATTCAAAAAAAAATAACTGGTTTAACAGGAACACTTCTTACAATCCTCTGACTATAGAAGGGAAAAAATCCGCTGCTTATGATATTTTTATATTAACACAGGGAAATATTCCGGATGTTATTTTTGTTCCTGTTGGAGATGGTGTAATTATATCAGGTATTTATAAAGGATTTAAAGAATTACTTGCACTCAACTGGATTGAAAAACTACCAAAATTAATTGCTATTCAATCAACAGGTAGTGATGCTTTAGCTAGATATTTGAATTCTGGTAAGTTTGAATATAAACCTGCTAACACAATTGCTGACAGCATTTCCGCAGGTGCACCACGTAATCTTTATATGGCTGCTGATGCTGTAAAGGAAAGTAATGGATTCGCTCTCGTAGTATCTGATGAAGAAATATTATCAGCTCAAAAAGAATTTATAAAACAAACAGGTATTTTGTGTGAACCTTCTTGTGCATCTGTTTATGCAGCCTATAAAAAATTATTACTTGCTGATAAGCTTAATTCATCCGGAAAAAATCTGTTGTTGATTACAGGTAATGGATTAAAAGATATTGAATCTTTAAGAAAATTATAAACTAATCTCTTTGAATAAATTAGAAATCAATGCTATAATTCTATCGGCTGGTCTCTCCGGCAGGATGAAAGTGTTTAAACCTTTAGCCGATTATAAAGGCAAAACATTTTTAAATAATATCATTATTAAGCTTGATAAAATTTGTAATGAAATAAATATAGTAACTGGTTTTAATTCTGTTGAACTAAAAACTGAGACAATAAAAAGTTTAAAGAAAGAAAATCAGTCTGAGGTAGTAAACAAAATAAAGTTTGTTTTTAATGAGTCATTTCAAAATGGAATGTTTACTTCTCTACAGAAAGGAATTTCCAAAGCAAAAAACTGTGATTGGCTTTTATATCATTTTGTAGATCAACCAGGATTGCCGAATAATTTTTATCAGGAATTTCTTAAACAAATTGATTCAAAGAATAATTGGATTCAACCATCTTTTAAAAATCAACACGGTCATCCCATCTTAATTGGCAAAGAGTTATTTGAATTGATTATCTACTCATCTACAGATTCCAACCTAAGAGAAATAAGCAAAAATCCAAAAGTGAAAAAGAAATATTGGGAATGTGATTATAGAGAAATTTTTCAGGATATTGATTCTGAAGAGGATTATTCAAATCTACAAAAGAACTTGGATTAAATAGATTTCCACTGATTTAAATCTGTGAGCATCAATTGAATCCGTGTCACCTGCCTGCCGGTAGGTAGGTCTGTGTTCTATTTCTTATTTATTCTTTTCTTAATTGGAAGTTTGTAGTATCGGGTTCCATCGTATTGATAAAAAGCATTTGCAACAGAAGCAGCTGTTGGTACAAGTCCAATTTCTCCAACGCCTTTTACTCCGTAAGGTCCGTGTGGATCAGGAACTTCAATTCCAATCACTTTCATTTTAGGCATTTCCTTCGCACGTAAAATTCCGCACTTCCGTAATTTTGTACTTTTGGGAACCCCATTCTCTAGTTCAAGATCTTCAGTAAGTGCGTAACCCAATCCCATATGGATTGAACCCTCAATTTGTCCTTCAAACAAACTGGGATTAATAATTTTACCTGCATCGTGGGCAGCGATAACAGTATCAATCTTTCCAACATCATTAAGTATCACAACCTGCGTTGCGTAACTATAAGAATAATGAGTAATGATTTCTTTTGATTTATCTTCAGGTTTTGTTGTCCAATCACAAATCCATTCACCGTTATAAATGTGACCAGTAAGCTCTTTGAGTGAATGTGTTTTTAAGTCCTCTCTTAATTTATTACAAGCATTTGTAATTGAGTTGCCAATAATTGATGTTGCTCTTGAAGCCGTTGTCATTCCTGCACTCGCTCCTTCAGCAGTATCAACACGGACTTCAACGATTTCGGGTTCAATTCCTGTTTCTTCACACAAAAACTGAACAGCCATTGTGTTAACACCCTGTCCCATCTCTGTCCAGCCATGATTTAGAATAACTTTCTTATCTGATACAATTTCAATTTTTACTTTTCCTTCGTCAGCCATACCGTTACCAATACCCGTGTTTTTTATTCCGCAGGCAATACCGGCAAACTTAGCATTATTAAAAATATCTTTTACCGCTAATAAAGTTTTTCTTACTCCGCTTCCAGCATGTATTATCTGTCCAGTTGAAGTCATATCTCCTTCCTTCAAAGCATTATCATATCTGAATTGCCATCTGTCAAATCCTCCTTTCTCACACAAATCATCAATACAGCTCTCAACAGCAAACGTTACCTGGTTTACTCCAAAACCTCGCATTGCACCACAAGGTAAATTATTGGTATAAACAGCACGACTAATTACACTTACATTTGGAACGTGATATGGTCCAGTTGCATGTCCCGCAGCTCTTTCCAGAACTTTCATCCCGACAGAAGCATAAGCGCCGGTGTCCCCTAAAATATCAGCTTTAAGAACTGTAAGCTTTCCGTTTTTGTTACAGCCCAAAGTGTACTTCATCCTCATAGGATGGCGCTTGGGATGCATAATTATAGATTCATCTCTGTTCAAATAAACTTTAACCGGCTTTTTAAGTAAATATGAATATAGTGCGGCGTGTCCCTGAACAGATATATCTTCCTTACCACCAAAAGCACCGCCATTAGGAACAAGAATTACCCGCACTTTATCCAATGGAAGATTTAATATTTCTGCAATTTGTTTTTGATCGTCATAAATACCTTGTCCCTGAGATAAAACCTCAACACCGTTTTCTGTTGTTCGAGCAATTGAACATTCTGTTTCCATATAACCATGTTCAATTCTTTGCGTATGATAAACACCTGTAGAAATATAATCTGCTTCTTTAATAGCTGATTCAACTTCTCCGCGATTAATTATTGTTTCAGAAAGAAGATTTCCATTTGGATGAATTTTATTTGCATTAGTATCCAAGGCGTGTTCAGGATCGGTCAAAGGTTTCAGCACTTTATATTCAACTTCAATTAATTTTAGTGCTTCACGTGCAATTGTTTCTGTTTCTGCAACTACACCTGCAAGAACATCTCCCAAATATCTTGTTTCTTCTCCAATATCAATCATTAATGGCCAGTCAGAAACAATCAATCCTGAATAACGATTACCCGGAATATCCTTTGCAGTAAATACTTTTAAAACCCCGGAAAGTTTTTCCGCTTTTTTAATATTAATTGATAAAACTTTAGCTCGTGGATGAGCGCTGAATTTGAGAGCGCCGTAAACCATACCTGGTAATTTTATATCTGCAACGTAAGGACTTTTACCAAGCACAAGATTTACCGCATCATATTTTGGATGTCGATTTCCAACCTTTCCATTTGTTTTGGGTGTTGGAATTTCCTTTAAATCTTTGATTGCATCAGCGGCGTATAAAATTGAATCGACAATTTTTTTATAACCGGTACATCTGCATAGGTTTGGATGAATTGCTCGCTCAACTTCATCTCTGGTTGGTGTTGGATTTTTGTCTAATAAAACTTTTGCCTGCATAACTATACCGGGGATGCAGAATCCACATTGAACTCCACTTTTCTCTACAAAAGCATTTGCAAAAACCCTCTGCCTGTATTCCCCAATTCCCTCAATTGTAATTACTTCGCCGCCATCAACTTTTTTCATCGGGATGGCACAGGAGAGTACACCTTTTCCGTTTAATTCAACGACACAACAACCGCAAGAGGCTTGAGGTGCGCAGCCATCTTTAGGTGAAATGATTCCTTCAAACTCTCTTAAATAAGTTAATAGAGGAAGTTCAGGATCGCCTGTAAATTCTTTTTTATTTCCGTTTAATGTGAAGTTCACTTTTATTTAAACTAAGAGTGTGTGATTATTCAAATTAATATATAAGTAATACAATTCAGCAGCTCGTTGTAAAACTAGTTCATTAAAAGCATTACTTTTAAATTTCACATCAATCATGTCAAAATTATTTTTGTTAAAGTTTACAACAACGTTTTCACTTTCATAAATCATTAAATCATTTTTCAAAGCTAAATATTCAATCTCCGATTTATTTTTATACTTAATCTGATTTTTGGAAATATAATAACCATATTCCTCTTTATTAAAACTATCTTCAGTTAAATAAAATCTTGGTTTTGTCTGGAATGGTGATCCATTTGTTGGGCAGAAGGTAACACAATTACCACATTCATTACAAAAATCTGCAACATTTAAGATTTGATTGTTCTGTTTTACTTCAAAGTAATTAATCACTTCGAATTTTCTATCACTCTCATTATTAAAAACTTTATAAACTGGTATGCGCATCTTATCTGATTCAAATGCTACGTTTGCAAAATTAGGACACACTCCAACGCAAATGTTGCAGATATCATCACAATAAAGGCAGCGCTCAGCTTCATTAATTGCCTGCTCATCTGTAAGAACAGGATTTACAAGATCAAAATTATTTCTTTTGTTTAAATCTGTTTCGGGGAGAGTAATTCCAAACCTTCTATGTGCTTGCTTCTTTTGAAATTCAGCAAGTGATAACTTTCTATTCACCTCTGTATTTTTAGTCAACTCGTTTTTAGATTTTTTAATATTTCTTTTAGCAACAGTTCTTCCATCACCAATAGCATTAATGAGTGAATCAGCTCCTCTTAAAACATCACCACCAGCAAAAACGTTTTCGAACTGTGTTTCATAAGTTTTTTGATTTACCTGCAATTTTTCATCAGGAAGAAAATCGAGATAAATATCTTGCCCAATTGCAGTTATGATCGAATGAAATTTCATTTCAAATTCAGACCCTTTAACTGGAACTGGTCGCCTCCTCCCGCTATCATCCTCTTGTCCCAATTCCATTTTGATGCATTCAAGAACGAGATCATTATTAGAATCCTTGGTTATCGAGACAGGTGAAGTAAGCTCAATTAATTTTACACCTTCATTAAGCAATGCTTTTATCTCATCATCACCAACTGGCATTTCTTTTTTAGTTCTACGATAGATCATCGTTACATTCCCATCAGACGGTATTATTCTTTTAGCCGTTCTTGCTGCATCCACTGCTGAGAGACCGCCACCAATAATTGCTACATCATTTCCAAGATTAAAATTCTCCCCGCTTCTTACTTTAAATAGAAAACTAAGTTGATCGTAAACACCCTCTAAATTTTCTCCTTCTATTTTTAGTTTCTTACTATTTTTTGCACCAACAGCTATGTAAACAAAATCATTTTTTGCTCTTAGTTGATTAAACATTTCTTTATCAACATTTTGATTATAGTTTAATTTTACTCCTACTGATTCAATTAAATCTATATCATTCTTAACCTGGACATCATTTAAACGGAATTTGGGAATTGTTCCTGAAGCCATTCCTCCTGCAAAAGATTTACTTTCATACACATTTACTTCAAATCCTTCAAGTGCTAAAAAGTATGCGTTAGATAATCCTGACGGACCTCCGCCTATTACTGCAACTTTTAAGCCGTTCTTCTCTTTTCCATTTGATCTAATCTTTACATCAACATTTTCAGCAATGTATCTTTTAATTCCTCTTATAAGGAGGGGATTATCATAATTAATCCTTGTGCATTTTGGTTGGCATAAATGATCACAAATATTTCCTGTAATGTTTGGTTCAGGATTGTCTTCAGTTACAACTTCATAAGCTTTTTTAAGATCACCTTTTGATACGTAGTACATATATTCCGGTACATTCTGATCAACTGCGCATACTTCAATACAAGGAGCGTGAATGCAATCGTACTCAGTTAATTCGCGAGGGGTTTTTATGTTTTCGTAAGGAAAGTTACTCTTACGGTAATATTTTTTTTCAATTACATTATTCGAATATTCATCCAGGTTTTTAAGTCCAGCCTCATTAATGTTTTTTAAGTTGTTACTTCGTTTGGAAATAAACTCATCGATACTTTTTGCTTTCACCTGTATAAAATGTTTCTGAAGTTCATCTAAGTAATGAATCAATCGTAAATATCCGCCCGGTTTTAATAGATCGGAACAAACGGTAATCGGTTTTAAGTTGCAAGCGAGTGTATTCGAAACATTAAATGCATCAATGCCTGCGGAGAATGAAATATCAAGTTCTCCGTCAAAACTGGTTTGAAGTTTTTTTGCAAGATTTATTGTTAAAGGATGTAGTGCTCTTCCGCTGGTATAAACCATTTTTTCTTTTTCAGGAAGCCAGTTAGTTGAATTTAAAGATTCAAGTGTATTGGTAAGTTTTAATCCAAATTCAACACCGTTTTCATCAGCAAGCTTGGATAGTGATTCAATCATTGTCAAAGCTTCAGGATATTTCAAATCGTGTTCAAATGCTTCATCCGGAATTGTAATTTTATATCCAAGTTTTTCATTTAACAAGTATCTTAATTCATCCTGTCCCAAGAGAGTGGGATTCAACTTGATAGCAGTATGCAGTTTTCTTTCTTTGATTAAATATTTACCAATTCTTTCAATTTCGTCAGGAGGGCATCCGTGCATTGTCGATAGTGTAATATTATCAGAAAGACGCGAAGGGATTTTAATTCTATCTATAGCAGGATAAAGCGGTTTTAATTTTTTTCTTTTTTCTTCAAGTTCCTGAGAAGCATCATTCATCTTATCAAAAAACCATTGCACGTTTTTATTCAATATTCCTTTAAGATCGTAACCAACACTTAAATTAAAAATGAATCCGGGTTCATTCGAATCCCAACCAAATTTATGTTTTAGAACGTGAATAATAATCCATGCGTTTAAATATTCATCAAAAGAATCTTCAATCTTTAATTCCTGTGACCACTCGCAATTGTATCCCTCATCTTCCATATCAATGCAAGGTTTTGTAACATCAATTTCATCTAATGTTTGAACTGTTTTAAGCTCAATATAGCGGGCTCCGCAAAGCCACGATGCAACAATGTTATGTGCGAGTTGTGAATGCGGACCTGCTGCAACTCCAATCGGAGTTTCCAGTGTTTTACTATACCGTTTCATTCGAAAAGGATCTGACTCTCTGGAAGTAAAGAATAACTCTTTGTAAATACCAAAGATGCGTCCTTCTTTTTCTTCGGCAAGAATCCACTTAATAAGTTTTTCTATAGATATTCTATAAAATCTATCGCTCATTCAAAATAATAATTCATAATTTTTATATGTTATCCTGAGTTTATCGAAGGATGACTTATTATAACAATTCGACAAGCTTAGAGTAACAATTTAATTTTTTGGTTCTATCTTTGATTTTTCACCTTAATTATCTCAGCACCTATACTTATTGCTATTTCCTCTGGTGTTTCTGCTTCTATTTCGATTCCTATTGGCGTATGTACTTTTTTAAATAATTCATTATCTATACCTTCCTTTAACAATGCATCGAAAATACTTTTAATTTTCCTTTTACTTCCCATCATTCCAATGTATTTAACATTTTTGTGTATCACAGATTTTAATGTGTCCTTATCGCCTGCGTGCATAGGCGTAACGATTATTATGTAAGATCTTTCGCTTTCAATAATTCTATTTCCAATATCTTCATACTTTGTAATGATTATTTCATCGGCATATTCATTCTGCTTCATTGTAAACACATCTTCGCGATGATCAAAAACCACAACATAAAATCCTAAAGTCTTCATAACTCGGGATACTCCTAACCCAACGTGCCCGCCACCAGCAATGTAAGCAATTAAAGGCAAACCTATTGCTTCAGTGTACTGCCAATCTTTATCAGAGTTATATTGAAATGTATTGGGCATTTTGTCTTCGCTTTGCAGGAATTCAATTTTTCCCGGAGTGACTTTTAGTTTACCGTTTTCTTTTATATTTAAGGATGAAAGTATGTTCTTAATTATAGGGATATTTGATTTATCAAATACAGAAAATAAAATAGTCTGATAACCACCGCAGATTAAGCCGGATTTATCGAATTTAGTATTATCTGTATGATGAAGCTTTTTAATTAGATTGGTTTCGTTCCCGGAAAGAAGATCAAGTGAGTACTCAATCATATCTTTTTCCATAATTCCGCCGCCTATAGTACCAAACTGTTCTGCATCTTCTGAAATTACCATCTTAAATCCCTGTCTTCCCGGAGATGAATTTGAAGACTCAGCAACAATAAGTAGTACAGCTTTCTTACTGGAGCTAATCGTTTTTAATATAAATTTCCAGAGTATTAATTCATTCATTATTAATGTTGGGGATTATACGTAAATCAAATGGTTACCGGCAAATCAATTCTACTATAAAGATTCATCAGTACTTTTTCAGGTGTTAATGGAGCATTGATCTCAAATATTTTCTCAGGTCTGAATGCTTTCATCGCATTTAATATTGCAAAGTATGCACCTATACCGTACATCAAAGGTGGTTCACCTATTGCCTTTGAATTAAATGGTCCGTATTCATTTTTAGAGTTCTCTAAAAAGTCAACCTCAATTTCTTTTGGAGCAGCATAGATATCAGGAATTTTATATGTAGATAAACTGTTTGACAATAATTTCCCTTCGCTGGAATGCATTACTTCTTCAACTGTCAGCCAGCCAATTCCCTGAGCAATTCCTCCCTCAGCTTGTCCAAGATCAATGACAGGATTTAAACTCTTTCCAAAATCGTGAACAACTTTTACAGAATCAATCGAGTAAGCTCCACGCAGGCAATCGAGTGTAACAGTAATAATTCCAGTTCCATAAACATGATACGCAAATGGTCTTCCGGTATTTCTTTCTTTATCGAAGTAGATATTTGGCGTTGCATAGTATGCCTGGGAGGAAAGACTTATTCTTTTTTGATAGGTCAATTTGATTAATTCATTCCAAACTAATTTTGTTTTTACTCCTTTGTGAAAAATTATTTCATCTCTTAATTCTAATTCTCGTGTGTTGGAAACTTTCAATTCTTCTGCGGCAACTTTTAATAGCCTTTCAAGAATATTTCTGCAGGCAAGGATTGCTGCATTCCCATTAAGATCAGCACCGCTGCTTGCTGCAGTTGCCGATGTATTAGCTGCGCGGGTAGTGTTTGTTGTTTCAACTCTGATTCTATAGTGTGAAACAGAGAATATTTTTGCAACAGCTATTTTTATTTTCTCATTTACACCTTGTCCCATTTCGACAGCTGCAGTACTTACTCCAATGCTGCCATCTGTATAAATATGAACTAATGCACTTGCCTGATTCAGAAATGTGTTGGTGAAGGATATACCAAAACAAATCGGCATAAGTGCAATGCCTTTTTTCAATTGATAATTTTTACTATTAAAATTTTCTACATCTTGTTTTAATTTTTTAACATCGTATTTCTCGTCGGCTTTTATCCAGCACCTTTCTGCATGACTATTTTCTACAGGTTGACCATAATAGAATGTATCTCCATTTTTAAGTAAATTTTTTTGCTGAATTTCAGTAACATCGATTCCAATTTTTTCCGCAGCCTTATATAACGCTGCTTCAATAACAAATTTTCCCTGCGGACCACCAAACCCTCTGAACGCAGTGTTTGGAGGCAAGTTAGTTTTACAGCTAATTCCGGTTGCTCTTACATTTGGAATATAATAACTATTGGTAGCATGAAATAAAGTTCTGTCAAGTATTGCCGGAGATAGATCAGCAAATGCACCTGCATTCTGATAGTAGGTTGCCTCAAATGCTAATATTTTTCCTTCGGATGTTAAACCGATTTTATAGTCAGATGAATATGGATGTCGCTTACCTGTCATTCTTAAATCGTCCATCCGACTAAGTACAAGTTTTACAGGTTTATCTAATTTATGTGAAGCAAGTGCAGACATTACAGCCCAGTGTGTCGCTTGATCTTCTTTACCTCCAAACGCACCGCCCAATCTTAAAACATCGACTTCAATATTATTCATTTCTACACCAAGAATTCGTGCAGCAGTTTTTTGAACCGCAGTGGGACTTTGCGTTGAGGATATAATTCTAATTTTACCGCCTTCTTGAGGAATTGCAATTGATCCCTGAGTTTCCAGATAGAGATGTTCCTGCCCACCACTTTCAACTTTACCTTCTACAACAAAATCACATTTATTCCAGGCCTCTTCGACATTTCCAAAAGAAAATGTACGGGGTGGCATAATTAACTTACATTTTTCAAATGCTTCGCGAGGATCAACAATAACAGTTAGATTTTCGTAATCAACCTTGATTTTATTAACTGCTTTTTTTGCAGTCTCAATTGAATCGGCGATAACAATTCCAATTGGTTCACCTACAAAATGAACTTCATTTTCCGCAAAAAGTGTTTCATCGGGAATGATACCGCCTACCTGATTTATCCCGGGAATATCCTTTGCAGTAAGTATTGCCTTAACACCTGAAATTGATTCTGCGTCTACAATATTTATGTTTAATATTTTTCCGTGAGCAATCTGCGAATCAAACACAGCGGCATACAGTGTCCCTTCGGGAACATTTATGTCATCTATAAATTGTGACTCGCCTGTTACGTGTTTTTCGATATCTATATTTCTCATATCAATGCTTCAACATTAATCAGTTCAGGGAAAAGTTCGATGAAATGAGCTTTAAAAAGTTGATTTAGTAATAACCGTTTGTAATCTTCACTACCTCTTACATCGCTTATTGGTGATATTTCTGATTGAATAATTGGCAGCGCTTCAGTCACAGTTTCCATTTTAATTTCTTTATCCAGTAAAAATCTTGAAGTGTTTTCCATATAAAGTGGGATTGGGGAAACTCCTCCTGCGGAGGTGTGAATATCCGTTATAATATTATCAATCACCTCAACATACATTGCTGAATTTACACTTGCTATATCTAGGTGAGTTCGCTTTGAAACTTTCTCAAAATTGAAATGAGAATTTTGTGAGGGTAATTTAAATTCAATGTATTCAAGATATTCATCATCTGATTTGTCTAACTGCTTGTACCCTTTAAAAAGATTATTTAATAAAATTCTTCTTTGATTTTTCCCATCGTTTAAAACAAGCGAAGCATTTAACGCAAGAAAGAAAATTGTTATATCACCAATTGGTGAAGCATTAATAATATTACCGCCAACAGTAGCACAATTTCTTATTTGTAAAGAAGCAATTAAATCCATAAATCGGTTGAGTTGTGGAAAGTATTTTTGAAAAACAGGAGAATCATTTATCATTTCAAAAGTTGTTGCAGCACCAACACGACAGATATTATCTTCAACTTTTATATAAGAAAGATTTTTATCCTTTATAAAAACAACCTGTTGTTCTAAAAGCTCATCCGGTTTCTGAACATACAAATCTGTACCGCCAGCGATAAAATACTTTGTTTTTCTATCGTGTCCATTAGATTTTTCAGTTTGCAGTTTTCTTAATCGTTCAGCAATTCCTGAAAAATAATCCGGAAGAAAATTATTTTTTATCAGAAATGAAATTTTATCCGACCACATACCATTAGCAGAATTAAATTTATGCAGTACATTGTTAACTGATCTACTGATTGAAGAATACCCTGTGCAACGGCAGATATTTCCTGCAATTGAATTCAAGGCTTTATCAATTTCATAATCTTCATTATTGATTAAGTAACCTGTAAGTGATACTATAAATCCTGGTGTGCAGAAACCGCATTGAGATGCGCCTTCATTAATAAAATGAGTTTGAATTTGAGTAAGGTTGTTTGAGTTCAAACCTTCAACGGTAACAATGTGCGAATTATTAATATTTCCTAAAGGGAGCAGGCAGGAATTAACAGAATGATATTCAAGTTTATCATTTCTTAAATTACCAACCAGAACCGTACAGGCACCACAATCACCTTCTTTACAGCCTTCCTTAGTACCAGTTAAATGCAATTCTTTTCGGATAAAATTTAACAAAGAAACCCCCGGATGAACGGAAGCTTCAATTTCTGAGTTATTACAAATAAAATTAATTGCTGCTTTCATCACTTATTTTCTATTAAATATAAAAATAAATTTATATTAAACTAATCACAAGAAAGTAATTCTATTCTATGGAGGAAATAGATGAAAGAGAAACAACTTAGTTGAGGAGATTAAAATATGCTTGGGAATTTTAAAGTCACTTTAAAAAGGACCACTTCCCTCGCGGTTGCGGTCTTCATAAGAGCACTCTCCTAATTCAACGTGTCCTTTGTACTGCTCTTCCATAGTTTGTTTGTAATGCTCTTCTAATGAATGGCAGATTTCCGGGCGCTCGAGCCATTTTCCCTCTTCGGAAACGCAATAATTTTTATCAATCGGAATTTCTTTGCTTTTATAGCAGCCGGTTAACTCAACGTCTTCGGGAAGAATGTTATTTTCAATTAAATATTCAATTAATCCGCAAATTGTATCAGAGAAATAATGATTAACCAAATCATCGTCTCTATCCAGAATTTTAACTTTAGCAACGTAAGTGTACGGAATACTTTTATCGTACTTGGAAGAAGGACCGATAAAATTTTTAATGATCCCCATTCTTTCACCTCTTCAATTTTTGCATCTTTAACGTAACTAAAATAGTACAAATCATCAATAAGTATGTTTAGGATAGTTAAAAAATTCTCAAGTAAACACGAAATGCATTCAATGTGATTTTATTAATCTTTAACAGCCGGAACAATATAATCAGCTACTATACTTAAAATATATCTTTCGTGCTGATCGGCGGTATCCCATCCCAAATGTGATTCTGCAGTTGTAACAATAATCATATTTAAATCAGGAAAGTTTATCACAAACTGTCCGCCGTATCCTATTGCAAGAAAAACATTTTGACTATTTATCTCTCCAAGCCACCACAAGTAGCCGTAGTTAACATTGTGCAAATCACCCCAATTCGAGTTTGTAAACTGTGTGTAGTTTGAAAGTGATTCCCGAATCCAATTTGCTGGAACAATTTGCTTCCCGTTTAACATACCGTCATGTAAATAGAGGTAGCCAAGCCTTGCCATATTTCTTGGAGTGAAATACATATTGTTTCCGCCAAAGTAATATCCCTGCGGACACTGCTGCCATTCACCAACATCAATCTCCAAGGGTTCGAGTAAAAATGATTTGGCGAAATCCATCGTACTCATATTACTTGCTTTTGTAATAATTGCCGAGAGCAAATGCGTTTGAAAAGTATTGTACGAAAATCGTGTGCCGGGATCATATAAAAGCGGAAGTTCAATTGTAGTTTTTAACCAATTAGACGTATTATAAATTTGTTCATAGTTATTTCGTTCGTGATCAATTCCCATACGCATCATTAATAAATTCCGAATAGTTATATCATACTTTCTTGGATCGATTGATTGATAAACATATTCGGGGAAAAAATCTAATGTCCTTAAATTCAAAGTATTCAAATGCCCATCTCTCAATGCAATTCCCGTTATTGCAGAAAGAAATGATTTTGAAACTGATTTAACATTGTGTGCTGTGTTTTTGGTAAAACCATTGTAATATCTCTCACCAACAATGTATCCGTTTCTGATTACAAGAATACAATCAACGTAACCTATGTTACTAGCTTGAGAGAAAGCTTGATCGAGAAGATATGAATCCATTCCCTCGTTTTCAGGTGTTGATAACTGCCATTCAAATGCAGAACCTTCTGGTCCGGTTGGATCTTCGCTGCAGGAATAAATAAAGAGAAGTGTAAATATTTGTAGTAATGTAAATATTAAAAGTGAATTCATCATCTTCTATTCCTGCCAAAAAATCAACAAGTAGAAACAATTATAAATTTCAGATTGAATCTGGTATTAAAATACATGGGTAGGCAAGTAATTCAAACCAATTAATCGGTGTTTTGATTTGTCAAATAAATTCAATCATAAGTGTAGCTCCACAATATCTTTATCGTGCAGAATATGATCTCTTCCAACTAACTGTCCATCAAAAACATTGCTGCCCCAAACGCGCGCTGTTTTTAATTTTTGAAGGAAATCGTGATGGACTTTGTTAGCAAAATTCTCAACATTACTTCCCTTTTTTATAACGAAAGGTTTAGTTAAATCTGCCTCTTTTCCGGGAGGCTTTGAGTAAATACGAATTATTTCCAGCACTTCAAATATTTTAGCTTTTAGTCTTTCAATGTTGCGTTCTTTTTGGATGGAGATTGGAATTAGGGGCAAATCCACTTCAAGCAATTCCTTAAACACCTTAAAATCTTCATCACACTTATTGTCATCATCTTTATTTACAACTACCAATACAGGAACAAAGTTAACTCTTTGCTCCTTAAAAACTTTATTCTCACTCTGTTTTGGAATAATTTTATGTTCTTTAAGCATTAATAATGAATCTTCAAACTGCTGGAAAGGCGTTGCTTGCAAATCAATAACAATTAAAATTAAATCTGCAGTTCGTAGAAGATCAAATAATTCCGGTTCAGTGTGTTCTCGATTAAGCGGTGGAGTATCAATTAGCTGAACTTGTATATCTTCAATCTGAATCATTCCTGGCATTGGCTGCCATGTAGTAAAAGGGGATTCCGAAATTTTTGGAGTTGCGTGAGTAAGATTAGCTACCATTGATGATTTTCCCACATTTGGCAGACCGACAATTACAATTCTTGCTGCACCTTCTTTTTCAATGTGATATTCAGATTCATGTTTGGTTGCACCTTTTTTCTTTTGTTTTTCGGATTTTAATTTTGAAATTTTTCTTCTGAGTTCAGCTCTTAATTTATCTGTCCCTTTATGCTTAGGTATTGTACTCATCATTTCTTCAAGAGCATTAATTTTAGCTGAAGTTGATTCCGCTTCACGAAACCTTTTATCGGCAGCAAAATATTCTGGAGGAAGATTTGTTGGCATATAGTAATTATGTATTTATTACTTATAATCCCGTGGGATGAATAACCACATCAATACGTCTGTTTTTCTTTCTACCCTCAGATGTTTCATTATTAGCGATGGGTTTATTTTCACCAAAACCAATTGCATTTATTCTGCTTGCTTCAATATTTGAGTTCGCATTCAGGTAATATTTCACTGCGTCTGCGCGTTCCTGTGAGAGCCTTAAATTTGATTCATCTCCGCCTTGTGAATCGGTATGCCCCTCAATTGTAATCTTGCAATTCGGAAATAACGTAATTGCTTTTTGTACTTTAGATAACAAATTATAATAATCAAAATTTATATCAGATTTTCCAATATCAAAATTCAATCCAACGAGACGGAGAAATACATTGCTTTCATCTCTGAAAACCATTGCTTCAGATGGATAAAACATTTTTTGAACTTCAGAAAATTGTTCTTTTACCCGCTCAAGAGCTTCCATCTTTTCAGATAATTCTGTCTTTTCAGTTTCTACCCCGCTCAATTGTTCTTTGAGTAATTCTAATTCCTGTCTTGTAACTAATAGTTCTTGACCCGTCTTGGAAACATTCTCCTGTAAAGCAATTATTGAATTTGTAATCTGGTCAGTTGCTTTTTCATATCCTTCGTCTAACCCAGGTTTTATATCCAATTCAGCTGCAATTTTGTTCAAGGGTTCTTCAGTCATCAATAATACATCCTCCAAGCTCATATCTTCATCTTCAAGTTTTTTAATTAACCTGGAGAGATTTAGTGAATGAAGTGCTTCATATTTTGCCTGATTTACGAGATTACGGGCATCATCCGTATCATAACGATCCTTGCCTAACTCCATCTCAGTTAAGAGGACTAAATCCTTAGCCTTTCTTAATGTTTTTGGTGCATTATACTCAACATCTTCACTTTCAGCATCTATTAATAAGTTCCTAACCTCAGCCAATAAATGTGACTCTATAGCCTCCAGCTCAGCTTTCCTAAAAAGAGCTTCTGCCTCTTTACTGTACTCTTTTGCATAGCTAATATCACCATTTTCTAATTCTGCGGTTGCATCTCTGAATTTCTCTTCAGCTTCATTCCATAATTCTAAAGCAAATTCAGTAGCGCGGGCATCTATTGCATCGTTTCGTGCTGCTATCAATTGCGTAAATGTAACCTCAGCAAGTCTTGTTACTTCTATTGATTTGTAGAAAAAATTGTTTGCAGATTGAAGGGTTTCACGAATCTCTTCTAAACTGTATCCTGATGCATAATCATTTTCTGCATTGCGATAGTACTCCATAGCTTGTTCATAATTACCCGGTGAAAGAACACTGGCATTAATTTTATTGGCTTGTTCCATCGCTTTGTTTGTTTCTCCAAATAAGGTTGATTTTACATCCTGGCAAATGATTGAACTTGAAGTTATACAAATTAGGATAAAAATTATGCTTAATCTTAAGGATGATTTTGTAAATACCATTTTAATGATCTCCCTTTTATTATGAGATGTTATTCAGAGAAGATTTTTCCCTTTCGAAAATAATTTCTTATATATAACGTAAATAAATTGAATAAAATCATCAACAATTAGGTTAATTTTTTATTCATTTATACTTTATCTTTGTATCCAACTGTTAATTTCACACAATAATTTTATGAGCAATAACTTAAACCATCCAATAATTAGTGTAGATGAAATTGTCCGTCCTACTCGAGTTGAAGTAGATCTAAAAATCCTCCGCGAAAATTTCAAGAAGATTAAAAAACATGTTAAATCGTCGAAAGTTATGCCTATTTTAAAAGCAAATGCATATGGGCATGGCTTAGTTCCTCTTGCACAGCTTTACGAGGAACTAAATGCTGATTATCTTGGAGTTGCTGTAGTTGAAGAAGGAATTTTGCTTAGACAGATGGGTATTAAGATGCCGATACTTGTGTTGGGGGGAGTTTGGGGAAACC
>CBDUAV010000066.1:0-17549 GCA_965365225.1 uncultured Ignavibacteria bacterium | reverse complement strand
TTAAATCATTGCTGAAAATTTTTATAACAGCTTCTGCTGTAGTATCCTCCATCATAGCATGAAACCGGACAACTAATGTATCTTCACTTTGAGGCTCAACGATGCCAAGTGTTGGATGTTGTAAATGAATCCAGGCAGGAGGTGGGACAACGTCTAGATCGTAACCCACAAGTACTGATCCTTGGCTCGGAAATTCATCATCTCTTTGTAATCCTGCAAAAACAAGTTTGTTCAATTCGTAATCGGGATAAACCATTGCTGCTTCAGGGGAATTAATGAATGAACCTATGCTTTCACCTTCAAAGCTTACACCAGTAAATATTCCAGTTTCAGGATCGAGTCGCAAGGCTTTGCATTTTGCACCTATTAAACTTTCGTCTCTCACCCAAGCCCAGAGAAATGGACCACCGGGCGAATAATTATCCCAGGCAAGACCTTCAATTTCATATGGTGTAACTAAAAATGAAACATCTTCTCCATTTCGATCAATGACCCTAATTGCACCAACAGAGTTACTAACATAAAAATATTTTCTATTTGGATCATATGTCATTGCGTCTGCATTAATAGTTCCAGTACTGATCACTCCAGCAAGACTTGTAGATTCAATTGACCAGATAGTGATATTACGTCTTTCAGTCCCAAACAGGTAATTACCATCAGTTGCAATTGCAGACCAACGATCACCAAAAAATGAGGGCTGAGGATAAGTGGCTACTAAATTACCTTCATTATTCACTTTTACAATAAATTTTTGATCGGGGAAAATATTCGCTGAAAACCAAAAATGATCTTGGGCATAAGCAACTCCGGCAAATCTGGCTGTATCAGATAAAGGAAGATCAAACAAATTAAAATTAAAAAGAGTGTCCCCAAGTTCTCCCAAAATAAGGTTAGAAGTATCCGGATTTTCAATATAACTGCTCCACTCTAAGTTTGTTGTGCCTGTGTTCCCAATAAAAATCGGGACTTCCAAACTATCTCCAAAGGGAAGTTGAACTTGAATAGAAAGAGGTGTAACCGATATTTCCGGACCAGGAGTAGGTTGACCTCTTAAATCTGCATTATAAACAACAATCCAATCCAAACCATCGGTTATACCAATTGCACCCATCTGCAACGCAACTGCTGTAACAATGTTTGAATCCAAATCGGGAGTAAATGCCATTCCTAAAGGTGAGTCTTCTACAAATTCACTTCTGTTTATCATTTCAATTTCAACACCGGTGAATTGTCCAATAGCCGGGCTAAACTGTCTCATCACCCCTCTACTGTTGTATCCATTTGCCTCACTGCTGAATGTCCATAAGAATGGACCGCCGGGGGATAGTGTGTCCCAGGCCAGTGCCGCTGTATAGTCAGAATTTTTGTTTGGATATGAATTTAGAATATTTCCGCTTCTATCTATTTCATAAATTATCTGAAGCTGTCCGTTTCTTTGAGGAATAACCCAGAAGTGATCCGTTTCTGGATCATACGCGAGCCCCTGCAGCAGATAGGGATAAAAACTAATATAGATTCTTTCTCCTGTTGGTAATCCGGTGTTGAAATCAATCTGAACAATGGAATCACGATCCACTACATAAAGAAACTCACCATCGTATGCCATATCAAAAAATGCGTGATATCCAGAGCCAAGCGAAGTATAATCCACAAGTGTGCTGCCGTCGGCGCTAATTTTATATAGCCTATGATTGTAGTATGGGGCGTTCATACCTGTTACCCAAAAATGATCCTCGGCAAATTCAACACCCAGAAGAGTATAGTCTTGAGTAGGAGTTAGTGAACCGGCATTAAAACTAAAAAGTGTGTCGCCAAATTCAGTTTGTGTAAAAGAGATAGTATTTAAAATAAACACTAAGGCAGAAAAAAGTATTGATTTGTGCATTAGACACCTCTTTTTAAGATTTAATTCTAATCTGTTAATGGTTGATAACGTTAATATTGAATAAAAAGTTTAACTGCTTAACTTTATCAATAATTATGTATAATCACAACCCATTTGGGGGAGTAAGTCGCATATATTCGCTAAAAACAGAAAAGCCCCGGCATCTCAGCCAAGGCTCTTCCGTCGTGTATGGGGGAGAGAGAGAATTACTTCATCAACATTAATTTCCTTGTTTGAACAAAATCACCAGCATTAAGTGTATAAACATAAACACCACTAGCTAAGTTTCCTGCATCAAAAGTAACTTCGTAAGCACCAGGTGCTCTTTGTTCATTTACTAATGTTGCTACTTCATTACCAAGAATATCAAATACCTTCAATGATACAAACTCACTTTGCGGAATTGAAAATTTAATCACTGTTGAAGGATTAAATGGGTTTGGATAGTTCTGTTCCAAACCATAAGTGCTAACGGTTGTTAATTCCTCACCGTTTTCATTCATAACCTTGCTAATCATGCTCTGAGCTTCATCACCATAAAGTTGTGGTAATTCAACAACGTTACCGTCAGCAAGGGCGACAAATAATCCGAAAGCTTCACCATTTTGATTTGCAGATGGATCCAGAAATCCAGAGGCAAATACAACTGCTGAATTTCCACCAAGCCCTCTTAAATCAGCACCCCAAACGCCAACTACTGAAAAGTTGGGCCACGGGGTTGTAATTACAATCCAGTTGTTCCAGGCCCTTAAAGATAGATAATTACTTATGTCGCCATAAGCAACGTTTTTGAGGTAAATACCAAGACCAAAAATGTTAACAGTCGGGGCATCGGTTGAACCATGGACTGCAAACAAATCAATTTTATTACTGTTATTACTTTGTTCTCTTGCCCCATCCTTTGCGAATAGTGTAAATGAAATATCTCTCCCATCAGGATTAGAAGCAAAACCAGAAGGATCAACAACACCGTTTGCAAGTGCAACGTAAGTACCCCCGCTTGCAAATTGAACTACAAAATTTTTAATTGTATCATTTACAGTAGTACTGTTGCCGGGAGCAATGCCAATGTTAATATCAACGCCAGCAGGAACATCAATGTATGGAGTTGCAGTTCGGAATGCAAAGTTATCAAGAGCAAGAGTTCCGTTTAAGTAAACATCTACTTCACTTGCAAGTGGATCTGCAGCATTATGAATAACCTGTAATCTTGCAAAGGGTTCTAGTGCAGGGAACTCAACAACATTGCCATCGGGTAATGCAGCAAACAATCCGAAAGGTGAACCACCTTGATTTCCTGATGGATCCAGGAATCCGGATGCAAATACAACTGCTGCACCGCCACCTAATCCTGAAAGATCTGCTTCAAAGGATGCAACTACTGTGTTGTTATTGTCACCAGGAGTAATATCTAATATGTAACTGTTTGCCCAAACTCTAATGTAATTTGTAATATCACCGTAAGCTGCATTGTCTACAATTGTTGCGACATTCCTGGCTATAACATCAACAGTTGGAGCATCTGTTGAGCCATGCAAAACGATAAAATCAACTTTATTATTGCTATATCCGCTTTCACGAATTCCATCTTTAGCAAAAATAGTAAATGAAATATCCCTTCCGTCAGGATTTGGAGCGAAACCAGCAGGATCAACAACACCGTTTGCTACTGCAACGTATGTTTCACCCTCTTCAAACTGAACAGGAAAGTTTTTTAATGTATCATTTACAGATGTACTGTTACCTGGCGCAACACCGATGTTCAAGTTAACACCAGCCGGAACATCTATAAACGGAGTTGCTGTACGGAATGCAAAGTTATCTAAAGTTAATGTTCCATTTATATAAACGTCAACTTCGTTCGCGATAGGGTCTGCAGCGTTATGTATTACCTGTAATCTTGCGGTAGGGACAACCAATGGAAACTCAACAACATTGCCATCAGGCAAGGCAGCAAAGATTCCGAATGCAGCGCCGTTTTGATTAGCTGAAGGATTCAGAAATCCCGAAGCAAAAACAACAGCTGCTCCGCCCCCCAAGCCAGTGAGATTTGCATCAAACTTTGCGACAATAGTATTATTATTATCACCAGGGGTAACTTTCAGTATATACTGTCTTGCAAGAAGTCTTTTATAATTTGTTATATCGCCGTATGCCGCATTGTTCACAATACGTCTTCCCCACCAGAAGGAATCCTCACCATCGGAGACTTCGTTTACTTCTTCTGTTCCTGTCAAATCGAGTCCAACAGGCTGGTAAACCCTTTTAGCAATAATATCTACAGTAGGCGCATCTGTAGCACCATGTAAAACTACAAAATCAACCCCCCAGGGTCTATTCCCCTCTTCGCGAATATTATCTTTTGCAAAAAGAGTAAAGGAGATATCTCTTCCGTCAGGATTTGGTGAGAATGAATTTGGATCTAGTACGCCGTTTGCAACGGCAACATAAGTTTCATTTTCTGCCAGAACAACCTGAAAGTTTTTCAATGTATCATTTACTGAACCGCTATTTCCGGGCGCAATTCCAATATTAAGTGTTACACCAGCGGGCAAGTCAATAAAGGGAGTTGCTGCACGAAAGGCGAAATTATCAAGCGCAAGTGTTCCATTTACATATACATCCACTTCTTGTGCTGCAGGATCAGCAGCATTGTGGATAATTTGGATTCTTGCGGTTTGAGCTAGAGATGCTGAGATCCCTAGAGTGAAAATCAGCAATGCGATGAGTTTTTTCATAAAACCTCCAATTAAATTTGTTTTTGGTATAGATTAGTAGGATTGGTTTCCTAACTTAACTAAACAAATCTCAAATGAATTCAGTTCCATTACTGTGAAATTTATCGGAGTTTTGAGAGGTAATCTTCGGCAGCTTTAATATGTGCGGATAGTTTTTTTGAGTCCATTTTTTCAAGGAGCTTCATCATCATATTCATCCTGGGGTTTTGAGCAAATAACTTTTTATGTTTATTTAAGAATCTCCAGTATAATCCATCCCAAACTTTGCACCAAACTCCTTTTTTATAATCACTCATCTTTAAAATGTAATTTGATGATGAGATGTATGGCTTTGTGCTCATCAATCCACCATCAGCAAATTGGCTCATTCCATAAACGTTGGGCACCATGACCCAATCATATGCATCAATAAACATTTCCATAAACCATTTGTAAATTTCTTTTGGATTTATTTCGCAAAGCAGCATAAAATTTCCCATCACCATCAATCTTTCAATATGGTGAAGATAAGAATGATTTAGTAATTTGTGAATTGTTGTATCCACTGGTTCTATCCCTGTGTCGCCGGTATAAAAAGCTTTGGGCATAATCTTATTAAAACCAAAATAATTTGAGTTTCTTTGATTCACACCTTCTCTTTCATAAATAATTCTTATAAATTCTCGCCAGCCAATTATCTGTCTTATAAATCCCTCAAGCGAATTAATAGGAACTTTATTTTGTGATGCAAACTCAAGTGATTTTTCAGTAATATATTCAGGAGTTAACAAACCAGAATTTAGAAGAGGAGATAGGACTGAGTGATAAATAATCAATTCATCTTTTGCTATAGCGTCTTCGTAATCTCCGAATAGTGTAAATCTGTTTTTTAAGAAATCGTTAAACCATTTTTCAGCTTCTTTGTGTTTTGTTGGATAGAAAAAAGAATCTGTAGAACCGGGATTTGATTTGAAGTTTCTATCAACATAATCTTTTGCATTAATTACAAGTTTATCTTCTTTTGGAAATTTTACCGCAGGCAATACAATGTTTTTAGGCAATTTATTTCTGTTTTCATCATCAAAGCTCCATTTACCGCCGACTGGTTTATCATCTTCCATCAAAATGTTTAAGTGCTTGCGTTGTTCAGAGTAAAAAAAAGCCATTAAATATTTTCTCTTTTTTGAAAAATATTTTTTGATCCGGTTCTCATCTGAAATAAACATTGGCGTTGGATACTTTTGAATTTTTATATTAAGCTGTTTTGCACAACGCTTAATTCTTTTCTCTAAAATAAAATCAACAACATCCGCAAAATGAATTTCTTTTGGTTTATTTTCTTTGAACAGGCTTATGAGATAATTGGGCTTGAGTGTTTTACCTTTGTCAGAGTAATAGATGTATTTTACCCTTAATTTTTTCTTCTCCAAATAATCCTTGTATGCAATCATCGAAGCACGATGAAAAATCAATTTTTGCTTATGAAACTTTGCTGGATAGTTTTCATCACCAAAGAAAAGCGGATCTTCAATTAAATAAACAACTCTGCTTTTATCTATTGCGGGATGATCATTAAATAGCTGGTGTGGAAAGATTAATGTTACTTCGTTATCCATTGTATTTTACAAGCCGCATATTACTATTTATCAAACAAATCTTTCTGAGTTGATGAGTTTTTTGTAACATATTTTTCAACGTCAAACTTTCTTTTAGCCCCATTGCGATTCATGTATCTAATTTTACCATAAACAGGTCTTTCAGACCAGGCTCTGTCGTGTATACCACCAATTGCCCATGCACAGCCAGTATAGCCATTCGGGTCTCTCCCGTCAAGCTCATATTTATCATTTAAATAGATAGCAATCTTTAAAGCTTCCTCGGGTGATTTGCTCCATTCGAGAATCTTTTTAGCCCAATACATCCTCATATAACCGTGTAGTTTGCCTGTGTTTACCAATTGCTGTTGAGCTGCATTCCATAAATCTTCGTGTGTTTTTGATTCTTCAAACTTCTTTAATGTGTAAACAAATTCTCTCTGATCTTTTTTATGATCATTCAAAGTTTTCTTGGCCCAATCTGGAAAGCCTCTAAAAGAATTGTAGTTAGCGTTATAAAAACAAAAGTTATCTGAAAGTTCCCTTCTAACAATTAATTCCTCTAAAAATGATTCTGCAGAAGGATGATCGTTTAAACCATTAACTATTAAAGCAACGCGCTGTGCAGATATTTGCCCAAAATGTAAATAAGGTGAAAGGTTTGAAAGAACATCAGCGTTTGGATCGTTTCTTAATTCGGCATACTTATCGAACTTATTTTCTATAAAATCTATTAAATTTTTGTGTGCAGCCTTTTCCCCGGGCTTTAGCCAGTCAACAGGTTTAACCTCTTCATCTACCTTTAATGAAGAGTAAACCTTATCCCAATCAATTTTACCTGGAGAAAGCGATGTACTGCTTTTCATCTTTTTAAGTTTTGGAAACTCATCTAAAAATTCAGGCAGGTTTTTGTGAATCTTTGGACGGATTGTGTATGCACCAAACTCCTGCTTTGGTGAAACATAAAAGCATGGAACAATATTGTGTGCATCAACTTCATAAAAGGGGATATTTATTTTCTTTGCAATTTCGTTTTTCCACTTTCTTTTAATCTTCAGAGGATCAAAATCAGAAACCAAAATACCCGCATTATTCTTCTTGATGAATTTTGGAATTTCGGCAGATGGTTCTCCCAGCAGAAACATAAATGGAATATTATTTCTTTTTAATTCAATTTCAACCTCCATCAATCCTTTAAGCATAAAATCATATTGGCGTTGTGTTGCTCCTAAGAATTCAGAAACGAGAGAAAACACAACAATCAAATCTTTTTTCTTATCAATAGCCAAATGCTGCGCATACAATAAGGCCCAGTTATCGTGTGCTCTTTGATCACGGCTCATCCAATACATTACCGGACCAGTAGTGACTTCTATTCCTTGATGAGGGAGTCTTATCCTTTGTTCTTTTATCATTTATTTATCAGGTTTCTTATTTAAATAAAGTCTTTGCGAACTATTTTTTAACTTTGTTTGTTTAATTCAATTCATTAAAACAATCTAAATTTATGAAACTTTTATTACTAATAATATTATTAGTTCAAATTTCAACTGTATCAATTGCCCAGGAAAATACAATTACAATTTACGGTAAAGTGGTTGATAAATTCACTCAGCAACCTTTACCTGGTGCAAACGTACTTGTGATCAACACAAATTTTGGTGCTTCAACAGATATAAACGGAAAATTTGAAATTCAAAATCTTCCTCCAGGAGAATATCAATTAAGAGCATCCATCTTAAGTTACAGGAGTGTAACAAAAACCGATATAATGGTAATGAGCGGTTTCTCTCCAGAAGTAATTTTTGAATTGGAAGAAGAGGCAATTGAGCTGGAAGATGTTGTCGTTAAAAGCGACTACTTTGAAACAAGCAGACTCGACTTAATAAGCACCAGAGGCTTCAGCAACGAAGAGATACGCCGCAGTCCCGGGGGTTTTGAAGATGTAATAAGGGCACTCTCTGTGTTACCCGGAGTTGCACAGGCTGATCCGGGAAGAAATGACCTGGTTGTTCGCGGCGGCGCACCATCTGAAAATCTTTATCTGATAGATGGCTATAAGGTTCAGAATATAAATCACTTTGGAACCCAGGGCGCAACGGGAGGACCGTTAAGCTATATAAATCTTGATTTTGTCAGCAGCACATCTTTTTCAACCGGTGGATTTTCTGTAAACAATGGTGATAAGCTTTCATCATCGCTTGCAATTGATTTACGCAAGGGTAGGCAGGATCGAATTGGAGGCAAAGCAACAATCTCTGCAACGCAATTCGGGTTAAATGTTGAGGGACCTATTGCCAGCACTTCGCAGTTTATTTTTTCTGCAAGAAGAAGTTATCTCGATTTTATTTTTAAAGCAGCTGATTTTTCTTTTGTCCCCGAATATTGGGATATTTTAGGTAAAGCTGATTTTGAAATTGATAAAAACAATTCGCTTTCCTTCCTGCTTATCTCTGCAATTGATAACATAAACTATTTTAATGATACCGAAGACCAGCGATACGATAATTCCAGCATTGTCGGAAGTGAGCAGTTACAGTATCTTACAGGAATAAAATACAGGCATTTGATTGATAACGGTTTTATCAATTTATCACTAAGCAGAAATTTTGTTGATTACGATACACAGCAACGAGATTCACTTTTGGTCCCGGTTTATTTAAATAAGTCGAAAGAGAAAGAAAATACTTTTAATGCTGAATTAACTTACAAGCTTTCAAACAAAACAGATATTACTCTTGGCGGCGATGCAAAACTGATAAATTTTGAAGCAAACATTCTTCTTCCAACATATACAACAACTTTTGGCGACTCACTTCTGACAACAGCATTGGATACAAGCACGACATATTACAAAAGTGCGGTGTATTTAAATTACAATACTGTTTTATTTGATCGGTTTATTACTAATCTTGGTGTAAGGGCAGATTTTTTTAGTGTATTGGAGAAAAGTTTTTATTTCAGTCCACGCGCGTCTTTTTCGTACTTGCTTAGTGATATAACACGCATAAACTTCAGTACAGGAATTTATTATCAATCACCTTCATATCTTTGGCTTGTGGGCTCGCCATTAAACACTAAACTAAAAAATATTCAGGTAAATCAATTTATACTTGGTTTCGATCATTATGTTAGTGCAGATGCATTAATTAAGGTTGAAGGATTTTATAAAGACTATTCAGATTATCCGGTTAGTTTAATCAGAACGTATCTTACACTTGCAAACACCGGAGCTGGATTTGGGGATGAAAATTATGAATCATTTGGTTTAGAACCATTAACTTCTGCAGGAACTGGAAAAGCAAGAGGTGTTGAGTTTTCACTACAAAAAAAATTATCAGACACTCCTTATTATGGAATTGCAAGTCTAACTTACAGTGTTGCAGATTACGCAGCACTTGATAAAATTGATCGAACTGGTTCCTACGATCAAACCTGGATTGTTAGCATAAGCGGTGGTTATAGGTTCAGTACAGAGTGGGAAACAAGTCTTAAATTTCGTTATTCAACCGGAAGACCTTATACTCCTTACAACGCAGATGGGACACAAAACGTAAGTGATTACAATTTAATAAGGTTTCCTGAAAATCACAGTTTGGATCTAAGGGTAGATAAATACTGGTTCTTCAGTGGATGGAGTTTGATAACATATATTGATATTCAAAACATTTATAACCGAAAAAATATTACTAACGTTCGCTGGGATGTAAGAACTCAAAGCCCCGAGTTTAATGAAGCAATTGGCATTTTGCCTTCAATTGGAATTAGTGCTGTTTTTTAGGGTTTAATTTGCTTTAAATCTAAAATTTTTTTTCTATCACACCAGTTGCCCGATTTCCTTTTTATCGAACTAAATTTGCTTTCTTTTTGTTAACAAAGTAATATTTATTTAAAAAACGGAGATATAATGTCGTCAAAAGAAAAAATTTTAGAAGGCTTAACTAAATCTTATTGGGCAGAAATTGAAACAATAATGAACTACATTTCAAATTCTGTAAACCTCGACGGTGTACGTGCGGAGGAGATAAAAAAATCCTTAACAGCAGAGGTTGCTGATGAACTAAACCATGCTCAAACCATTGCAAAGAGAATTAAGGAGCTTGGCGGAACAGTTCCCGGCTCAATGAACTTTACAGCTATGCAAAAAGCATTGCAACCACCAAAGGAAACAACTGATGTTATTTCAGTCATTAAAGGGGTTATTATAGCTGAAGATGAAGCAATTGAAGGATATAACAAACTGATAAAAGACTGTGATGGTGTAGATTATGTTACTCAGGATCTGGCAATTACCTTACTTGCGGATGAAGAGTCACATAAAACGCTCTTTAACGGTTATTTAAAGGAGTATTCAGTATAATTTATTACTAATAAAGAAAGTTTAATAATGAGCAGTTATTTAGTTGTTGGTGGAAGTTCAGGAATTGGATATGAAGTTGTAAAACAAATTGCTTCCGCTAGTAATAAGGTTTACGTAATTAGTAGAGATCCGGAAAAGATTGAGGCTTCCGAAAACATAAAAAAAATTTCTTATGATGTAACTAATTCTGATGAAAAATTTCCATCAATTGAAGATTCCCTTAAGGGATTAGTTTACTGTCCAGGTACAATAAATTTAAAGCCTTTAAAAAGTTTAAAGCAAAAAGATTTTGCGGATGATTTTAATGTAAATGCCTTGGGCGCAGTAAGAACCATTCAAAACTACTTACCTAATTTATCAAAGGAAGAGAATTCATCTATAGTAATGTTCAGCACAGTTGCTGTGCAAACTGGAATGGCTTACCACGCATCTGTTGCAATGGCAAAGGGTGCAGTTGAGGGCTTAACAAGATCTTTAGCAGCAGAACTTGCGCCGAAGATTAGAGTTAATGCAATTGCGCCATCAATAACTGATACGCCACTTGCTGAGCGATTGCTTTCTACTGATGAAAAAAGAAATGCTTCTGCTAAAAGACATCCTTTAAATAAAATTGGAAACGCTGAAGAAATTGCAAATGCTGTTCAATTTCTTTTATCTGATGATTCATCTTGGATTACAGGACAGATAATAAAAATCGATGGTGGACTTTCTGCAATAAAAACAATTTAAAATTATATATTAAAAACTGGATTTTAATCCATTATACCTGTGTAACTAAGAAAGATTAGTTCGATAATTTATTAAAATAATACTATGGGCAATATAGTTTCTGCATTAACTGAATTTTCATTGTTTAATTTATCCTCTTCCAGTAAATCAGCAAACGTTGGTGATTTTATTGTTAAAGACATTAACTCGAAAGAAGTAAAATTATCCGACTTTAAAGGTAAGGTGTTGCTTATTGTAAACGTAGCCAGCAAATGTGGTTTTACTTCACAATATGCAGCTTTGCAAAAAATTTATGAAACATATAAAGATCAGGGATTTGAAGTGCTTGGTTTTCCCTGTAATGATTTTGGCGGACAGGAGCCTGGCACAAATGAAGAGATTAAAAGTTTCTGTTCACTAAATTTTAAAGTCACATTCCCTATGTTTGATAAAGTTCATGTTAAGGGAGATGAAAAAGACCCCCTTTTCGATTTATTAACAGATAACTCTGTAACAGGAAAGTCCTCTATTAAATGGAATTTTGAAAAATTTGTTATTGATAAGGAGGGAAATATTGTCGACCGTTTCAGAAGCACAACAAAACCGGATAGCAAAAAAATCATTTCATTGATAGAACGAGAATTGAGCAAATAAAATGATATCAATTATATTTTTAACAGTTATGAGTCTAATAATGAACGGTGAAACAGAAATATTTAATTTCAATTCCCAATCAACTTCCGGTGAATGGACAACAGTAAATGATGTTGTTATGGGCGGAATATCTGAAAGCAGATTTGAAATTAACTCCGACAGCACTGCTACATTTTCGGGAACGGTATCTCCGGATAACAATGGAGGCTTTGCTTCCGTCAGGGCCTCATTAAAAAATGAATTTAATGATTTTGAGGGAGCCATTATTCGTGTAAAAGGTGATGGCAACATTTATAGTTTAAGGTTTAGAACAGATAAAAATTTTGATGGAATATCCTATCAGGCAAAGTTTGAGACGGATCCCGGCGAATGGAAAGAATATAAAATTCCTTTTAGTGACTTTAAACCAACTTTTAGGGGTACGACTCTTTCTAACAAACCCAGACTAGAGTCAAAAGATATAAAACAAATCGGGATACTTATTGCTGATAAACAGTTTGGTAAGTTTGAGTTAATGATCGATTGGATAAAATTTTATTAATTCTAAAGTTGATTATAAGAAAGAGTAATGAAGAATATTGTTATAATTGGTTTAATAGCGTTTAGCATATTTGGTTGTTCAACAACATATGTTAATCGTAATCCTATTGGAGAATACTTCCCCACTGTTAGCGGTCAAACCCTAACGGAGGAAGAACGGGAGTTGCCAGCTTATTTTAAGGGCACATATGTAGTTTTACTTCTCGGCTATGTACAAGATTCACAATTTGACATTGATCGCTGGTTAATTGGTTTGGATATGACTGAAACCAATATCAAAGCATACGAAATTCCAACAATCCAAGGATTGTTTCCGCGGATGTTTAAATCTTCAATAGATGAAGGAATGCGAAAGGGAATACCAAAAGAATTATGGGGTGGGGTAATAACAGTATACGGTGATGGTGCGAAAGTCCAAGAATTTACTGGAAATGAAAACTCTAACAACGCAAGAGTTTTATTACTTGATCCAATGGGTAAGGTAATCTATTTTCATGATAGGGGTTTTTCGGTTCTGGCTTTGAATGAGCTTAGAGAATTAATAGGCGAATAGTCTGATGTTTTACCTCACAAATAATACGAGTGGGTGAATTATTAGTCTATACACAATTTACTTTTACAGTCCAAACTATTAGCTTAATTTTATTTTAGTTACTACGAATAATAAAACTGTCGGATAAGTTGATGTCCAAATTACCCGATGAAAATAAATTTTTAGACCTATCAGATTATGGGAGACCAGCAGCAAGATTTATTGCCAAATCACTCCAGCACACTAGACTAACCTCAATTCACATCACCTTTGGATTTATTATCGCAGGACTATTAGCCATTGCCTGCATAATATATGAATATTTTTGGGCAGCTGCTTTTTTCTTAATCTTAAAATCAATTTTAGATGCTGCTGATGGTGAATTAGCAAGAATAAAAAAAACGCCATCATATACGGGACGTTATCTTGACTCTGTGTCAGATATCGTATTAAATTTATTTATTATCCTAGCGATTTGGCAAGTTACAAATGTTGGTTTGGTATTAGCTATTCTTGCATTTTTAAGCATACAATTACAGGGCACTTTGTATAATTACTATTATGTTATTTTGAGGACTAGACTAGATGGAGATACCACAAGTCGTATTTTTGAACATAAAACACCTAAAGCCTTAAAAGGAGAAAAACAAAAAAGCGTAGATATTCTCTTCAGCTTATATAAAATATTTTATGGAATTTTCGACAAAACAGTTTTTATCCTAGATAGTAATGCACCAAAAAGCGAATGGTTCCCCAAATGGTTTATGACTGCAGTATCAATTCTTGGACTTGGATTTCAACTTTTAATAATAGCTGTGATGTTAGTTCTTGGATGGAAGGACTATATAATTCCATTCTTCATAATCTATTCTGTTTTAATTTTCTGGTTTATAGGAATCAGAAGATATTATGATGTCAAATCTATTGACTTTTCTAAGAAACAAATCCATCCAAATCAGCATTTGTTTTAGATTCATAGCACAATTACAGATTTACAGCCATCAATTGTTAATGATCACATTAAACAATTATCACTAATCATCAGCGAAAAACAAAAGAGTTCATTTTAATTCGAAATAGCTTATATAAAGAGCTAATAAGCGCCGTTTTCACCCCTGAACTTTAAAATTATTTTATTTGTTTTAATTGATAAAAAAAGGAAATCCCGATGAACGACAATGGAAACGGTAAATCTCACATTATCGATTTTGAGGAAATAATTGATGATCATATTTTAAGTTCGGTTGATACACCTCTCCGCAGCGATGCATTTAAAATTGATGACGAATTAAAAATAGAATTGATTGAAAAGAATTTTAAAGAAATAATGCATATACTTGGACTTGATTTAAGCGATGAAAGTTTAAGAGATACCCCTCAGCGTGTTGCAAAAATGTATGTGAAAGAAATTTTTAATGGATTGAATCCTGAAAACAAACCACAGCCAACATTGTTTGAAAATAAATTTAAATTTAACGAAATGCTTGTTGAAAAGAATATTACAATTTATTCCTATTGTGAACATCATTTTGTACCGATTATAGGTAAAGCCCATATTGCATACTTTCCCAAAAATCATGTTATCGGTTTATCAAAGCTTAACAGGATTGCACAGTATTATGCAAAGCGGCCACAGGTCCAGGAAAGATTAACTATGCAGATTGCAAGTGAATTAAAAGAAACCTTGCAAACCGATGATGTCGCTGTTTTAATTGATGCTGATCATTTGTGTGTTGCTTCAAGGGGAGTAAATGATGTAAACAGTTCAACAATCACATCGAGTTACAACGGCAAATTTCTTAATGATGAAACACGAAAGGAATTTTTAAGCCATGTTAGAAATACTTAAACAATAAAATGATTTTAGTAACAGGGGCAACAGGATATGTTGGTGGGAGATTAGTTCCACGTCTTCAGGAAAGCGGTTATAAAGTGCGTTGCCTTGCCAGAGATGCTTCGCGATTAAAAAACAGGTGGAATGGCGCAGAAATTTTTCAGGGGGATGTTTTAGATGAGGACTCACTCAACAATGCCTTAAAAGGAATTGATACAGCCTACTATTTAATTCACTCGATGGGCGGTGATGATGAATTTTCCAAAACAGATATTATTGCCGCAGAAAATTTTGCCCGTGCAGCCGAAAATCAAAATGTAAAAAGAATTATATATCTTGGTGGTCTGGTTTCACCTGATGAAAACCTTTCTAAACATTTATCAAGCAGATTACAAACGGGGGAGACATTAAGAAAGTTTAGTGTGCCCGTAACAGAGTTCAGGGCCGGGGTAATAGTTGGTTCCGGAAGCCTCTCCTTTGAAATGATTAGATATCTTACAGAGCGCCTTGCAGTAATGATTACCCCTAAATGGGTAAACACGAAAACCCAGCCAATCGCAATAAGAGATGTGCTTCGGTATTTAATTGATGCGCTTAAAGTTAGAGAATCAACCGGGGAGATAATTGAAATTGGCGGAGAGGACATTCTTACTTATAAAGATCTGATGAGCATTTATGCAGAAGTGAGAGGTTTAAAAAGATATTTTATTAAAGTTCCGGTTCTAACGCCGCGGTTGTCATCTCACTGGATTGGTTTTGTCACACCGCTTCCAAGCAGAATTGCAAAACCCTTAGTCGATGGTTTAAAGAATGAACTTATCTGTAAAAGCACTAAAGCAAAAGAATTATTTAACTTCACATCCATTTCTTATAAAGAAGCTGTTGAACTTGCTTTGAAAAGAAACAAAGAAGGTAAAACCGAAACCATTTGGTTTAGTGCATACTCTTCCGGTGTAAAAAATGAAGTTAGCCCTGTTCATCTTACACAAAAAGAAGGGATGATAATTGAAAAAAGAGAAACACTTGTAAAAGCTAATATAGAATCAACCTTTAAGGCATTCACTTCACTTGGCGGAAAGAATGGATGGTATGCAAATTTTCTGTGGAGAATCCGTGGCCACCTTGATTTACTTTTCGGAGGCGTAGGATTAAGAAGGGGCAGAAGAAGTGAAACAGAACTTTTACCAGGCGATCCGCTTGATTTTTGGAGAGTTGAGGAGATAGAAAAAAATAAGTTGCTCCGGCTTCGTGCGGAGATGAAATTACCGGGTAAAGCATGGCTTCAGTTTCAGGTTGAAGAAAATCTAAATAACCATTCTACTTTAACACAAACAGCATTTTATGAACCAAAAGGTTTATGGGGGGTGCTGTATTGGTATTCAGTTTATCCACTGCACGGCTTAATTTTTGGAGGTATGATCAAATCGATTAAAAAATCAGCAGAGAAAATGGTAAAATAGTATTTATTGAATCGGGCTTTTTAGACCCGCTAATTTAATGCTAATTTCCCATAGCTTCTCCTGCACATCTTTATTGTAAACAATTTCTGCGGCTTGTCCTTCTTGCGGAATTAAACCCTTGAGACCGTTTACATAAAACTTCCCAGTAATATCATCAGCATCTGTTGATGAGGCGAGGAAAACAGGAATTTTTGCCCCAACCTTTACATTTTCACCCTTAGATCCAAAACCTTCGCGCAAAAGTTTTGTATTTATTACACCCGGATGCAAACAGTTTACTGTAACACAAGTGCTCTTTAAAAGTTCGGCAAGCCTAAATGTGAAGAGAATATTTGCAAGCTTCGAAAGAGCATAAGCACCGTAAGCACTGTAATTTTTTTCACCTTGCAGATCATTAAAATCTATACTGCTGCTGTGTGCCATTGAACTTACATTTATAATTCGTGATGGAATGCTATGCTGGAGTAAATCCAGTAAAAGATTTGTTAAAAGAAAAGGTGCAAGATGATTAACCTGGAGAGTCATTTCATATCCATCTTCGGTTAAAGCTCGTTTTTTCATATAAACGCCGGCATTATTAATAAGAACATCTAAACGATCATGCTTCGCTTTAATTTCTTCTGCGAGCTCTTTAACTTGTTTTAAAGAAGAAAAATCTGAAACGAATAAATCTATTTTGGAATTGTTAGTTTGCCGGATAATCTCTTCTATAACCGCGTTCCCTCTCTTAAGACTTCTGCCATGGATGAGCACGGTTGCTCCTTTTTGAGCAAGCTCTATCGCGGTTTGTTTCCCTATGCCGTCTGTTGATCCTGTAATTAATACAATCTTATCTTTCATTTAATAGAAAGATAATAAAACCCCTAAAAAGTTTTTTCGTCGTACTGAACACCATCAAAATAATATTCTGGATTCATTGCTTTTGTTCTCACACCCTTCGTGTTATATTCAAGCATTTGTCCGGGTGCCAGATCAAAAACCATTGCACTGGTCTGCTGACCAGCAATTGAATATTTAATAAAAATATTTTTCAGTTGTTTATTTGTATTATTCTTTACAGTTCCCTTTATAACCGCGAGGTATAAGGGTCCCGAAACAGCCGGGGCATTAATATCATAACTTTGCTGCTGCGAAACCTGAATTTTACCTGTAACTTCTACATCACCTTTATCGCTTGCAAAAACAAAATAGTAAATGCCGACACCGATGGCACCCACAAGAATGAAACCTAAAAAGAATTTCATGTTAATTACTCCATTTT
>CBDUAV010000065.1:0-17909 GCA_965365225.1 uncultured Ignavibacteria bacterium | reverse complement strand
TGATAGATGATTATACTTTGATATCTGCTGATTTATTGCTGTTATGATTTTGGGATGGTTGTAACCAAGTGCATTTACAGCTAATCCCGAAAAAAAATCAAGATAGCGTTTGCCGTCTTCTGAAATAAGATAAACACCTTCTCCGTGGGAAATTTCAAGTGGAATTTTTTTGTAAGTATTTAGAATTGCAATTTTATCTCTGGAAAAGAATGATTTTTTTCCGCTCATCTTTTAAAGTGTAAAAATAATTCTTGATGAAAAAATGAGAATTGCCGAAAGCAGAAAAACAAACACAATAGTAGTTAAAATTGAAAGTATTTTGTTATTTGAAGAAGCGTAAAATGCAGCAAAATATAGAAAAACACTCCAGAGGAAAACAATGACTTCAACAATGAAAAAAATGTAAGAAATAGTACTCTTAATTTGGAATGGAGATGGATTTGTTGAAAACAAAAAATCACCAAAAATTACTATTTCAAGTGGGAATAAGAGAAGTAACGCAAAAATTATTGGAACCTGTGAGTATATTATTACTGCGAGATTGTCTTTAAACCTCGAATTAAAACCTAAATTATTCCAAAATATTTTTATTAAAAATGCGGAGAGAAGAAAAAAAAGAGTAACTGCAGATAGAACAATAAAAAAACTAATAAAAATATTTGATGTAGAAATGAATTCGCCGATTGTGTAGCCGGATAGAAATCTTGCAGTAATAAAATATTTAATTGCAGCAATTAAGACTAAAAAGAAGATAAAATTTTTATGCTCGGCAAAAATTATTGTTCGGAAGGCTTTTAATGGATTTTCAACTAATGTAGTTATAATGGACCACAGATCAATATTAACGACCCTATCTCGTAAATAACTTTTACAGGAGGAACAGATCCGTGAGTAAAAATTATTTTCAAATCCACAAGAAGGACACGATAGTTTGTTTTTCATTTTTATCTAACAATCGGTAGTTGCAAATTAAAAGTTTAAGCGATAGTTCATTCTTAATGTACTTGAACCAAAATTTTCATCCACTTGAAAATCGAATAAGTGAGCATCTACATAAGCATCAACTAAATTTAACAGATAAGTTATAACAAGGTAAATGGTAAAATTATCCCTCTGATCACGGTAAAAATCCCTTCGTTGCTTGTAAATATCATTCCCTGATTGTATAAACAAATCTCGATTCTCTTTATATAGTCCATTATTGTGAACCCAACCTGATATTAACAACGCACCGATTCCCCAGACAATAGGAATTTTCCAGTACGATTCATTATAAAATTGTCCGAAGCCCGGAAGAATTGCACTGCGCAGTACTGCACCCCACGGTGATTTTTCCATAACAAAAATAGTATCCTGCGTGCTGCTGTTATTTGTAGGTTCCTGCCCGTATAAAATAACAGTAACAAGAATTACAAGTAGAAGGGATTTAATTATATTTTTTATCAATTACTTCGAATAATTCAAGTAAACGCTCGAGTTCAGCGTTTGAATAATACTCTAAGACTATTTCCCCACTGCCGTCGCTTCGCTGCTTGCAAGTGACCTTTGTCCCGATAATTGTTCTAAGTTTGTCCTCAACATCTCTCAAGTGAGGTGTATAAAATTCTACTTTATTCCTTATCTGGTTAGTCCGTTTTTTCAAATCTTTCGAGGTGCCTTCATTAAGTTCACTGACTAACCTTTCGACTTTCCTAACAGATAAATTGCTGCTTTTAATTTTTTGCAATAGTTGAATCTGGATATTTTCATCCTCAATATTAATTAAAGCTCTTGCGTGTCCGGCAGATATTTCATCAGCAATTAAACTATCCTGTACTTTTTTAGGCAGTCGGAGAAGTCTTATAGAATTTGCAATTGTTGTTCTGTCTTTTCCAACTTTTTCTGCAATCTGTTCCTGTGTCAGATGGCATTCATCCATGAGTCTTTTATAAGCCGATCCAATTTCAATTGCATTCAGTTTTTCGCGCTGTATATTTTCAATCAGTGCAAGAGCCAGCATTAATTCATCCGAATCGACTTTAATAATATAAGCCGGGATTTCCCTAAACCCGATTTCTTTGCAGGCAATCAATCTTCTTTCACCGGAAATCAGCTGATATTTATGATCGGGAGTTCTCCTGACTGTAATTGGCTGAATTAATCCGTTTGCAAGTATTGATTTTTTTAATTCCTCTAAAGATGCGGGATCAATATTAAATCTTGGTTGGTATGGGTTGCGGGATATAAATTCAACAGAAATTTTTGCAAGTACATCAACTTGTTTGCCGTCATCATCTTTTATTTTTGCGATGTCCTTTGAGTCGTCATCATTTTTGATGTAATCCTGCGGTTTTATTAACGCATCCAATCCTCTTCCTAATCCTGGTTTGAATTTTCCCATATTAATTTACTTTAATTGATTTCGCATTTCTTTCAAGAAGCTCAGTGGTAAAAGCCATATAGTTAAGTGCGCCTGATGATGTTGCATCGTACAAAATTATAGGTTTACCATAACTCGGAGCTTCCGAGATGCGTACATTTCTGTTTATTACAGTGTTGTAAACCTTATCACCAAAATATTTTCTAACTTCCTCCGCCACCTGATGAGATAATCTTAGTCTTGTATCGAACATGGTTAACAGCACCCCTTCAATTAATAGATCTGTATTAAAATATTGCTTTACAATTTTAATTGTATTTAAAAGCTGTCCCAAACCTTCAAGAGCAAAGTATTCACACTGAACAGGAATTAAAACCGAACTTGAAGCAGTTAGTGCATTGAGAGTTAACAGCCCAAGCGATGGTGGACAATCAACAATAATATAATCATATCTTTCATAAACTTCACTAAGGGATTTTTTGAGAATTGTTTCCCGATTTGGAAGGTCAACCATTTCAATTTCGGCACCCACAAGATTAATATTGGACGGCAGCAAATCAAGATAAGGCATATATGATTCGATGATTACGTGCTTAATATCCGCATTTCCAATTAGTACATCATAAATAGAAGGATTGTGTTTTACTATGCTTAAACCAGACGATGAATTTGATTGAGGATCAATATCAATCAGAAGAGTCTTTTTCTCTGCGGCAGCAAGCAGAGATGCTAAATTAATTGCGGTTGTGGTTTTACCCACTCCACCCTTTTGATTTGCTATTGAAATTATTTTAGTCATTATTTTTATGTAAAAATCAACTCATTGAAAATAATACTAACTTGTTTTTTATAATTCAATTTCTTCGCCAAAATTTAAAACTTTACTTACAATTCCTTTTGCTTCAGCTTTCTTCTTAAATTCATTCGGATCGGCTTCTATAACCGGAAAAGTATTATAGTGCATTGGTATTGCAACTTTCGGTGATGTTAATTCTGCTGCTTTAACTGCATCCGTAATTCCCATAGTAAAATTATCTCCTATTGGCAGAAGCATATAATCAATAGGAGTCATTTCACCAATAAGCTTCATGTCATAAAATAATCCAGTATCTCCGGTATGATAAACATTTTTTCCATCAGCTGAAACGATTACACCGGCTGGTTCACCGGCATAATAATTATCAGGTGTTTGGGAGCCATGGTGTGCTATTGTAAACTTAACTCTTCCGAAATCAAAATTGTAACCACCGCCAATATGCATGTTATGTGCATTGTATCCTTTGGATTTACAGTATTCTGCTAATTCATTCACACAAATAAAAGTAACTTTACATCTATCCGCTATACTAAATGCATCTCCCAGATGATCACCGTGAGCGTGAGTGAGAATTATATAATCTGCTGTTATATCCTGTGCTTTTACCGGTGAAGTGGGATTGCCTGTAAGAAAAGGATCGATTAAAATACTAACGCCGCTGTTTGTTGTTAATTGAAATGCCGAATGAGAGAAATATCTTAACTTCATGGCAATCTCCTGTATTACATCTTAAAATAATTGATGAACAATGCAAAAATAGTGAAACATAATCACTTATTAATTATCACTTTTAAAAAACCTACAATTGTTTTAAACGGACGCATTTTACTTTTTCTACTGTCATATTTAGTCGGTATTTCTACAAATCCAATTTTAAAACCCTTTTTTGCTCCATCGACAAGTATCTCGCTCTCAGCTTCAAAACCCGAATAAGCAGTTTTGACACTTTTCAGCGATGAAGAACTATATCCTCTAAAACCGCATTGACTATCTATTATTTGCTGTCGTGTTTTTAAAGATAGCAAAAATGATGTGAGTTTATTGCTCAATATCCTTTGAAGAGGCATGCCTTGCAAATCATTCAAACGATTTCCAATTACTATATCATAATTGTCTAACGCATCTATAATTTTGGGTATAAATATCGGATCATGCTGAAGGTCTGCATCTAATGTAATTATTTTTTCGAAGCCAAGTGCAAGCGCTTTCTCAAATCCATTCCTTAGTGCTTCGCCTTTTCCAGAATTGACTTTCAAATTTATGAGAATAACTTTTTCTAAATTTTCAATTTCCTTTTCGGAACCATCATTCGAACCATCGTTAACTGCAACAACTGTATCAACAAAATTTAATGAATTGATTACAACCGCTTTTAAAGTTTTAATTTCATTGTAAAATGGGATGACTGAACAGACTGACAAGCGTGTTACTTTTGTCCTTTTATTTGCTCGAATAGATTTTTCCAGCTTTTTTTTGTGGGCGCTTTAAAAGCATTCTGCAATCTTTGCCTTAAAGAATCTTTTGAAAGACCCGTTTCCATTTTGCCGTATTCTGCAACGGAAATACTTCCTGTTTCTTCTGAAACAATTACTGCAATCACATCTGCCTGCTCGCTAATACCCAACCCAGCGCGATGCCTCATTCCTAATGATTCACCATCAACATCAGTTGTGGCAGATAAAGGAAGGGTACAACGGGCTGCTTCGATCATGTTTTCTTTTATAATTACAGCTCCGTCATGCAATGGTGATTTTGGAAAAAATATTGATGTGAGAAGTGATTTGTTGACTTTGGCGTTTAAAATTTCTCCCGTCTCTGCATAACCTCTTATTCCCGTCTCGCGAACAATAATTATAAGTGCACCATACTGACGCTGCGACAGTTCAAATGCTGCATCTGTTATAATTTCAGCAGTTTCGGGAACTACCGTTTTAACAAAAATTTTAAAAACAGGATTTCGTGCCAGTAAAACCAGCAATCTTCTTATTTCCGGCTGAAAAAGAATTACAAATGCAATTACCCAAACATCACTAATTAATTTTAAGAGCCAGGTTAATGCTTTTAAATTTGATGCTTGTGCGGCAAAAAAGAAAAGTAAAATTAAAATTAAACCGATAAATATTTGTGCAGCAATGGTACCGCGCAGAATTGTGTATAGCTTGTAAATAATAAATGCAACAACCAGGATATCAATAACATCAATAAAACTTACACTTAAAAATCCTATTTTAAATATTTCAAACATTAGTTAAGTATCATTTCATTCATTAGTCTGCAGGTTTGAACAGCTAAATAAACATTGTGTGTTCTGATGATTCGTGCTCCATTATTAATTGCTAAACAATTAAGTGCATTAGATGCTTCATCTCTTTCATTCATTTCCAGATTAAGCGATTTGCCTATAAATGATTTTCTTGATAGTCCAACTAATATAGGTAAAGAAAGTAATTTAAAATCTTCCAATCTGTTTATTAATTTAAAATTATCTTCAACTGATTTTCCAAAGCCGATACCTGGATCAATAAATATTTTTTCTATTCCAGCATCTTTTGCTTTGAGTGATTGAACTGCTAAAAAATTGTAAACCTCCTCTATCAAATTATCATATTGTACATTTTGCTGCATTGTCTTAGGTTTTCCCTTAATGTGCATAATAACAAATCCTGCGTCAAATTCTTTTACAACATTAAATATTTCAGGTTCAAAAGAACCACCACTAATATCATTTACAATTTGTGCCCCGCACTTTAAAGCTTCTTCTGCTATTTTTACTTTTGTTGTATCAATTGAAATAACAGCCTCATCATTTACATTTAGAATTTTTTCTATGACTGGAATTACTCTCTTAAGCTCTTCATTGTCAGAAACAGGGTCTGATCCGGGACGAGTAGACTGGCCTCCTATATCAATAATATCTGCTCCCTGTTCTAACATTTTCAATCCGTAGCTAACAGCGGGTTCTAAATCAAAATAATTTCCACCGTCGGAAAAAGAATCGGGGGTCACATTTAATATTCCCATCACATACGATTTATTAAAGTCGAATTTCTTTTTTCCAAAAGTGTAGCTGTGGTTGCAATATGTTCCAATATTACTAATTGTCTTATTAGTATTTATTTTTTGCAAAGTCAAATTTTCAGACTGTTGATTGAAATTATTAGTTGAAGCTCACGAAGTAAAAACTTTACTTCACTAGATTTTTTAGTTCAGTTGTTGCTGCAGAAATATTATCAGCATTAAAAACAGCCGATCCTGCAACAAAAATATCTACACCTGCTTCTTTGGCTGTTTTTACTGTTTCTTTATTTACACCGCCGTCAATTTCAATCAAGAAATCTGCTTTTAAGCTCTCTCTCAGTTTGACTGCTTCTTTAATTCTTCTAATTGAATTAGGAATAAAATTTTGTCCGCCAAAACCAGGATTCACAGTCATAATCAATAGCAAATCAATAAATTCTGCAACTTCTTTAATTGAGTCAACTGGAGTTGCAGGATTTATAACTACACCAGCTTTGCAGCCAAATTCTTTAATTCTATTTATTGTTCTGTTAAGATGAACAGCAGCTTCTGCATGAACAGAAATATAATTCGAACCGGCATTTGCAAAAGCTTCAATATAATTATCAGGATTTTCAATCATCAAATGAACATCAACCGTAAGTTTGGTAACTTTTTTTACAGCTTTAACAATCAATGGTCCGATTGTGATGTTTGGGACAAAATGTCCATCCATAACATCACAATGAATCCAATCTGCACCGCCAATTTCAGTTAAACGAATTTGTTGAGAAAGATTTGAAAAATCTGCTGATAAAATTGAAGGTGCGAGCAAAGCCATTTTAGTTTTCCCTTTCTTGAGGAGTATTAGGATCGGGAGGTTTCGTAACAAACAAGTCAACTGCATCTCCTGCACTTAGCCTGTTGCCGCTGCTTGGATATTGATCGAGTATTGTATTCGGCAGCAATGTTGATGATGATTGATAATTTACTTTTCCAACAACCAGAGAACTGTCGCTGAGAATCAATCTTGCATCCAAAAGAGATTTACCAATTAGATCAGGAACTGAAATGCTTCCGCCGCCTCTTCCTGCACTAACTGTAATTCCAACCACATCACCCTGCTTTAAAGGTGTTCCAACTGCAAATTGCTGATCAAAAATCATGTCAGCTGGCTGGCTCGAAAATATTCTTTCAACTCTGCCTAACTTCAATCCAAGTCGTTCTAAAGCAAACTTTGCATCAACTATTGATTTGCCTTTAAGCAGCGGCACGTTTACTATTTTATCTCCGCCGCTAACAAACAAATAAATTGTTCTTCCCTCTTTTACAACCTGACCGGCATCCGGTTTTTGTAAGAATATTGTACCTGCCGGGTATTCCAGTCCAAAAGAAGTATCACTAATTATTACTTCAAAACCAGCCTGCTCCAAAATTGCAGCTGCAACGGATTCTTTCATATTTATAACAGCCGGAACAGTTGTTTCAGGTGAGCTAACGAACCAAGGCATTATAAGGTTATCAAGTAAAATTATTAATACTATTATTCCGAAAAGTATGTATAAAATATTTCGGAATAGCTTTAATCTTAGAGGATTTTTCATCAATCAAATATATCAATTGCACGTTTCTTTTACAATTTATCAGTCTATAGCCTTACGATTGGGTTACCTTGATGGAAGTCTGCATTTGTACACGAACTGATATATTTTTCTTCATTCATTCAATTTGAGTACAATGTTGTTTTTACAGCCATTATGTCCTTAATTTGTTGGAAGGATTTAAAAGTGAATTAAAATGATTCAAAACTATTTCGTTTTAAATAGATTCGCAATTGAAGCTTCTGCAATTATATATAATTCGTTAGTTACAGAAGTATTCTCGCAGGATAAAAATAAGCTTGTAATTGCACTTCAAAAAAGTGAGGTCGAGTTTTTTATTGAGCTATGTGTAACTCCCGGTCAATCGTTTATAAAATTAAGAACAAACTACTCAAGGGCTAAAAAAAATACCATAAACTTTTTTAAAGAAGCTGTTGGTCAAAAGCTCAATTTTATTTCAATTGCTGAAGATGATAGAATTATAAAAATAGAATTGAGCGATTCAAATATTTATTTTGCAATCAGGGGAAAGCACACAAATGTATTCTTCATCAGATTTTATAATATTGAATCATTTAAAACTGAAGACGAAAAAATAATATTCGACGTAAAAAATGAATTCAAGAAAAAACAGTTTATTCAGCAATTTAATTTGCCTGATTTTAAATTAAAAATTGAAGATGATTTTTTAGTAAAAGTTAAATCACATTATCAGTTTTTAGGCAGGGATGTAATTAAAGAAGTGAAAGCAAGAGCAAAAAGTAATTCAATGAGCGAGCTGCAGAATTTACTAAAAGATGTGCTGCTTGAAATAAATAAATCAAAACCCGCCCTTTTTATTGATGAAAATAATTCAAATGTAAATTTGGCATTTGAACATTTTAAAAGTTTTCCATTCACTAAAAAAGAAGATTACGATAATTTAATTAGTGGGCTGAATTCTTACTTCTCAAAAAAATATTTTTTTGAGAACAGACTTAAAAAAATAAAGGTTATAACAAAACATCTCGATAGAGAATTAAAGAAGGTATCATCCAAAATTAATAATCTGCGTGGAGCATTGGAGCGCGGGACAAAGGAAGAACAATTCAAAAAATTTGGAAACCTGCTTTTAATTAATATTCAAAAAATAAAAAGCGGGATGAAAGAAATTGAACTTGATGATATTTACAGTTCTAATGATAAAATAAAAGTAAAACTTAATCCTGATTTTTCACCAAAAAAAAACATTAATTACTATTTTGATAAATCAAAAGCAGAAAAGATAAGCTTTGAAAAATCAAAAGAACTTTTGAAAAAAGCTCAAACTGATTTTGATATACTAAAAAATATTGAAGAGAAACTAACTAATATTGAATCAATAAAAGAACTCGATGAAATAATGAAAGAATTAAAAATTAAAAAACACGTACAGAAAAAAGAAAAAGAAGATTTAAAAGATAAATTTAAACAATACATTATTGATGACAGATATAACGTTTTTGTAGGAAAAGACAGCAAAAACAACGATTTGTTAACTACAAAATTTGCAAAGCAAAATGATCTGTGGTTTCATGCTAGAAGTGTATCTGGCTCACATGTTGTTCTTCGAGTAGAAAATACAAAAGAAGCCATTCCAAAAAATATTTTAAAAAAAGTTGCTGCACTCGCAGCCTTTCACAGTAAAGCAAAAACTGCAGGAACTGTTCCCGTTGCGTTTACATTTAAAAAATATGTTGTAAAGAAAAAAGGTGATCCTGTTGGAACGGTTCATTTATTAAGAGAGGATGTCTTGCTTGTAAAACCTGAAATTCCAAAGGGAAGTGAATATGTCACTTCAGACTAAAATTATAGACTGAATTATTAAATACTAATCATTGTTTTTTAGATATTCGTTAATTGCTTTAGCAGCTTTTCTTCCGGCTCCCATTGCAAGAATTACAGTTGCGCCGCCTGTTACAATATCACCGCCTGCAAATACTCCTTTCTTCGATGTTTTCATCGTCGCTTCATCAACAATAATATTTCCCCATTTATTAAAATCAAGATCGGAAGTAGTCTTTTGAATGATTGGATTAGAACCATTTCCAATTGCAATAACAGCCATATCAATCGGCAGTTCATATTCCGATCCCTCAATTGGGACCGGTCTTCTTCTACCCGAACCGTCCGGTTCACCTAATTCCATCTTTAAAAGCTTAACAGATTTGAGCCACCCACTTTCATCACCTAAAAATTCAACAGGATTAGAAAGAAGAATAAATTCAATTCCTTCCTCTTTAGCATGATGAATTTCCTCCGCACGTGCAGGCATTTCAACATCAGATCTTCTGTAAATTATATAAGCATTTTTTGCACCAAGCCTTTTTGAAGTTCTGACTGCATCCATTGCAGTATTTCCACCGCCAAATACTGCAACATTTTTTCCACTACAATCAAAAACAGGAGTATCAAATTCAGGAAAGCGGTAAGCCTTCATTAAGTTCACACGGGTGAGGAATTCATTTGATGAATAAACACCATTTAAATTTTCTCCGGAAATATTAAGGAAATACGGCAATCCTGCTCCTACTGCAATAAAAGCTGCATCATACCCATTTTGCAATATTTCATCAATTGTATCTGTAAAACCAATAACTGCATTCGTAACAAACTCAACACCTAAATTTTTCAGTGAATCTATTTCTGCTTTTACAATTGCTTTAGGAAGACGAAATTCAGGGATACCGTAAATTAAAACGCCACCGAGTTCGTGCAGCGCCTCAAATACAGTTACATCATGTCCCATTTGAATTAAATCGCCTGCGCAGCTTAAACCTGCAGGTCCGCTTCCAACTATGGCAACTTTTTTACCTGTTTTAGGATTAAGTTTGGGTGTTCTTATTCCAACAGTTTTTCTTTCGAAATCGGCGACAAATCTTTCAAGTCTGCCGATAGCAACAGGTTCATTTTTCTTTCCGACAACACATTTTATTTCACACTGTTCCTCCTGTGGACAAACCCTTCCACAAATGGCAGGAAGCAGATTATCTTCTTTCATTTTATCTGCAGCACCTAAAAAATCACCTTCCGCAACCAGTGCAATAAACTCACCAATTTTTACTCCAACGGGACAGCCTTCAACGCAGGTTGGTTTCGGACACTGAATACAGCGCAATGCTTCCATCTTTGCCAGTTCCTCGGGAAATCCAAGATTCACTTCGTTAAAATTATTTTTTCTTTGAGCAGGATCCTGTTCGGGCATTTCCTGCCGCAGTATTTTCATTCTTTCTTTATTAGTTATTTTCTCAGTCATAATTTTCTAATATTAAAAAATTTTTAAATTTTGTTAAGAGATGACATCTTTTTAAAAGATGTCATCTCTCTATTCTATTTAGTAAAAACAAAATTATTTAACTTGCATTCATGTTCCAGCAACGATTTCTTTTCAAAATCCAAATAGGTGTTATTTCTTCTCATTAATGTATCAAAATCAACTTTATGTGCGTCGAACTCGGGACCATCGACACAAACAAAAACAGTCTTGTTGTCAACAGTCGCTCTGCATCCACCGCACATTCCGGTTCCGTCAACCATTATTGGATTTAAACTGACAACAGTTTTAATTTCCTTATCACGGGTTACATCCGCAACAGCCTTCATCATTGGAATTGGACCAATTGCAAGCACAAAATCAATTTTTCTTTCCTGCCCGTCCGGCAGGCGTGTTTCGATTAATTCTTTTAATTGGTCAGTAACGAAACCATGCATGCCATAGCTTCCGTCATCGGTCGTTACAAAAACTTCATCACAGACTTTTTTCATTTCATTTTCAAGAATCACAAAATCTTTCGTCCTGCCGCCGATGATTGAAATTGTGTGATTACCAGCTTGCTTTAAGGCAACGGCTGTAGGATAAGCAATTGCAGTCCCAACACCTCCGCCAATGCTTACAGCTGTTCCAAAATTTTCTATGTGTGAGGGTTTTCCTAATGGACCAACTACATCCATTATGTAATCCCCTGCTTTCAGTGTGTTAAGCTCTTTCGTGGTTTTGCCAATCCCCTGCACTATTAACTCTATCGCTCCTTCTTCTATATTTGAATCTGCAATAGTTAAAGGAATCCTTTCGCCAAAATCATTAATTCGAATGATAACGAACTGTCCCGCTTTACGTTTAAGTGCGATTTTTGGTGCTTCAATTTTGAAGTGTTTAATATCTGGCGCAATAAATTTTGCTGAAACTATAGTATGCATGGTTTAATTGTTAATTGTTAATACAGTGAAATGTAGTTCATAAAATATGCCATTTACAATCTTTTAGGAACGTTTTAGATATTTGGAATTGAGTTCAAAAGATGGGTTAAATGAGTGACGTGCGACACAAGTTTTACTATGTAATCCTAATTTTCTTATTAATAAAAATTTTTGTTGTTGAAATGAAGAAAAATTAAATGTTAAACATTATCTAATATTTTAAAAAATATATTTTTCCCTATCTCAATCACTTCATCAGGTGGTAGAAAACGTGGATTATGTAAACCGTACCTCTCCCCTTTTGACGTTCCCAGCCAAAACATAAAAGATGGCCACTTTATAGAAAAGAATCCAAAATCCTCGCCGGTAAACTTCATTCCGCAATCAATAAAATTATTTGCTTCAGATAGCACTATCTTTAATTTATTATACAGCTCTCTGTTATTTGTTACTTCCGGATATAAGGCACCGCGTGTTATTTCATACTTAACTTCTGTTTGATCTTTTACCTCAGTCAAAAGCATTTCCATTCTGCCATAAAATTCTTCTATTCTTTCTGCACTTAATCCTCGTATTGAACCTTCAATTTTGGCATTACCGGGCGTTATGTTCCTGACGGAACCAGCATTAAACTTTCCCAGTCCTAAAAGAATTGATTCTTTAAATTCAGATTGCAAAATATCTGCAGCATCTAAAAAATTTCTTAAGGCATTGAAAGCATTTTTCCCTTCATTCCTAAATGCAACGTGTGCGCTTTCGCCTATAAACTCAATGTCAATTTCCAGTGCTGATGCAAACAACACTCCAGGAGTTGATGCAATTGTTCCTAAAGGATATTCATCTGTAACATGGAGTGCGAATGCGTTTTTAATTTTAAATTGATTAAAGACATCTGTATTGTAAAATTCCATTGCGCCGCCGCCTGCTTCTTCGGCAGGTTGAAAGAGAAAAAGAATATTATAATCAGGTTTTTTCTGCAAAACATCAATTAAAAAGGAATAAAGAATTGAGGTATGGATATCGTGACCGCAAGCATGCATAAATTCATTTGTGGATTTAAATTCAATATCATTTTCTTCTACAATCGGTAAAGCATCAATGTCAGCGCGGAACAATAAATACTCATCATCATTAACTTTATATTCGACCAATAAACCGGTATCCATTGGTGAATGGAACTTTATGTTTTCTGCTCCATCAAGATTTTTTATACTTTGGAGAATTGTATTTGTTGTTCCGAATTCTTCAAAAGCTAATTCTGGATATTGATGTAATTTGTGGCGGAGTTGAATAGGAGTTAAGCTCATAAGATCATTTATAATTATTGAAGTGTAATTTTTACTCTTAGTTAATCTAAATAATATTTTCTCTTATTTAAACCATAATCTGACACATATTGTCGAATAATAAAAATATAGGGAATAAAGTGATAAAGAGTTTTCTATACCACAGTTTAATAATATTCATTTTTCCATCCTTAATTATATCACAGGACTTTCCGATTGTAGATACCGGACAGGACTTATGTTATGATACTTTAAATGTTATTTCCTGTCCTCAACCTGGAGAACCATATTATGGGCAGGATTCACAGTTCAATGGTATTCAATTTTCTTTCCAGGATAATAACGACGGTACTATTACAGATTTAAATACCGGATTAATCTGGCAGCAATTTTTATTTGAAGACAAACTCACTTACGATGATGCGCTTGCTGCTGCAGATACGTTTTCATTAAATGGATTTGATGATTGGAGACTCCCAAGTATTAAGGAACTATATTCACTTATTGATTTTACAGGAGCGACCGGAACAAGCGCAGCTAATTCAATTCCTTTTATTGATACTATTTATTTTGAATTCAGATATGGAGATGAAACTATTGGCGAACGCTTTATTGATGCGCAGTATGTTTCCAGAACTGAATATGTTGGAACAACAATGAATGGAGATTTTACTGTTTTCGGAGTGAATTTTGCAGACGGCAGAATCAAAGGTTATGGGACCACTATGCCGGGGGGTTCAGAAAAATTATTTGAAGTAAGATTAGTACGTGGAAATACTAGCTATGGAGTAAATAGCTATATTGATAACATCGATGGTACTATTACCGATAGTTCAACCGGATTAATGTGGAGCAGAACTGATAACGGTGTTGGATTAAGCTGGGAAGAAGCTTTGAATTGGGTTTATCAAAAAAATCAGGAAACTTATCTGGGTTATAATGATTGGCGATTACCAAACGCAAAAGAATTGCAGAGTATTTTAGATTATACCAGATCACCACAAACTACTAATTCTGCTGCAATTGATCCTCTTTTTGAAGTTACTCAAATAATTGATGAAGGCGGTGGAACTAATTATCCATTTTATTGGACGAGCACAACACACGCTGATGGTCCTCCAGATCATCAATTAACTAAAGCTGTATATGTAGCATTTGGAGAAGCATTAGGATTTATGGAAGCTCCACCAGGTTCTGGCAATTATGTTCTAATGGATGTGCATGGAGCAGGTTCACAGCGCAGCGATCCAAAACAAGGTGATCCAAATAATTATCCACATGGTTTTGGTCCGCAGGGTGATGTTATTCGAATTTACAATTTCGTTCGCCTGGTGCGTGATAATTTTATCACCGGAATTGATGATGATCAGTCTGAAGTTTCTGGTATCCCGAATCAATTCGATCTGAATCAGAATTATCCCAATCCGTTTAATCCTTCAACAACAATATCGTTTTCAATTCCTGTTGAAGGAAATGTGGCACTAAAAATTTTTAACGTAATAGGGCAAGAAATTGAAGTATTAGTAAATGAGAATTTATCTGCCGGAAGCTATTCATTCCAGTGGAATGCTGAAAACCAATCTTCTGGAATTTATTTTTATAAACTCATTACTGATTCATTTACTGAAATGAGGAAGATGGTTTTGTTGAAATAAATATCTTTAGCTTCGGAAGCAGAAATTAATTACAAATTTGTTTTATTTTGGAGCGAGGACCAACTAAAAATCGTCTCCCCCATCAAAATCTCCGTTTCCTCCATTCCTTCCTTCACGTTTTGGTTTATAATTGTTAAAAGTGTAACGAAGATTTATCATAACTGTGGGTGATTCGAAATCATATTGATTATAATTGTAGAAATTTTCGCCTTGAGAGGTAAATTCCCTTTTAGTTGTTCCAAATACATCTCTAATTTGCAGAGTTGCTGCAAGAATATTTTCAATGATTTCGTGTCTCACAGATAAATCGGATCTTAAAGAACCTTCCCATCTACCCTGCGAGGAAACAGATGGACTGTTGTAACTTAGGTTAAACTGGATTTGTGTTGAACTCCAGAGCTTGAAAGAGTTATTGAATCTTGTCTGCCAGTTAAAACTAGTTCTTGAAAATGGTTCACCGTAAAGCACACCTTCAACTAGATAGTCATAGACATTACCCATCAGGTTTAAATTCCAAAACTGGAGAGGATTAAAATTAAACATAACTTCTGCACCAATTGAGTAATCTTTTCCAACATTTTCAAAAGTAGTCTGTGTAACATTCTCATCTACAACAGTGCGAATAAATTCAATTTTATTTTTTGTTATTCTATAATAAACTTCAGATGAAATTGAAACTTCACCAATATTTGTTTGAATTCCTGTTTCATAAGAATCAATAAATTCTGGCTGCAGATTAGGATTACCAAACCTTACATTATTTGCATCTATCCATGTTGGAAATGGTTCTAATGCCCATCCGCGTGGTCTTTCAATTCTTCTGGAGTAACTCGCCATCAATGTTGATAATTCTGAAAGTTTGTATGAACTATGAACACTCGGAAAATAATCAATCCTATCAATATTAAAGGTTTCGTTTTGAGTGGGGACCTCTATTGTCCGGAAAGTATATTCTGCACGCAGACCACCTTGAATTTGTATATCCCAAATTTTATTTGAATAAATTGAATAGAGTGCGTGTTCGCTCCTAGTGTAATCATTAATATTACTAAACTCTGATTGAAATTCGTACTCTCCATTTTGTGGATTGAATTCATATAGTTCATTAGTCTCTTCAGATAGGTCAACTTGTCCCTGGTAACCAGCTTCAAACTTACTGAATTCCGAAAATGGCAACGTATAATCAAGTTTACCTCGAAAATCAGTCGAGGGACCGAATTCTTTTGTCTGCCTTCCGCTAAATTGAATTCCCTCATCAAATTCAGAAGTTATTGTTATCTCATCGGAGTTACTGTTACTGAAAAATAGTTCACCCAAAATCTGATGATTTTTTACTCCAAAATTATGTGCATAATTCGCATTCAAAGAATAATACGTTCCTGAGCGGCTTCTATCACTTCTACCAAAATAATTAAATTCTTGGGGTTCCAGATCAGAAAATTGGGTGTAATCCTGATTTGCTTCACGCTGCCCATCTCTATAACCAACTCTCGCACCAAAACTAAGAACATCGTCTCCAGTTAATGAAAATTCAATGCCTCCCCTGCCTTCATACCTAACTCTGCCTCTATTAATTTTTCCAATTGAATTTATGGTGGAAGTATTGTTATCTAAAAAGTAGATGTTGTTCTGAGTACGATCGCCGGGGTAAAATCTTCTGTTATAATCAAATCCAAAATTTGTTTTTATTCCGTTCGATTGATAGTTAAATAAAAAGTCTCCTCCATAACTATCGTGCATACCCGCATTTGCATTTACAATACCATTCCATCCGGAACTCAGATTCTTTTTTTGGATGATGTTGATTATTCCAGCAGTTCCTTCCGGATCGTATTTTGCAGAGGGATTTGTTATTATTTCAATTTTATCAATTGAACTTGCAGCGACTTGCTGTAAAGCATCTTGTGCATCAAGAATTGAAGGTCTTCCATCAATTAAAACAGTAAAACTCTGGCTTCCTCTGAGACTAACGTTTCCTTCAATATCTACCTGCACAGAAGGAACGTTTGCCAGCACATCTGCGGCATTACCTGAAATTACTGTTTGCATCTGATCAGGATTAATTATCTTTTTATCTATTTGATATGTTACCGGAGCCCTTTCTCCCTCTACTACAACATTTTCCAATAAGACAGATGATGGATGAATAAATATTTCTCCCAGGGTAATATTTAAATTCTCGCGGTTAATTGTAGTGTCAATTGTCTCAGTATCATATCCAATAAAACGTATTTCAATATAAAATTTACCGGCTCTTTGAAGCTTAAGATTGAATAATCCATTTACATCCGTTACACCGCCAGTTATCATTGATGAATCCTTTTGAGAGAAAACTACAACATTTGCATACTCAATTGTATGTTTAGTTGAAGAATCTAAAACTTTACCCGATATGCTACCTCCGGGGAAATTCCCATTTCCTCTTCCTTGTGCTAACGCAAAAGATGAAAGGATGCTAATAAGAATTATAATTTTTAAGAATTTTTTCATTAGTTACATTAATAAAGACGTTTATATGTTTAGATTAAACAATAAAACACTAAAAAAAGTTTAATAATCAGGCGGGAAATATCGTTTGAATTCCGGTTAAAAAGAAATACTATTTTATCAGGTTATTTTCTCCATGAACTTCATAGGTTATCTTACCCAATCCAATAATCGTGGCAGACTTTTACAGCTACTTCAACCAAATCTCTTTCAACTAAAATGGAAATACGAAATGACGTTGTGTTAACACCATAAAAATTTATATTGTTTTTTTGAAGCAGATTAAACGTTTCAAGAAGAACATTATTATTCCTGCTGAATCCTTCTCCTATAACAGATATTGCCCCCAAACTTTCATTTATATAAATACCTTCTCTTAGTTTGTCTTCTAAAGTCGTTTTTACTTTTTCCCAATCGTATACATTTGTTGTTGAAACAATAAATGAACACTTGTAACCTTTATCACCTGCAAGCCCTGTTTGCTGAAATTCT
>CBDUAV010000064.1:0-17966 GCA_965365225.1 uncultured Ignavibacteria bacterium | reverse complement strand
TAGACTTTTTCTCCGGTCCAAGAGAATATATTGATGGAGAAACATTCATTGATGGCAACGGCAATGGAATATGGGATGAAGGAGAAGTTTCTTTAGATACAGCCTATTCTGTGCAGGGACAAATAAAAGGTATTGTTGAATACCCGGGTGCAAGAAACCTTCCCATATCCTCATTTGTAATGTATATAAATGGTGATCCGGATTTAAGGGATCCGAATAACAAAGAAGAAGCCAGAAATTACTGTATTGGCACAAACAGAGTTGGCGAAATACCCGATCCCTGCACTTTTGCTTACGGTGAAGTTAGAGGAGGTGTCCCATGTGAAACTGTTGATCCAAGATTTTGGTTCTCTGGTGACCCTGTTACGGATGTTGGCTGGATATGCACCGAAAATCAGGATATGCGACAAATGACAAACACTGGTCCATTTACGCTTAGAAAAGGTGCAGAAAACGAAATTGTTTTAGCTTATGTAGTTGGCAGAGGATCAACTCCGCTTGATGGAATTACTGTTGCTAGGAGTATTGATGATGGTGCTCAGAATATATTCGATCTTAACTTTTTAGCGCCAACACCACCCCCTGCCCCTCAGGTAACTCTAACATCGAGTGATGATTTTATTGATATATCATGGGAAACTCCAGTACAGGTAGGATACAAAAGTATTACTCCAACCTGGGATTTAGGATTTGAAGGATACCAGGTTTGGGCTTTCCAAACTAATATAGCTGAAGATATTGTTTCTGGTCAGGAAAATTCTGTATTGCTCGCAGAATATGATCTTGATAACTTCATACAGAATATATTTAAAGAGAATTCAGAAACAGGCGGTCTTGATCCTTTATACTCAGTCTCTGAAAATCAGTTAGACTCTGCCATTTACGTAGATGAAGCAACAGGAAGGATAAGGTTAAGAGTATTTAATGATCCTTTCACTCCAAATATACCCGTAGTTAAGGGAAGACCTTATTATTTTGCTGTAACAAGCTATGCTCTTAATTACCTTGCATTAGTGTATAGAGCAGATCCAGAATTACCAGTGGGCACACCGGGTGATTATTATCTTAGCTCTTTTGCATTTGCCCAGGAAGCCGAAAATATTAGAACTATTAATTCGATAGTTGTCGGTGAAGGTGCATTAAATCCGCCGGTAGTTGTTCAACCTGCCAATCAGATAAGTGGCGCATCATTAGGTAATGTCGGTTACGATGTAATTAATAATGAAGATCTGACCGGTGAAACCTATGAAGTAACCTTCTTTAAGGATTCTTTATCAGTACCATATTCAATGTTCTGGAAACTTACGAATCTTTCAACCGGCGCGGTTTTACAAGATTCATCAAAATCGTATACATTTGGTTCTCAAGCAGTAAATCAAAATATAACTGACGGATTTATTACTAAAGCTGAAATCCAGGATGCAGCAATCGGGTTTCCAACATATAATCCTCCCAATGCTGTATGGTATAATTTCACTGCCTCACCCATTGATTCTTTAAGAGCCAGGGGAATTTGGTATATGGGTAAGGACTTGGTTACTGAGACGCCTTATTTTGATTTACAAAGTCAACCTTATCCATTTAGACTTCATCCTAAACCCGATACTATTAAAAGTCTTTTTATGACTACTGATAAATTGCGTAAGGTAGAATTACGTTTTGGAGATGATGGATTTGGAAAAGCATACAGATATATAAATGGATATCAGAGACCACCTATCGGCCAGGGTAACGCGGGTTTTCGTTTCTTATATGCCGAGGCAATTTCAAGTACGGATACTGTTGTAGGTGGTGATAATTTCCCAATAGGTATGTGGGATGAGGTAAATGACAGACCTTTTGGATATGTTGATGTCCCATTCCAGGCTTGGGTTGTAGATGAACAGCACAATGAAGAATACCAATTGGCAGTAGGATTTATAGAAGCTAGAAATGGGAGTCCCTTGTTTGTGGATGGAAATCCGGATGGTGTTTGGGATCCTGGAACATTTCTACCTGGAACGGGGGAATTTATTGTAATTTTTGATGCACAGTATGATCCAGACGGCAATCAGATTGAACTGACCGGTGGAGACTTTCAGACCAACAGTGGTACTGTAACATTATGGGCAGATCTCGTTCGTTGGTATCTAGATTTACCTTGGTTTGATCTCTATATACCTGCTGATGCTCAAGGTATTACAGATGAACAAAGAGCTGTGTTTGAAGCTCCTTTTCTTAGCACTATGTATATGCTTGGATTGGCAAGAATTGATTCAGCCTCCTGGTTTACACCGGGTGATGTGCTAACAATTCCTGTTGATGTTTACCCATATACAGAAAATGATGTCTACCAGTTTAGTACTCTTCAAGGCACAACCTTAAGCTCTGAAGATGAGAAGGCACTCTGGGAGAAAGTAAATGTTTATCCAAACCCAATGTTTGGGTATAATACATTATCCAATTATTACTCAAATACACCGGATGAACCATTTGTGACTTTCACAAACTTACCAGAGCAAGTTACTATTAAGATTTACTCTCTCTCAGGAACGTTGTTAAGAACACTAACTATTGATGATAAAGATACACCTACATCTCCATACTTACGTTGGGATTTAGAAAATGAATCAGAGTTGAGAGTAGCGTCAGGGATGTATCTAGCAATTGTATCATCACCAAAATATGGTGATAAAATTTTGAAGTTTGCAATCATTATGCCTCAGAAACAAATTCAAAGGTTTTAATGAATTAGGATTGGCAGGCATAAAATGTAGCCTGCCAGCTATTTTAATTTAAAATAGTGGAGTTTATAAAATGAAAAAATTAATACTTATACTAATAATAATTGCAACTTCAACCTACGCGGGAGATGTTGCTAGAAAAGGAACCACAGGAGCTGAACAGCTTCTTATTCCTGTAGGTGCCCGTGGAATTGCAACTGGTGGTTCATTCCTGGCAAATATTACAGGATTAGAATCTATTTATTACAACCCGGCTGGATTAGACGTTTACCCACAGACCGAAGCAATGTTCAGTTATGTTAATTACATTGCAGATATTAACATATCATACTTTGCTATAGGTACCAGTCTTGGCGATTTCGGGTCAATTGGATTGGATCTAAAATCACTCGACTTTGGTGATATTCCAATAACCAATGAACTGTTTCCTGATGGAACAGGAGATACTTATTCTCCATCGTTCTTAACAATTGGATTTACGTATTCAAAAATTTTAACAGATAGAATTTCAATCGGAACAAACTTAAAACTGATTTCTGAAAATATTCAAAACACAACCGCTACAGGTTTTGCTGTTGATGCTGGTGTCCAGTATCGTTTTTCGGAAGCTTTGATGATTGGTGCTGCTGTTAAAAACATTGGTACGAATATGAGCTACTCAGGACAGGATTTATCATCCCGAACAGGAATACCGGGATCCATCCCAGGCTCATCATCCGGTAGTTATGAAGTGATAACTGAAACATTTCAGATACCGAGTTTTTTCCAGTTGAGTTTAACTTATGCACTTAACATAAATGAGCAGAACAATCTGCTGTTTGCAGGTGCATATACAGCAAATAATTCATTTGAAGATATTGCCAATTTTGGAATGGAATATGGCTTTATGAATAACTTCTTTGTAAGAGGCGGTTATAATTTCCTCATGGAAAATGCAAGTGAATATATTTACGGCTTTACTTTTGGAGCTGGTATTGATTATAAAATTGGCGGCGAAATTGGTTTCGTTTTTGATTATGCATTTAGGGATGTAAAAGATTTCCCGAGTTCTAATCATATTTTTACTGTAAAACTCAATTTCCAGTAAGCCATAAATGAACTATTAAAGCGTCTGTTGATTTTCAGCAGACGCTTTTTTATTTTTTCATAAGTTTCATAGATTCTAACAGGTTTTGAAATGAAAGTACATTTACTTCTTCCCCTCTTTACACTTTTCGCGTTTAATATCCAGGCACAACAAATTAGTTTCGAGTTTGATTATGCCCAATTCGGGTTTGATTCAACATCTAATTATATTGAATTCTATTACTCTTTCAATCAGGCTTCATTAACCATTAATGAAACAGACAGCAGCAAAAATGTAGAAGGAACTTTAGCAATAACCATATCAGATTCTTTGACAGGTGAAGTTTTACTAGATAAAACTTGGTCTATATTAAGTCCTGTTTCGGACTCAATAAATTCAGATAAAAGCTTAATTGGTATGCTTAGTCTTATTCTGAATGAAGGATCATATAATTGTACTGTCATCGGAGCAGATGCGTTAAATCCTGTAATTGCTAAAACCATTAATGAACATATTAAAGTGAAACCATTGTTGAATGGGCAAATCGGGTTAAGTGATGTGCAGTTGGCATCTAATATTATTCAAGATAGCCAAAATGAAGAATCCATTTTTTATAAAAACACTTTTGAAGTGACACCAAATCCCACAGCAGTGTTTGGAGAGGGGCAACCTTGTTTATTTTATTATTCTGAACTTTATAACTTACCCCAGGTATCAACTGATGAAGGATTAAGATTAGACCAGCTGCTTTTCAACAGCAGAGGACAATTGGTCCTTTCAAAAAGAAAAAATTTAAGCAGAGCGGTTAATTCTCGTGTTGAAGTTGGGAGAGTAATGGCAAATAAACTTCCTACAGATACTTATACTCTCACACTGAATTTGGTAGACAGCATAACGAATGTTGGGGTTTCATCCGCCAAAAGATTTTTTGTTTATAATCCTTCAATAGCTTATGTAGATACTTTTCAGCAGAATGTATCACCAGTGTTAAGCACGCAGTTCGGAGCTATGTCTGAAGAGGAACTCGATGACTTGTATAATAAATCAGTATATATTGCCTCCAATCTTGAGCAGGATCGATACGATGCTTTAAAGACAATTGATGGTAAAAGAGAATTTTTGTTTAATTTTTGGAAAGCACGCGATGAAAATCCATCGGATGATTATAATCAATCTTATGTTACATATTTAAAACGTTTGGAATATTGCAACCTCAAATTTAGAGCGATGAGTAAAGATGGTTGGAAAACAGATCGTGGTCGAATTTACCTTACTTATGGAGAACCATCGGAAATTGAGCGCTATCCAAATCAAATAGAAACAAGACCATATGAAATTTGGAGCTATCATAATCTTGAAGGTGGAGTATACTTTATATTTGCTGATTTATTTGGATTCTCTGACTATCAGCTTGTTCACTCAAGCAAAAGAGGAGAGTTAAGGGATGAATCCTGGCAGAGAAGGATAACTATTCAGTAACTATTACAACTTAATTTTCAGATCATAAAATTAGCCCAAAGAAATTAATTCTTTGTGCTTATTCCTTATTTTTATCTCACCGATGATTTTATTTTCATTTGGTTATTTTTACTTTTAATGTTTTAATTAAATATGAAGAACACACTCGAATATATTTTCTTTTTCCTGTTTGCAAAACTATTCCAGGTTCTGGGTTTAAAAATATCCAGAAGACTAGCATCGTTGGTTGCATTAATTTTTTATTACATTGTGCCAATAAGAAAATCTACAGTAATTAAAAATCTAAGAATTGCTTTCCCCGAATATTCCAATGAGAAAATAAAAGAGATATCTTTTAAGGTTTATAAAAGTTTTTCAATATTCTTTATCGAAATTTTAGTTTTCCCGAAATTAAACAATAAAAAAATAGAATCTGAAATAGAATTTTCGGATCCTGATTTGGTTATAAAAAAATTCAATGAAGGAAAGGGATTGATTATCCTTTCTGCACATTTTGGTAATTGGGAATTAATTCCTCCTGCTATTGGAGCGCGGTTGGGAATCAATGGTCTCACAATTGTTAAACCATTAAGAAATCCGTATGTGGATAAATGGATGAATCATTTGAGAACCCGTTTTGGAAATGAAGTGATTCCACTTGGTATATCACTTCGCAAAACTTATCAATCGTTAAAAGAAAAAAAGATGATTGGAATTGCAGCAGATCAGCGTGGACCGGAAGAAGGTGTTAGGGTTAAATTCTTTAATACTGAGGTACCTGTTTACAGCGGTCCTTCAGTACTTTCGCTTAAAACAGGAGCACCAATTTTATCACTGCTTGCAGTAAGACAAAAGGACTACAAGTATAAAATTATTGTTAAAGAAATTGATAAGAACAGTCTATCAGAAAATTTTGATGATAGTGTTATTGAGCTTACTCAGAGGCATACTTTGCATCTTCAAAACATGATAAAAAAATATCCTGAACAATGGTTTTGGATGCATAAAAAATGGAAACATTTGCAATAGGTAAAATGAAAATTCTTGTAATTCAAACAGCTTTCCCCGGTGATGCAATTCTAACAATACCAATGATTCAGGAGTTAAAAAAGAAAAATGAGCATTTTTCAATTGATGTTATTTGCATACCATCAACCAAACAGATTTTCGATTCTTCCCCAGCTGTAAATTCCACAATTGTAATTGATAAAAAAGGTGTACATAAAAACATTATATCTTTTATAAAATGTATAAAAAAAATCAGAGCTAACGGATATAATAAAATTTATTCACCGCATCGCTCTTTTAGAAGTGCTTTTATTGTCTGGCTGCTGCGTGTAAAGGATTCTGTTGGTTTTAGCAATAGCAGTCTTCCATTCATATTTAATGAGATAGTTAATTACAGTCCCAATGCTCACGAAGTTAGCAGGAATCTTTCGTTAATTGGATATGAAGTAGATGAAAACAAGTGGAAGATCTTACCTGAGCTTTCTGTGAGTGATTCAGCTAAAGAAAAAGTAAACGATTTTTTGAAGAATAATGATTTATTGAAATTTATCACCATTGCGCCCGGAAGTGTTTGGGAAACAAAAAAATATCCGGCCAATTATTACAAACAAGTGATTGAACATTTTATTGATGTCGGGTACAAAATAATGTTGACAGGTGGGGCGGATGATAAAAACCTTTGCGATAGTTTAATTGAAAAACAAAATGTAATAAATGCATGCGGCATGTTTTCATTTGTGGAAACAGTTGAATTGTTAAAAAGCACAAATCTATTAATTTGTAATGATAGTGCACCGACACATTTAGGAATGTGTGCCGATATTTCCGTTTTAACAATTTACTGCTCAACCGTTGCTGATTTTGGTTTCTATCCTTATAATTCCAAAAGTGATTATCTGAGCTATAGCGAGCTTGAATGTAAGCCGTGTGGAATTCATGGATATAGTGAATGCCCAATTGGTACTTTCGATTGTGGTAAACTCCTGAAGCCCGAAATTTTAATAAAAACTGCAACATCACTAATTGAAAAAAACGGTGGTTGAAAAATTCACGAAATTTAATATTGATGAACAATTCGAAACATCAATTATAGCGGCTTCCGAATTATTTTATGCTGGTAAAATTTTTATTTATCCAACTGATACCATTTATGGGATAGGTGGCAATCCGTTTAATAAAAATTCAGTAAAAAGGATAAATGATATTAAGGGAAGAGATACTTCTAAGCAGTTCATCTGGTTAGTTTCTAACATAGATATTTTAATGAACTATGTTGAAATAAAAAATGAAAACCAGTTAGATTTTTTAAAAATGATATATCCTGCTCCGGTTTCTGCAGTGTTAAATCTAAATTTTAGGACTAAAAATTTTATTGGATCTAATTCCGCTGCATTCAGAATTCCGGATAACTTATTCTGTAACAAAATACTTGAAGAAATTGGTTCACCGCTCATTTCCACAAGTGTTAATCGTACTGGAGGAATTGCTTTAAATGATTATGCAGAAATTGAGAAGGAATTTAGTAAAGAGGTGGATGCTCTATTTTATTCGAAAATTCAAAATAATCCAGTAGCATCAACAATTATTGATTTAAGAGACGAAAAACCCGCATTGATCCGGGAAGGGGCGATAAAATTTGTGGAATTGTTGGATAAGTTCAATTAACTTTGCATACTTTTTTTAATATGTTAAACTCTGATGAAGATCTTTAAATATCTAAAAAATCTAAAAAACTTTTCTATAATTATTTTGCCTGATGATACATCGCACGAAGCAAAATCTCATAAATTTAATTCAATTAAAATTTTAATATTTCTCATTGCTTTCTCTATTTTTATGTCTATTGCCAGTTACTACTTTTTCAATTTAACGGGAATTGGCCATACAGTATTACCCGGTAATTTTCATGTTCGAACTGAAGAACAGCAAAAACTAGAAACACTAAATGAAAAAATAATTTTTCTCGCAACAGAAATTCAAAAACTTAAATCAACAAACCAAAGATTAAAATATGCACTGGTTCTTGGCGATACAGTTTTAGCCGATTCGCTTGGAGTAGATTTAGATTCCGTTGAACAATATTATGAGTATCCTGCGGAGGGAAATATTCTTTCGATAATCCTTAATTTTTTTAAGTCAGAAAAAATAATAACGAATTCACAAACATTTTTCATTTTGCCGGTGAATGGATATATTAGCAGGGAGTATGAACCCGAGAAGGGTCATATGGGTTTAGACATTGTCGTAAAGGAAAATACACCAGTTTATGCTGCGGCTTCGGGTTACGTTGTATTTGCAGGATATACTGTTGATGAAGGATATGTAATTATTTTAAATCATTCAGATGGATATATAACTATTTACAAACATTGTGCTTTGATATTAAAAAAAGAAAGAGATGCAGTTCAGCAGGGCGAATTAATTGCTCAAAGCGGAAACAGCGGTTTGCATACTTCTGGTCCGCATTTACATTTTGAAATTTGGAAGGATGGTAGTGTTATAGATCCAGAATCAGTATTAATCATTAACAACCAAGGAGGTTTTTAATTTGAAAAACAGAATAATGAACGGCGAAGAAGGAGATATCACAATCATCAGCCACGGTGTTAAGTTAGAAGGAAAGATTTCCAGCGGCGGTAGTATTAGAGTTGATGGTACTATTCAGGGTGATATAAATTCTCAGGGAAATGTAACTGTTGGAGAACAAGGTGATGTTAACGGGCAGATAAATGCTATAACTGTAACCGTTGGCGGTAAAGTTGTTGGTTCGGTAAATGCAAAAGAAAAAATAATTATGGAAGCCAAAGCTAACTTAAAGGGTGATATATTTACAAAAATTCTTGTGGTTGAAGCCGGCGCGCATTTCGTTGGTAAAAGTAACATGGGAGACGTAAAGGAACCACTAAAACCACAGGGTTTAACTCCGCAAAAAAATGAATCAGGATCCTGATCAATTAAAAAAGGGGAGCAATAAATTTTATAAAGAAATTGGACCTTATATCGGTCTTGGACTTCAGCTTGCAATTACCGTTACTGTTATGGTTTTTCTTGGTTTGTGGTTGGATGGATTGTGTGAGACAGAACCAATTCTAACAGTAGTTTTTTCATTTTTGGGTGTTTTTGCAGGTTTATACACCTTTATCAAGTCTGCACTAAAAGCAGATAAGTGATGTTAAACAAAAAATCACTCCGGCTTTTTGCAGTTGTATTTACAGTTTTTACGTTGCTAATAGTCGCAATTCTTTACTTTACATCCATCTTGAACTACATTTTATTCTATTCAGTTTTAATCGGTGCCTCTGTAGTTATTCTAAATTTTATAATTGGTTTTTTATTCATAAAATATAGTCTTTCTAGGTCCAATAGTGTTTTTCTGACGATGCTTTGGGGAGGGATGGCATTCAGATTAATTTTTATCTTAATTTTAGTTTTAATTCTATTAAAATTCTTGGAATTAAATGCGATTGGCTTTATATTTTCTATCTTATTTTTCTATGTTTTTTACTTGATAATCGAAATTTTATATCTGAATTTTAAGAAAATCGAACATTTTGAACGCTGACAGTATTTCAGATACTCTGACGACTCTTACAGACTCACTTCAGCAAGCCGGTGACACTGGCAGCGGGTGGATTCTTCATCACGTAATGGACGGTAAGGAAATAGAATTGCCTTTCTTAGGCTACATTCACATTCCACAACTTCCGCTTGTTTTTGGTATTGATATAACCCCTACTAAGCATGTTGTTTTTATGTTGATTGCAGCATTCCTTGTTCTATTGACTTTTACTGCAGTTGCCCGTCAATATAAATCTGGCTTGGTTCCCAAAAGGTTAGCGAACTTCTTTGAAATAATGATAATATTTGTCCGTGATGAAATCGCAGAGCCAACTTTGGGTAAAGTATATCCAGCATTTTTTCCATTTTTATTAACTTTATTTTTCTTCATTCTTTTTGGGAATTTTCTGGGTTTAATACCATTTTCAGCAACTTTTACAAGTAACATTGCTGTTACTGCTACTCTCGCAATAGTTTCGTTCATTGTCATTCAGTTGGGTGGAATTAGACAGAATGGATTAATAGGATACTTTAAAGGACTCATACCGCATGGTATACCCACTTGGCTTCTGCCCTTAATGATACCTGTTGAGATATTAGGATTATTTACAAAACCCTTTGCTTTGGCTATACGACTTTTTGCAAATATGATTGCCGGTCACACTGTAATATTGGCCTTACTCGGCTTAATATTTTTTATGGGGACAATATTTATTGCACCCGTTTCTGTCGCATTTGCTGTATTCATCTACTTGTTAGAAATTTTAGTAGCTCTTATTCAGGCATATGTTTTTACAATGTTAACAGCTCTGTTTATCGGAATGACAGTTCATCAGGAGCATTAATAGAACAATAAATAATTCAATTAAAATAAAAGGAGAAATAAAATGGATTTAGCTTGGTTAGCAGCAGGTCTTGGTGCCGGCTTAGTTGTAATAGGTGGTGGGCTGGGTATTGGAAAACTTGCTAGCTCTGCAATGGATGCAAGTGGAAGACAACCTGAAGCTGCCGGTGCAATCAGAACTTCTATGATTATTGCTGCAGCACTTATTGAAGGTATATCATTTTTCGGATTGGTTATTTGCATATTGCTTGCATTAAAAGCGTAAGCAGTGTTATTCAAAATTTAAATTCGTTAAAGGAATAAAATGCTTAGTGAATTACTAATTGCAGTAATTGCTTCTGAAGGCGGCGGCGGTGGATTGTTAGACGTAAATCCCGGTTTAATGATCTGGACGGTTGTTACTTTTGTTTTGCTTTTACTCATTTTAAAAAAGGTAGCCTGGAAACCAATTCTGGAAGCACTCGATAAACGTGAAAAAGAAATAAAGGATTCTTTGGAACAGGCTGAAAATGCAAAAGAAGAAGCCAGGAAAATTTTAGAGGAGAACCAGGCAAACCTGGCAAGGGCTGAAGAAGAATCTAAAAAAATTATTGAGCAAAGCCGTACTTATGCAGATTCGCTGAAAGAACAATTGATGAAAGAAAGCAAAGAGCAGGCCAAAAGGTTAATTGATGGCGCGGGTGAAGAAATTCAAAGAAAAAAGGACGCTGCCTTTGAAGAATTAAAAGAACAAATTGCCGAGTTAGCTGTAACTGCAGCAGAGCGTATTATGAAAGAAAATATAGATGCAAATAAGAATAAAGAGCTTGTAAATAAATATTTAGGCGAAATTACAAAGAACTAACAATGGCTAATTTAAAAGTATCACATAGGTATGCAACTTCTCTTATAGAAACGGCTATCGAAAAAAATAAACTCGATAAAATTTCTTCGGATATGATTTTACTTTTAGACGCGCTTAAAGATAACAGGGCATTGCAGTTGATGCTTGAAAATCCGGTGATCAGACCTGAAATTAAAAACAATATTTTAAAAGAAATTTTCAGTTCGAAGTTTGATTCAGATTCTTTGAACTTTTTAAATTTTGTAATCGAAAAGAAAAGAGAAAATCTGCTCCATTCAATTGCAGAAAGATATCTTGAATTAAGAGATGATCACCTGGGTATTGTTAGTGTTACGGTAACTACGGCTTTTATATTTGCAGAAGATCAAATTGAAAAACTGCAAAAGAAACTTGAAGAAATTTTAGGAAAAAAAATCAGATTGAATCTTCTAGTTGATGAATCGCTTGTTGGCGGTTTTATTGCCAAAGCCGGCGATACAATGTATGATGCTTCCGTACGGCATCAACTTGAATTATTAAAAAAACAATTTCTCGTAAGCGGATTTTCGCTTAATTAAGTAAAAGATTTTAAAGGGAAAAAATAATGGCAGAAGTTAGACCAGATGAAATATCTGCGATATTAAGAAAACAGCTTGCTGGCTTCGAAAGTGAAGTTGATATTTATGATGTTGGTACCGTCCTGCAGATTGGCGATGGTATTGCAAGGGTTTACGGATTGAGCAAAGTTATGGCAACTGAACTTGTTGAGTTTCCTAATAACGTTATAGGAATGGTTCTCAATCTTGATGAAGATAGTGTAGGATGTGTTCTTTTTGGTGAGAGTTCTTTGGTTAAAGAAGGCGATACTGTTAAAAGAACAAAAAGAGTTGCATCTATTGCCGTGGGTGAAGAGTTATTAGGACGCGTTGTAAATCCACTCGGCATTCCAATTGACGGAAAGGGTGCCATCAACACGAAAGAATTTTTACCTATTGAGAGAAAAGCCCTTGGTGTAATTCAAAGGCAACCTGTTAAAGAGCCTCTGCAAACAGGTATTACTGCAGTTGATGCGATGATACCAATAGGAAGAGGGCAAAGAGAATTAATTATTGGAGACAGGCAAACAGGTAAAACAGCAGTTGCAATTGATACTATTATCAATCAAAAATACACACACACGGAAGAGGCAAAAAGTTTAGGTGTTAAACCTGTTTACTGCATTTACGTTGCAGTGGGACAAAAAAGTTCAACTGTTGCACAAGTTGTTGCTAAACTTCAGGAACAAGGCGCGATGGATTATACAACCGTTGTTGCCGCCGCCGCCTGGGAACCTGCACCACTTCAATATATCGCGCCTTATTCAGGAGCTACTCTTGGTGAGTATTTTAGAGATAGTGGCAAACACGCTTTAGTTATTTATGATGATCTTTCAAAACAGGCTGCCGCATATCGCGAACTTTCTCTGTTATTAAGACGACCCCCCGGAAGAGAGGCTTTCCCGGGTGACGTTTTTTATCTCCATTCCAGATTGTTAGAAAGAGCTTCAAAGCTGAGTGATGATCTTGGTGGTGGCAGTCTTACTGCCTTACCGATTATTGAAACGCAGCAGGGCGATGTTTCGGCATACATTCCAACTAACGTTATTTCTATTACTGATGGACAAATTTATCTTGAATCAAATTTATTTAACGCAGGTGTAAGACCTGCTATTAACGTTGGTATTTCTGTTTCACGCGTTGGCGGTAATGCACAGGTTAAAGCGATGAAAAAAGTTGCCGGAACGCTAAAACTCGACCTTGCACAGTATAGAGAATTAGAAGCTTTTGCAAAATTTGGCTCCGATCTCGATCAATCTACACAGAGAACTTTAGCAAAAGGTTCAAGATTAGTTGAACTATTAAAGCAGGGACAGTATTCTCCTGTACCTGTTGAAAGACAAATCGTAAGTATCTTTTTAGGTACAAAAGGTTTTATGGACTCTGTTCCAGTTGGTGATGTAAAAAGATTTGAGAAAGAAGCTTTGGAATTTTTTGAAGTTAAACACAATGATGTTTTTGAAACTCTGAAAAAAGAAAAAGCAATTTCAGATGAGCTTGAAGGCAAAATTGTAAATGCCGCAGAAGATTTTCTAAAAGTATTTAAGAAAAGTGCTTAAAATTTAGTGGCTACTTTACGCGACATAAAAAGAAGAATTGTGGGTGTTAAAAACACTCAGAAAATTACTAAAGCAATGAAAATGGTTGCCACTGCAAAGTTACGCCGTGCACAGCAGAGAATAGTGAGCGCAAGACCGTATGCAGGTAAAATTTCTGAAATGCTTTCGCATCTGATTACTGAAGAAGATATTATTGCTCACACATTTTTAAAACCGAAGGAAGTATCCAACCTTTGTGTTATTATTGTTACATCTGATAGAGGTTTGTGCGGAGCATTCAATACAAATATTATAAAAGAAGCAGTTCGGTATATAAATGAAGAGACAAAAGCGGGAGAAGTAAAAGCAAAACTTTTTACTGTCGGTAAAAAAGCTACTGATTACTTTAGCAGAAGAAACTATGAAGTAATCGCTAAAAATACGGGGCTTTTTTCATCACTTGAAATCAATTCCGCTTTGCATATTTATAACGAAGTTTTATCTCGATTTGATAAAGAAGAATTTGATAAGGTTATTGTTATCTATAATCAATTTGTTTCGATGGTACAGCAGAAAATCATTGTTGAACAGATACTTCCAATTCCTATAAAAGCTAGTTCGGAAGATGGAAAATCAAATTCTGAAAATTACATCTTCGAACCCGATCAGAAATCAATTTTTAATTATCTACTCCCAAAACAACTTAAAGCACAATTTTGGAGAATCCTGTTAGAATCCAATGCTGCCGAACTAGGAGCCAGGATGACTGCAATGGACAACGCAACAACTAATGCACAGGAATTAATTCGATCTTTAAATATTACTTACAACAAAGAACGGCAGGCTTCAATCACTAAGGAAATTCTTGAAATTGTTTCTGGCGCAAACGCTCTTAAAGCTAGTTCCTAATCTAACCTGCACATTTAATATGATTTTATTTTAATAGAAAACTATGTTCGAAGATTTATCACTAAAATTAGAAACTGCACTAAAAAAAGTTAGAGGGCAGGGTAGGTTAAATGAAAAAAATATTTCGGATTCTCTAAGGGAAATACGCCGTATTCTGCTTGATGCAGATGTTAATTATAAAGTAGCAAAAGAATTTATAGAAAAGGTTACTGCAAAGGCCCTTGGAAAAGAAGTGGTTTCTTCAATCTCGCCTGGGCAGCTAATCACTAAAATTATTTTTGATGAATTGGTTGATTTGCTTGGTGCAAATAAAAGTGAACTAAAAATAAATGCATCGGGAATTACAACTATAATGTCTGTTGGGCTTCAGGGATCGGGCAAAACAACTTTCTGTGCTAAGCTTGCAAAACGATTAAAAGAAAATAAAAGAAAGGTTTTACTTGTTGCTGCAGATGTTCATCGTCCTGCTGCAATTGAACAGTTAATCCAACTTGGTGATAAAATAGGAGTAAATGTCTACTCTATTGAGGTACCAGATGCGCGAAAAGCGGTTAGTGATGCATTAAAATTTGCTGCTCTACAAAAAATTGATACTTTGATTTTTGATACTGCTGGTCGGCTTCATGTTGATGAAGAAATGATGAAAGAGGTTGCGGATATTAAAGAAATTGTGAATCCAACTGAGATTATGTTCGTTGTTGACGCAATGACTGGCCAGGATGCAGTAAATTCTGCAAAAACTTTTAACGAAACAGTAGATTTTGATGGAATTGTGCTTACAAAGCTGGATGGTGATGCACGGGGTGGAGCAGCTCTGTCGATTAGATCCGTGGTTGGAAAACCCATTAAATTTGTTAGTAATGGTGAAAAATTGGATTCTTTAGAAGTTTTTCACCCAGATAGACTTGCTTCCCGAATTTTAGGCAAAGGTGATGTAATTTCGTTAGTAGAAAAAGCCCAGCAAAGCTTCGATATACGGGAAGCTGAGCAGTTAGAAGAAAAACTAAAAAAAAATAAATTTGATTTTGATGATTTTCTTAAGCAAATTAAAGTTATCAAGAAAATGGGTTCTCTATCTTCGCTACTTGGAATGGTCCCGGGGATAAGTTCGCAGATACGGAATGCGCAAATTGATGATAATGCGCTTGTAAAAGTTGAAGCAATTATCAATTCGATGACCATTAAAGAAAGAAGGGATCCAAAAATCTTGAATGGAAACAGAAGAAAAAGAATTGCTAGAGGAAGTGGTACATCTATTCAGGATGTAAACCGAATGGTAAAACAATTTTCTCAAATGCAAAAGATGATTGGAAAAATTTCCGGTAAAGGTGGTCTTTCACAATCATCGTTAAAAAATTTAAATTTTAATTGATTAATTGAATTAAATCCGGAGGATAAAAAACTTGGCAGTTAAGTTAAGATTAAGAAGAATGGGTAAGAAAAAGCAACCTGTATATAAACTGGTTGCAGCAGATGCTAGATCACCGCGTGATGGTAAATTTATTGAGGCTGTGGGATTGTATAATCCTTTAACCGAACCGCACACTTTTGAGATTAAAGAAGACAGAGTTCTTTATTGGCTGAATGTCGGTGCTCAGCCTACGAGCACAGTTAAAAGTCTTTTAAGACAGAAGGGAATTACTCTCAAAAAAGAACTCATGTCAAAAGGACTTGATGATGAAAAAATAAAAACTGAACTAGAAGATTGGCAGAAGATGAAAGAAGCGAGTTCAACTAAGAAACGTGAAAAAAAATCTGCCAAAAAGAAAAAAGCAGAGGAAAAAGCTTCAGCCGAAACTAATGAGGAGGTTAAGACAGAAGAGAAGGTTTCAACAGAAACTACTGAAGAAGTAAAAGCAGAAGAAACTCCGGCTGAAGAACTGAAGTTGGAAGCAAAAGAGGAAGAGAGTACAGCAGAAGAAAACGGCGCTGCTTCTGAAGAAAAGTAAACTGGGATTGCAGTTTATTATTTCTGTACTTTAGTTCTATACTGCTCTCAGCGCTAAAGAGGAGGCTCTTACAATGAAGGAGTTCATTGAATTTATTGCCAAGCATCTGGTAGATAATCCGGAAAATGTAGTGATTGATGAATCCGTTCAGGAAGACAAAAAGATTGTTCTCTCGCTTAGGGTAAAAGCCGATGACGTAGGAAAGGTTATCGGCAAACAGGGCAAAACAGCTCAGGCAATGCGAACACTTCTTACCGCTATTGCTGCCAAAGATGGGAAACGAGCAATTTTGGAAATAGTTGACTAATATCAAGCTTTTCAATTTGTGGCAGATTTTTATTTAATTGCTGAAATTGAACAGCACGTTGGCATCGATGGATTTGTTAAAATAATTCCAATTTCGGATTATCCGGAGCGTTTCTTTAATCTGGAAAAAGTATATCTGGATTTCTGGGGGGATAAAAAAACTTTTATTGTTACTGAAGTAAAAAAACACAAAGAAAGTTTTTTACTTAAATTTAAAAATTTTGATAGCATAAGAGATTCTCAGGTACTTGTTGGAAGAAAAATTTTTGTCGACGATGCAAACGTTGTAAAGCTACCCGAGAATCATTTTTTTATACACGATTTAATGGATGTGAATGTTTTTATTAGAGATGAAAAAATCGGTGTTGTTACAGAAATATTGAAATTACCGGCTAATGATGTTTTAGTAGTTAAAAAAGATGATGGCACCGAACAGCTTGTTCCATTTGTTCTTGAACTTATTGAAAAATTTCAACCGGAGAAGAAGAGATTATCTCTAAAGATTGAAAAAGATTTTTTTGAAGATGAAAATGAGAATTGATATAATTACTGCAGTTCCAGATTTGCTCGAAAGCCCATTAAAAACCAGTATAATTAAAAGGGCTCAGGATAAGAAAAAACTTGAACTTTTTATTCACAATCTTAGAGATTATACGCACGATAAGCACAAGCAGATTGATGATAAACCTTTTGGCGGCGGTCCGGGAATGATAGTAAAACCCGAACCATTTTTTGAGGGTATAGAATCTCTTCAATCAATACGGAATTATGATCATGTTATTTTTACTACTCCTAAAGGAAAAATATTTGATCAAAAATTGGCAAACAGGTTTTCACTGGCTGAAAATATAATTCTAATTGCCGGTCACTATAAAGAAATTGATGATCGTGTAAGGCAAAAGTTTGCTACCAATGAAATTTCAATCGGTAATTTTGTGCTTACCGGCGGTGAGTTGCCAGGCTTAATTTTAGTGGATGCGATTGTTAGATTAATTCCCGGAGTTTTAAATGACAGCGAAGCCGCTCTCGATGATTCGTTTCAAGACGGAGAGACTGTTGAAGCTCCTTACTTTACTAGGCCTGCAGAATACCGAGGAATGAAAGTGCCGGAAGTACTACTTTCGGGTAATGATAAAGAAATAATAAAATGGAGATTATTGATTCGTCGAAACGTGATTTATTTGTTGA
>CBDUAV010000063.1:0-18194 GCA_965365225.1 uncultured Ignavibacteria bacterium | reverse complement strand
TCTTCAAGTTGTGAAGATGATCTGACCCAGCCAAAACGGCTGCCAAGTTCTTCTAATTGAGCATTTGATCTGCTCTCAAGAACTTGTAAATCTGTTTGGGTTACCTCAAAAGAGGAAAGATTGTGGCTTTCTGCTATGGCAGTTATATTATCCTGAGCAACCCGATACCTGGTTGCCTCATTTACATTATCAGCAACCTGGGCGAGTCCGGATATGAACAGTCCCCCACACAGGGTTAGGGATAATATAAGTTTACGCATAGTACCACTCTTTTTTAATATGACACACTACTAGTAGTTTGTTGTTCGCCTCACCCGGAACTCCGCGTACGGAGCCCTCACCAGCGAACTGTTCATTAGCCAATGTTTATGCCATGAGAAATTGTAGGTTAAATTAAAAAATTGAGTAAAAGTGAGGTTTTTCTAGGTAATTATTACTTGAAAGAGCATTCTTTAAATCGTTTTTGTAAAAAATATTTACAATAATTAGTTATCCCATTTCGATAGACAAAATCACAAAAACATCGTTTTTTGAACTTTTTTAATCAATCAATTTACTATTGTTTCCTATTTATCTCTCAATAAAGTATCAAGCTTTGGTCTCGATACACCTAATAATCGAGCAGTTTGCGTTTTATTTCCGTCTAATTTTTTCAGGACTTCTCTTGCATAATGTTTTTGCAATTTTCTTAAATCAGTTGACCCATAATTTACATCCATTCTAATAAGATGCGGTAAAGAGTCTTCTTCAAAAATTTTATCCTGGAATTCAATAGGTACATTTCGAATCAGATTTGTAAAATCAGCTAATTCTAATTTACTACTATCACTTAGCAATACAGCTCGTTCAATAGCGTTTCTCAATTCCCTAACATTACCGGGCCATGGATAGCCTTTAAGAAAGTGCTGCACATCCTTATCAACTTTTTTAATGTTCTTTTCAAATTGTTTATCAAATTCTTCAACAAAATGATTTGTAAGCAGAATGATATCCTCCGGGCGTTCCTTTAGTGGTGGTATTTCAATTGTAACTACATTTAATCTGTGGAAAAGATCTCTTCTAAACAGATTATCATTAACCATTGATTCCAAATCTCTGTTGGTTGCAGAAATTATTCTGGCATTTACAGGAATATCAGTAACACCGCCTAATCTTTTAATAACTTTTTTCTCAATAGCTCTCAGCAGCTTTTTTTGAATATTATTACTAAGATCACCAATTTCATCTAAAAATAAAGTGCCTCTGTCTGCAAGTTCAAATAGACCAACCTTTCTTGATCTTGCATTTGTAAAAGCACCGGCTTCGTATCCAAATAGTTCAGACTCCAACAGAGTTTCCGGGATGGCTGTACAAACAATATCTATAAACGGAAATTGGCTGGTTGGACCGTTGTTATGAATAGCTCTTGCAAATAATCCTTTGCCTGTTCCTGTTTCGCCTAAAATTAAAACATTTGCGTTACTTTTTTCAGATACTTTTCTTGCCAGATCAACAGCTTTTATAAGCTTATCAGACTCCCCTATAATCGATTTAATACCGTGCTTACTCATTCCGAATGTGCCGAGACGATTAGTTTCTGTTATATACGCCTTGTTAGAAATGAGCTCAGCTAAGAATGAAGTAAACTTTAACACTTCATAGGGAAACACAAATATATCAATGAAACCATGCTTTAAAAGTGAAGTAACTAACAGTGCCTCTGTATTTCTTATAATGATTACAACTTTATTTGTAATGCTTTTTTTCTTTATTATTAAGTTCTTCAAGTGTGCAGAGTCTAGTGATTCGATATTTAAAATAACTATATCATTTTCTGATATTTCAAATTCATTTAAATAAATTACATTGATAGGAAATCCTTTTAATTCTAATTGTTTGAGCGCAGATGTAACCGGAACAAGATCAGGTAAATCAGAATAGACTTTTATGTTAACTTTTTCTTCAGACATAAAGAACTATGATGAATAGAAACTTTCAAATTTTTGAATTGCTTTAAACCTTTCCTGTTCTTTCAAATATGCGGCTCTAAGCCTTGGCGATTGAATATTTTCTGAAATAAAATAGACTAGTTCCTTTCCATAAATAGTAAAAGCTTTTGCTTTAGATAAGTTACCGCGTTCAATATATAGTTCTGAAATAGCCAAAAGAATTTTCCAGGTTATTTCGGATACATTTTCATCTTTAACAAGAGTATAAGCTTTTTCAAAGTGATCCAATGGTGGCAAGAGTTCATCAGATGCATGCTTTTGTGATATAATTCCCAAAAAATATTCCCTCTGTGCCTCCAATATAGAATTTTGTGAACATAAATCAAGGAGATAGGGCTGATTTATTTGTAATAGTGCATCGTTAAATTTCTCATCTATGACTAATTTCTTAACTAAAAGGAAGATGCAATCTGCGTAATAACTTTTGTCATCAAAGTCTTTAAATTCAGCGGCAACAGTTTTAAGTTCTTCAATTTCGATATTCATATTGTCAATTGATGAAAGTAGTATTAATAGAAACTTTAAATTAAGATCGTACTTTTTAGGAAGCTTTTTCTTTTTTAGATTTTCCTTAAATTTTTTAATTGTTTCTTCCAACTTATCCCGAAAACCAATTATTAAGTACAGCTTACTTAAAACCAAATAAACCTCGGACAGTTCTTCATAATTTTCTATTTGATTAAAAATCTTTTCAGCATCTTCGAGAGAATCTAGCGAATTTTCGTATTCACAAATTGCTAAATATGTCTCTCCCCTGTTTAATAGCACTAGACCATAGTTTAATTGATTGCCAAGACTTAAAAATATTTTTCTTGCTTTCTCATATGATTCAATTGCTTGATCATAATTACCCCTAAAAAAGTAAAAAACTCCAAGGTTCAATAAAATAAGACCCTCTTGCTCGAGGTTCCCAACCGAACGATTTATTTCTAAAGCTACTTGCCAATGTTCTTCAGCTTTATTGTAATCACTTAACAGCGTATAAATATTTCCAATATTTACTTCCATTCCAGCAACTCTTCTAGGCGAATCTGCATCTTTAAAACTTATTAGTGCTTTGTTGAACTCAGAAAGTGCTGAGTTAAGGTCGTTGTCCTGATAAATCTTCCGCATGCCTTTTAAATTGTAACATCTTCCTTTTAATTCTGCATTAGAATCCGGGTTATTTAAAACTAAATCACAACCATTTTCAGCATCTTCATATTTTTTTTGCTCGAAATCAGCATAAGCGAGTTCTAGTCTAAGTCTCTGTTTTTCCGAATTATCATTTATTCTTTCTAATAATTCATTAATAATTTCTTTACCAGATTCAAACTCGCCAACTCCAATAAGGGAGCCAGCTTGAATGGTTTTCACACTGTTAATTTTTTCTTCAATTATTTCTGATTCCTGGAGAGTTTCTATAGTCTTAATGGCAGATTTGAAATCGCTTAGCTTATAATAAACTTCACTTAACTTAATCTTCACTTGATTCAGCGAATTAACTGATAACGGTAACTTTAAAAGGTTTTCAAGAATGATTTTCATATAAGCGAAAGCCGAATGTTTTTCTGTTTCCACAATCTCAGTTTCTAAAATATTAAAGCAAAGTTCGTACTCACCTGCAAGTTCATAGTGTCTTGCAAGTTCATTTTTATTAAATGATGTTAAGACTTTGCTAATCTTACTTGCTATGTCCAAATGAAATTTTTCTTTATTATCAATTTGTGAATAAACATGTTTCTTTAATCCATCTGAAGTGAAAAGAAGATTTTGACCAGAAGTAAAATGCTGAAGTATATTGTTCAATTGAATGTTGGGAATATATTTTTCTGTTTCTTCAATCGAAAGATTTACTATTTGAGCAAGAGTGAATAAGTCAATTACCACATCGAAAGCAGAAAGTGTCTTAACAATATCGATTTCCTTTTCCGATAAACTCGATAGTCTTAAATCATAAATGGCAGAATGTGTTTGACCTAACAGTGATAACTTGTTCTCCTCATCTGCAACAATAACACCTGAGCCTGTAAATTGTAAAATATTAAATTGAATCAAATCTTTTATAAATGAAATGATATTGCCGGGCATCAAATCTGAGTTTGCTAGGATCAATTCTCCAATTTCTTTCTTAGGAAAGCTGTCTATAAAGCTTTTATCAATAAATTCATCAAGCTGATATTTTGTAAAAGCCGATAAAACAATTTCTTTAACGTTATAAAGTTTATATGTTGAAGCTGCTCGTTCTGATGATTCTGCAACAATAATTTTTGTGTTATTGATTTGCAATATCTGAATAGTTTCTCTAAATAGTTCAAAAGCAAAATCATCGAATAAATTAAAATCATCTATCAATAAAATAAATTTACATTGAGATGAGATTTTAGTAACGACCGATTTAAAATCTTTTAGAAAATTATCATCAAGCTTATTAAATAATTCAACTGTATTTTTTTGTATATCTTCATCTAAAAATGTGAATACCGAATGGGAGAAAATTAGCTTGCGCAACATGTATCGAACTAAATCGACACCCTTTTTACCTTTTACATCTCCAATAAGTATTGAACTGTAGTAAAGATGATGCAGTTCATTCAGGAGCAAAGTTTTACCTGCCCCATCGAAGCCCTTTATTGAAATTATTTCAGTGCTCTGTTTATCTTTTATATAATCGTTCAAAGTTTCTATTTCTTTATTTCTTCCAGCTAAAATTTTGCTAGGAACAAAATCAAGGTTTAGTTTAATTTGATTTTCAACTCCAAGCTCTCTAAGAACTTCCAAAGCATTATCAAACCTGTCTACCGGATCTTTTGCTAGAAGCTTTTTAGTTATATCAAACATTGATTTGGAAAAATTATCTACCTGTGGAAATTCAAATTCACTCTCGATCTGTTCTTTATAAATTTCGATCTCAGTGTTTGTCTCAAATGGGAACCGGTTATATAATATCCTGTATAACATCATTCCAAGTGAGTATAAATCAACGGAATGATTGTGTGCTTCTTTCTTTAAAAGCTCCGGTGCAATATATTGTGCAGTTCCTTTGATAGAATAATTTTCCGAATCGGGTGAGTACTCAGCCAGCCCTAAATCAATTAATTTTATAAACAGTTTGCCACCGATTGATGATACTAATATGTTTTCAGGTTTTAAATCGTAATAAATGTAACGCGACTGGTGCAAATAGTAGAGTGCTGAACAAATTTGGATTGTAATCTCTTTTAAATTTTCTTCGCTCTTTATTAATTCTGAGTTCAGTAGTTCCGCTGATTCAAAATATTCAAATGTTATAAAGGTTGAACCCGTTTGAATTCCACTATCATCGTCAACATGCACTACAGTTCCAGTTTCATAAGATTTAATAATGTTTGGATGATCGAGTTTTTGTAAAATAAAATACTCGCGAATAAAATTAGTTTTCTCAATTTCATTAATATCCGGCGGTAAAACTTTAATAGCAAAAGTTAAATCCGGAATTTCTACATCGCTGCATTGATAGACAGAGCTTCTGCCCTCTCCTATTTTCTTTATAATGCTGTATCGCTTATTAATCATCTTTCTAATCTTGGATTAATTATTTTGTTTATCTCCCTACCGGATGAGTTAACTGCAAAAAGAGTTAAAATAAGTGCAGCGCCCGGAAAAACTATCAGCCACCATGCTTTATAAATATACTCCTGTCCTGAATTTATCATTGCTCCCCACGAAGGGTACAAATTACCGGTACCTAAACCTAAGTAACTCAATGCAGCTTCAGCAAGAATAACATTGCTAAAAAGAAAAACAAGATTTACGATTACCGGTGCTAAAATTACAGGAAGAATTTCTTTTGTAAGTAAGCTCGATTTATTCAATCCAATTAGTTCTGCGGAGATAAAAAAATCTTTTTGTTTTAATGAAACTACTTCGCCTCTAACTATTTTAAAAAGTGTCATCCATCCAGAAACACCTAATACAACAATTACAGAAAATAATGAGCTTCCAAAGAGTGCTAATATTAAAACAATTAAATAAATAACAGGAAACGAAAGAAAAAGTTCAGTAAAGCGATTAAGTGCAGTATCAAAAATTCCACCACTGTAACCGGCAATAAATCCTAAAATAATTCCAATAAAGAATGAAACAATTACTGCGCCGAATCCTGTAAACAGTGAAATTCTAGTCCCATAAATTAAGCGTGAAAAATTATCCCTTCCGTATTCATCTGTTCCTAAAAGAAAAAATTTGTTATCAATAACGGGACTTCCTGCTTTTAATATCAGCTCTTCTTTTTGTATTTCTATCCTCTGGCTTTTCTGAAAGTAAATTACATTATCAGAAATTACTACGCTGTCTGCAAAGACAATTTGCTCATTAAATGGCTGTTTAATTGTCTTTTTTACTTGATGAATAAATTTCTCTTTTTCAGTAATTGATTTATTCGGTTCATCAACTAGCTTTAATACTTTCAGATTACTTAAAGGTGGCAGAAGTTTTGTTACGGAAAGGTTTTTTGAAAATTCAGGATTTTCATTTGTAATTATAGGTGCAAATATCAAAATCCAAATGAGAATTAAAAGAAGTCCGTATGAAAAATTTAATCTAATTTGCAGAAATTTCCATTTCTTTCTAAAAATAAAATAAAGCAAGGGTAAAACGATAAACAGTTTTACAGCAAGAATGACATCAATAAGTTTTAAATTTAAGATATCGAGCGCACCTCTGAAATCAGTAATAAATAATTTTGTGTAGCTGAACCACAAAGCAAAATATTTTAGTAACACATCGTACTGGAATACAAGTAAAATAAGCCAAAGTAATAAAAGCCAATGTATTAATCTAATTTTCATTTTCAATTAAGCAAACCTTTAAGTAACCTTTTATCGAATTTTATTTTAACAATATCTGCAACAAAATTTGCTAAAATCATAACTACACCCGCAGTTAAAACGCAGCCTATAATTAGTGGATAATCCCTTGAAAGAATAGAATCAACTGTTAATCTTCCCATTCCCGGTAAACTAAAAATAACTTCTGTAATTAATGCACCGCCTAAAAGTACGCCAAGTTCTATACCAGCAACGGAGATTAATGGACTTAAAGCGTTGGGCATAACATGTTTCTTTATAATTTCTTTTTCCTTTAGACCACTTGCTTTAAGATTTAAAATGTAAGTTTGATGCAACACATCATCCATTCCTTCTTTAATATATTTATAAAACATTGCAGTGCCTGCTGCAGAAAGTGTTATCAGCGGAAGAACTAAATGCCAAAGCTGATCTAACATTTTGCCGGAAAATGAAAAACTATCGTAGTCTAAAGATTTTAATCCTGAAATTGGAAACAGGTTTAGCGCTACTGAAAAGAAATAAATTAAAAAAACTCCAAGTACAAAGGAGGGAATTGAGTAAACAAAAAGTGAAAGGTTTGAAATTCCCTTGCTTAAAAATTTATTTTTTCTTTGCAAAACAAATTGAGCAATCGAAAAACTAAATATTAATTGAATGCAAATGCTCAGGATCGAAAAGACAAATGTGAATGAAAAATATTCCCAAACAACCTCCAGCACTGGTAATCTGTAATTATACGAAATGCCTAAATCACCTTTTGCCACATTAGACAAAAATGCAAAATATTGTTCTAATACCGGTTTATCCAGCATAAACTTTTCTGAAATTTTTTGTGATAGTTCGGGACTGAGTTGTGCAGAAACAAATTTTTGTGTGGGATCGCCGGGCGAAAGCCTTACAAGAATAAAAAGTAAACTTGCAAGCAGGAACAATGTAAGCAACGATGAAAATAATCTTTTAAATAGTGCTTTGCCTCTTTGTTTAGTTTGCGAGTTGGATATTTTTTCAGATTTATTTTTTATTTCAATCTCCATTCCCAGCAGTGATTTACTGTCCCGAGTGGAGTAATATTAATTTCAGCAATTCTTTTATTGTAAACACATATATTCGGTATCCAATATAAAAATGAAACCGGCTCGTCATCATGAACTATTTTTTGAAAGTCTTTGATAGTTTCAATTCGCTTTGCAACAGAAATTTTTGTTTGAAGTAAATCGAGCAGAGAATCCACTTTTACATTTCTGTAGCTCGCAAAATTTAATGGGGTACTATCAAATTCGGAATACCAATATGGTTTTAACTCAACAGGGATCGGAACATACCAGCCTAACATCCATGCATCTATTTTCTTTTCAAACAGATAGTCAATTAGAGTTCCGAGTTCAACAATTTCAAGTTTAACATCAACTCCGACTGCTTTAAGATTGTTTCGTACGACCATTGAAGCAAATTCTCTAAGTGGAATGCCTGAAGGATAATAAAGTGTAAAACTAAATTTATCGTTTCCTTTTTCGAGAATTCCATCCTGATCAATATCAATCCAGCCTTCGGAAGCAAGTAGACTTTTTGCTCTGGTTAAATTGAATTCATAGGGACTTACATCATCATTAAATTCAATTTGAAATATTGATGAAACTGGTGTTGCTGCAAGCTCACCATATCCTAAAAGATATTCATTTAGTATTTCTTTTCTGTTGATTGCATAGCTTATTGCTTTGCGCACATTTTTGCTACCAAATAATTTATTCGGAACGATTTCACCGCCCGAATAAGCTTTGGGATCAATATTGTTTAGACCTACGTAATCATATTCCCTTCCGATAACGGGAACAATCTTTAAATCTCCGTTACTTTCTATCTCTTCAATATCATCAACCTTAACTAATTCGAGCAAATCAATTTCGCCTTTTTGAAGTTGCAGAATTTTTGAAGAGTAATCAGGAACAACTTTAAATACAATTTCATTTATCTGCTCATTATCGTAGAGAAATGAATTTTTATTTGCAGCAAGAGTAATGGTTTGATTTTTATCCCACTTCTTTAAATAGTAGCTACCGCTTGAAACAGGTTTAAAGTTGTACTCAGAATTTGAAAGCTCATCGCGTTTTATATCTTTAAAAATATGAGTTGGAATGATAGGTAAACTTATTACATCAAGATTCGGAACTGAGTTCAAGGGAAATTTAACTTTAAACTCAAAAGGAGATATAATTTCAAACGTTTCCTTTACATCGATATGATTTTCTTCATCAACAAACAAGTTTTTAAACGTACCATACAATCTGCTTTGGACCAAAGGATCAGAATAAGCATCAAAAGAAAAAATAACATCATCTACGGTAATCTGTTTTCCATCGCTCCAGAAAGCATCATCTCTTAAATATATTTTTATAGAAGATGAATCATCTGCCCATTCCCATTTTTCTGCAAGCATTGCATGAGCATCTATTGCTCCGTCATCTTCATTCCATCTAAAATCAAACAGACCTAAGTAAAGCAGCTCTGTTATTGCACCTTCATCAACACTAATAGTAAAAAGCGGATTGAAGGTTTGTACATCTGCTGAAATACCAATTACAATCCGATTGTTTTGCTTTGAAGTTTTAGAATCACAAAAAGTAAATATAAAAGGGAGAATTAAAAGCAGGGAAATTTTGATAATGTTGCGGTTCATTTCGCCTTTAAATTATTACTAATAGTAATTTTTCACTCCAATTTATTATTTTGTTGAGTAAAAGAAAAACAAACATTTTAATTGATGCTTAAAGTTGATATAAATTCAGTTTCGGTTCTGGGCAACGACAGAAAAAAAACAATACTGAAAAACTTAAATTTTAAAGTTGAAAAAGGGAAAGTATATTCGATCTTAGGCAAAAATGGTTCGGGCAAATCAACTTTAATCAAATCGCTCGCAGCACTTCTTCCAATTAATGAATACGAGGTTATTGGTGAAATTTTTTATGGTGAGACAGATCTACTTAACACATCAGAAGAAAACTTAAGAGAGATTAGAAAAAATAAAATTCGCTATGTTTTTCAGGATGCTGCGAATAGTTTTGATCCACTTAAAAAGCTTAAATATTTTTTTGATCTCTCTGAGGTTGACCCAATTATAATTGAACAGTCTTTACTTTTCTTTTTACTGCCGACTTACAAAGAATTGTCTAACCTACATTCTTACGAATTGAGCGGTGGTATGGCACAGCGGCTTTTAATCGTTCTGGCTCTCTTCACAAATCCTGATTTATTAATTTTAGATGAACCAACTTCCGGAGTCGATTACGCCGCCACAAATTTGATCCTTCTCAAACTGAAAGAATTTGTAAAAGAAAATGATAAATCTGTTTTGATAGTTACACAGGATTTAAACTTTGCCAAAAATTCTTCTGATTGTATTGCTTATCTCTCGAACGGAATGCTCAGCAGTTTTTTAAAGCCGGATGATTTTATGAAATCTACAAGTGATGATGAAATGAAAAGATTTATTCAATCCTTTAAAGAAATAGAGAATGCCACTGCTTAAAGTTGAAAATATTTTTTACTCGGTTGAAGTAAAAGAAGCGAAAAAGAAGCAGTTCAACATTTTGATGAATGTTTCATTTGATGTTGAGCAGGGCGAAATATTAGGAATTTGCGGCGAGTCCGGGGGTGGGAAATCGACACTTGCAAAAGTTATTGCAGGAATAATTAGCCCGAACAGTGGTAACATTTTATTTGATTTGGAAAAGCAAAATATAAAAAGAAAAAGCAGACCGATACAAATTTTATTTCAGAATCATGGGGAGATTTTAAATCCATTTAGAAAAGTGCAAAGCATCATTGATGAAGCTTTAAAGATAAATGGAGTTAGTGAAGAGAACATAGAAACAGAAAAAAGCAAAATTCTAAATTCTGTGGGATTCCCAAAAGAGCTTTACAAAAGAAGAGGCTATCAGCTCAGTGGAGGTGAACAGCAAAGAGCTGCACTTGGGCGGTTACTCGCCGTGAAACCTGCACTATTAATTTTGGATGAACCATTTTCAGCACAGGATATTGAATCGCAGTTAAATCTTGTCAAACTTTTTAAGGGGTTAAATAAAGATTTTAATCTTACAATGATTTGTGTTAGTCACGATTTGCGGATTTTAAGAAATCTTGCAGACAGAATAATTATTTTGAAAAAAGGAGAAATAGTTGAACACGGAGAAACAATGGAAGTGTTTAATAATCCAAAAGAAGACTATACAAAATTTTTGCTTTCTGCGGAAGCTTTAAATTTAACTTACGACGAATTACAAACCTCATCAAAGTATTGAACAATTATTCCGGCTTGAGCATACTAATCAGTAATAAAATAAAAGATGAAATTTAATTCACTTATTGCACTATGTTCTATTAGTGAGAACTAAATTAATCACAAATGAAAATGCTTAGTTCAAAAATTCATTATAAACAGTTATTACCGTTTTTATTTTTCCTTCTCATTGGAAGTTTTTCCTGTACATTTTTTTCATCAAATGGTTACATAGATGCAGATGATCCATTAATTATTTATGAAGGTAGATTTGATTTTAATGATACCAAAAATCCACGTTTTGATTGGCCGGGGTCATCAATACATGCGGTGTTTGAAGGCAGAAGTATTTCTATAAGACTTACAGATGGGAACAACGATTACAATGTATTTATCGATGGGAAATTAAAAACAATTTTGAGGACTGATAGTTCTGTTGTATATAATATTTCTAATAGTCTTTCTCCAGGCAAACACCTTATAACCATTAGTAAAAGAACAGAAGCTAAATTCGGAGTAGCTTCCTTCCAGGGTTTTATTCTTGAAGAAGATAAAACTCTCCATCCATTGGGATTGCAGCGTAAAAGAAGAATGGAATTTATAGGTGATTCATTTGTTGCAGGATTTGGAAATGAAGGAAAATCACCTGATTGCGAATTCTCGCGTGAAACTGAAAACAACTACATTGCTTACGGTCCTGTGCTTGCAAGAAAATTAAAAGCTTACTGCAATGTTATTGCCGTTTCTGGAATTGGAGTAGTGAGAAATCATGGTGATTCAACCCGAACCTCTTTACAGCCTCTTCCATACTATTATAATAAAACTTGCTTTAATGATTCTCTCGAGTGGAATTTTTTCGATTATCAACCCGATGTTGTTGTAATCAGACTTGGAAGAAATGATTACTGGGTAAAACCTTTTCCCAAGAGGGCAAATTTCAGAACAGCTTATATTCAATTTTTAAAGTATGTGCGCAATGAATATCCCTTGGCACACATTTTTGCTTTATGCGGTCCGATACGTAAAGATCCTCACTGCGATTATATTAAAAGTGCAGCAAACGAAATGAAGGATAAAAAAGTTTATTTTGTAAAACTGGATGTAAAATTAAAAAAACCAAATGACTTCGGTTGCCAGTTTCATCCGAATAAAAAGGGACATGAAAAAATTGCAGCCTATCTTGAACCTATTATAAGAGAGAAGACAGGATGGAAATAAATATCTTTAACAAAATTCTGAGATGATAAATTGGAATGGATTACAAACCCTGAATCACTGATAGCACTTTTAACTTTAACTGTACTTGAAATCGTACTCGGTATAGATAACATTATTTTTATTTCTATTCTTTCCGGCAAGCTTCCAAAGGAACAGCAGAACAAAGCAAGAATCACTGGCTTAGCCCTTGCAATGATATCCAGAATTCTTTTGCTTTTTTCAATTGTGTGGATAATGAAATTAACTCTACCTCTTTTTACTGTTTTCGCGCAGGAAATAAGCGGCAGGGATTTAATATTAATTGGCGGAGGATTGTTCCTGCTGGCAAAAAGCACTTTTGAAATTCACGACAAACTGGAGGGAGAAGAACATTCAAAATCAAGTAAGGTAATAAAATCTTTTACAAGCGTAATTATTCAAATATTATTACTTGATATGGTGTTTTCACTTGATTCAGTTATAACCGCGGTTGGTATGGCGAAAGAATTAGGTGTAATGGTAACAGCAGTAGTTATTGCAGTAGGAGTTATGATGGTCTCTGCGAAAGGAATTAGCAATTTTGTAGAAAAACATCCAACCGTAAAAATGCTTGCGCTGTCTTTCCTATTATTAATTGGTGTATCACTTATTGCAGAAGGATTGGAACAGCACATTCCGAAAGGCTATATATATTTTGCAATGGCATTTTCTGTTTTTGTTGAAATGCTAAACCTGAAAATGAAAGCTAAAAGAAAACCGGTTGAATTGAGGAACAGGTTTGCGGAGGAGAAATAAAAGCATTTAAAAACCAGAATCAGTTTTGAAGAATTTAATTCTGTTTACAATTCCGTCACTCATATGGGGCTCAACCTGGCTTGCCATAACGTTTCAGCTTGGTGTAGTGGATCCATTAGTATCTGTATTCTATAGGTTTTTACTTGCGGCAATAATTCTTTTTACATACTGCAGTATCATTAAAATCAATCTCAAGTACAGTGCAAAGCAGCATTTTTTTATGGCACTTCAAGGAACATTTTTATTTGGAATAAATTATTGGTTGGTTTATCTGGCAGAAGTTCATCTTAAAAGCGGACTAGTTGCAATTGTATTCTCTACAATAATTTTCTTAAATATCCTCAATGGTGTAATATTTCTTAAATCCAATATTCGCTTAAATGTTGTAATCAGTGCACTAATTGGCTTTGTTGGCATCATTCTGGTCTTTAAAGATGAACTTTTAAGTTTTAACTTTTCCGGCGATAAATCAACAGCACTAATACTTGCTTTTATAAGTGTTATAATTGCATCACTTGGAAATATAACATCAGCGTATAATCAAAGAAATAAACTACCTGTAGTGCAGACTAATGCTTATGGAATGCTTTATGGATCTCTGTTAATGCTTGGTCTAATTTTTATAACTGGCACGTCTATAAGTTTTGATGCTTCTTTTCAGTATATCGGTTCTTTAATCTATCTGGCAGTTTTTGGTTCTGTTATTGCTTTCTGGAGCTATTTAACATTACTCGGTAAAATTGGTGCGGACAGATCTGCATATGTAACCTTAGTTTTCCCGATTATTGCTTTACTACTTTCAACATTTTTTGAAGAATATACCTGGAGCTTATTTGCACTGCTTGGTGTTGTATTAATAACTACCGGTAATTTTCTTATGCTTAGAAAAGTTCACGAAACACCTAATTAACATTTTTGATGAATTGTTAAACTTGAAAATGAATGCTAAAAGAAAACCGGTTGAATAGAGGAACAGGTTTGCAGAGGAAGAGTGAAGTTATTTTACACAGTCGTCATTCTGGCGAATGAAATGAGTCCGGAATCTTTGTTGGTAGTAAGTCTCGCAGATTCTGGACAAGCCAGAATGACTACAATCTATAGTATTGAATAAGTGTCAGCTATTAAATTATTTGACTAAACTAGCATAAGCTACAAGCTTGTCTTCATCGTAGTCTATTTTTAAATGTGAAAAGCTATCAAGAAACTGTGATAGTTTGTCATATCCAAATTCTTTGTGATTAAACGATGGATGTTCTTTCTTTATCTTTATTCCAATAGTTGCGACATTTATTCTGCGTTTTTCTTTCTTTAACAATGAAATAATACTATTCTCAATTTGATCACTCAGTTTCTTCTGAGGAGTTTGCAGTGATTTTGACTCTTTTGTTTTAATTTTTTCCGGCTGATATTCAATTACACCATCTGCAACATTAACAAGATCGCGCGAAATAGATCCAGGTACACCCATTAAAAAAGTATTTTTACCCAGTGATCTTAACTCGTTCAGCAAAGGTATAAAATCACGGTCACCAGAAACTAATATTAAAGTGTTTATATTTTCATTCTGCATAAACAACTTCATTGCACTCACACAAATAAACGTGTCGGCACTGCTTTTTTCAGTGCGTGATAATGGAGTAAAAACAGGTTGAATGCCGCTTGTCTGGAGACTATTAATATGCTCATTGAAACGAACCCAATCACCAAATGCCTGTATTGATGCTATTCCTCCTTTTTTTGCACATAAATTCCTGATTATCATTAAGTCGGGTGCTTCACCATAATTATTAAGGTATGAGTAATATAAATTTTCAAAGTCAATAAAAACTGCAATAGTATTTTGTATTTTTTTTTCGGTGGAATTTTTCACTTCTTTTTTCCTTTAATGAATTTTACTGACCAAAGCTAAGTCTGTAAGTTGACATTCCAAAATAAAAAACCCCCGCTTATTTTATTGATCAGGGGTTGAGAAAAATAAATAACATTCAATCGTGGGAGCAGCTAATGGGGATTTTTATTCTTTCTCTAATTTTTCAAAATTAATTACTCTAACCTCTCCGTGCTCATTAAAAATACTGTTGCCATTAACTACCCATTGTTCGAATCCGCCTTCAAGGTTTAAAACATTTTTATAACCCATTCCAAGCAATGTATAAGCAGTAAGAGCACTTCTGCTCCCTCTTTTACAATAAAGAATTATTTCGGTTTCCGGGTCATCGATTAATTTTTGAACTTTAAATTCTATAAATCCGCGTGGAAGCCAAACAGCATTTTTTATATGTCCCGCTAAATATTCCTTTTCAGTTCTTACATCAAGTAAAATAAAATCATGATCTGAATTCATTTTACTTTCAAAATCTTGAACGGTAATCAGATTTATCTCAGATTTTATTTTTTCTACGATTTGTTTAGGTGTTTGAATCTGGGCTGCTGTAAAACTGCTGATAAACAATATAACCAATAAAATAATTGTGAAATTTTGTTTCATTATTTTTCTCTCTGCATTGCTTTTATATTTATCTTGTTGGAAAATTTTCTTTATTAACTTAATCATTTCCCGGATTAAAATGTTATTCACTAACAAAACTCTCCCCACAATTTTAGTTTGTACCTCTTAATTATTTTCTCCTTATTCAACCTTAACCCTCACACCTTCAGAATGGCTTGTAAACTCAGGTGCATACATTGTATTTTTGTAATCCCTTTGTAGGGACAAGTCGCGACTTGTCCCATTGTTGCATATTTTTGTTTGTGACAGGTTTCGACCTGTCACAACATAATAAACACAATTTATTATAAAGATAATTACTGAACCTTAACTCTCACACCTTCTGAATGGCTTGTAAACTCAGGTGCATACATGCACTGGATTGTTGTTATGCCGTTTGAGAAGTCTCCCTTGTGAGTTACACGCAGAGGATACTCAAATACGTAAGTTCCTTTCGGCAGTCTATCCATAAAGAAGTTTGTTGCCATATCACGTGTGTTTTCGTAGTAATATAATCCATCCTGATATTTATGTGTGGAGAGAACATTTATTGGTTCAAATCCTGCAGCACGCATATCTTTTAAGTGAACGAACTCCATTGTTCTATCAACCCGGATTTCAATTCTAATTTTTAATAAATCACCCGGTTTTAATTTTGTATCTTCATTAACAGGTGTGATTTTCTTTCCTGTTTCGGAATCAATTTCTAAAAATAATTTCTTATTAATTTTTAACGGAGTTTCACTCATCGTAATTTTATCGAGCTGCTCGTAATACTGCCAGTAGAGCGATCCCCATGCAACAACGTTGTTATTGTTTTTAACTGTTACTTCACCCATTTCAGGTTTTATTTCTTCACCCTTCCAGGAAGTTTTAAAGTAACCTGTCCCCGCTTCAATGTGAATTTCAGGATTATTCAAAAGATCGATCAACTGCCCGCCGATTGTTATATCAGGCATTTTAGAATCAGCAAGCCAATCGGTTCCTCTTAACAGAAGTGCATAGCATGCTTCAGCAGTTGCTTTAGTTGTTTTCCAATCCTGTACCTGTTTCTGTTTAAGCAGCCACACTTTCATCAAATCAACCGATTCCTGATCCTTTACAATTTCATCAATCGCTTCAATTAAAAGTGCCTGCGTTTCAATTGGAGCCTGATACCAATACCAGCCCCATTCTTCTTTGAAATACATTCCCATTTCATCGTTGAAGACTGCATTTTCAATTATTGATTTAATAATATCTTTTGCAGTCTTTGCATCATACAGTCTATAAAGCGCAAGTGCTATCATTCCCTGCATATATTTATTATTGGATAACCAATACTTCTGTGCCTGTCCTTTCCAATAATCAAATGCTTCTTTGTACTGATCGGAAACGGGAATATCGAGATAGTAACTTCTTCCATAAAGATACTGCGCCTGTATGTAACCGATGTTCTTTTGATTAAGATTTCCATGCTTCTTTATCCATTCGTAATCTTCGTGCATTCTTACATCCGTGTAAATAACAGCTTTTTGAAGCATCTGCCAGGTCGCAGCATTTTCGCGGATGTCTTTTATTCCGAGTCTTTCAAGATGTCCCATTCCAACAACAATGTATTGAGTGATAAAACGGTTTTCAGGCAAGCCCGGGAACCATGGCCATCCGCCATTTGAATATTGAAATTCCTGAAGTTTCTGCTCGGCACGATCAAGCTCATTTGCCATTCTTGTTAAATCGAAAAGCAAACCAACTCTGCGTTTTCTTTCTGTTTCGTCCTGTGCATCTAAAACCCACGGAGTTTCTTCGAGCAGTGCATATTTTAATTCCTGGTTCTTTTCCAGATTTGAAATGAGCGCATCTTTATCAACTTCTTTCCACGTATCAAAAATCTTTTTGATCTTCGGACTCGAATTTGCAATGTGTGTTGCAATGCTGTTTGCATAAAATCTATTAAAAATTTGCTCACTGCACTCATAAGGATATTCCATCATATACGGCAATGCCTGAATTGCATACCATGCTGGATTTGCAGTAAACTCAAGTGTAAGATTATAGTTCTGCAAAGTTGATGATTTATTTTCCATCAATTTTTTCAGAAGGAAAGTTTTAGTTTGATTTCCCATTACAGGAAGCGGAAGTGTTTCCGTAACAAGCATCCGGTTTACTAGAATTGGAAGAGCATTCTCTTCGCCATCAGAGTACTTTCCTGATTTTGCAATTACACGATATAAAATCGCATCAGCTTTGCCAAGAGGAACCTTGATTCGCCAGCTTAATCCTTCGCTTAAATCTTTATCAACATTAAATGATTTTATGTTTTCATCATTTTCAAATAGATTATCAATCGGCTTCATTGTAAAGGCATCGAATAACTGCAATGTTGCAGACCCTGAAAGCGCACTATCCGAAAGGTTACTTACTTTTGCTGTGAAATAAATTTCATCGCCTTCTCTTAAAAATCTCGGTGGATTCGGAACGATCATCAAATCTTTTTGAGTTACGGTTTCCTGGTAAATCATTCCGTGCTTTAAATCTTTTGTAAGAGCAAAACCCATAAATTTCCATCGCGTTAATGCTTCTGGCACAGTGAATGAAATTATTATTTCACCCCGTTCGTTTGTTCTTAATTCAGGATAGAAGAAGGCAGTTTCATTTAAATTTTT
>CBDUAV010000062.1:0-18214 GCA_965365225.1 uncultured Ignavibacteria bacterium | reverse complement strand
CTTCATTTTTGCTTGTAATGGTTTCGCCATGGTTTAAAAATCCCTTTGAATACATTTGGGCTGTTCCTCAATTTTTAAAAGTTGAACATTTAAATTCAGAGTTTTTCAATCTCCCATTTATGCAGTCCTTTTTCTTTACTGATCAAAGTACCAACCAGGGATTTATTAGAGTTGATTCGGAATTTGTTTCTTTATTAAAATCATCCGGAGTATCACTTAATCAATTTATAATCGATGGTAAAGGATTAAATCCTCAGCTACTAAATTTCTGGATGCAAATTCACCCCCCGATACTTTTTGTGGGATTTTCAATGGCAACAGTTCCTTTTGCGTTTGCTATTGCGGCTCTAATGAAGAATGATTACAGACATTGGGTAAAACAAGCCTTTCCGTGGCTGCTTGCGGGAATGGGTATTCTTGGATTAGGAATAATGCTCGGCGGTTACTGGGCGTACGAAATGCTTGGCTGGGGTGGCTATTGGGCATGGGATCCAGTTGAAAATTCAAGCTTAATTCCATGGCTGGTAGGTGTTGCAGGAATTCATACTTTGCTTGTGCAAAGAAAAAGTCAATCGAAAGGTGGTATTGGTAAATATGCGAAGACAAATCTCATCCTTTGTATACTTACATACATATTAGTTCTCTACAGTACCTTTCTAACAAGAAGCGGCGTACTGGGCGATGCTTCTGTTCATTCATTTGTTGATCCTGGAATGATTATTTACCTGTTCCTTGTCCTGTTTATCGGAACATTTACTTTGTTAGGCTTTGGAATGATTGCATTCAGATGGAAAGCCTTGAATGAAAAAATTGAAGATGCGGATAGTCTGCTATCACGTGAATTAGCACTATTCACTGCTATGATTGTATTGATAGCATCTGCAATAATTGTATTGGTTGGAACGTCCGCTCCTATCTTCGGACAATCGGTTGATACCTTCTTCTACAATGAAATGCATCTTCCGTTAGCGATTATAATTATGTTTTTGAATGGAATGAGTCTGTTAATTAAGTGGAAAAGATCAAACACATACGAAGTTATACGAAAATCTCTATACTCAGCTCTAGGGGCAGTTGTTTTTACAATTGCATTAATAATTTTTGGCAACGTAAGTGATATAATGATATTACTGCTATCACTTTCAACTGCATTTGCACTGATTGTAAATATTGATATAGCAGTAAAAATAGTTAAAGGCAATATGAAAATGCTTGGTGCTTATGTTGCACATACCGGAATAGCACTTTTTATTCTAGGTATAATTGGTTCTGCAGTTTACAGTGAGCAGGTTGATGTTGATTTGATTAAAAACACACCACAAAATGCTTTTGGTTACGAAATGACTTTTACAGAAATTTATCCAATCGAAAATAACACCAAGTGGGCGTTTAATGTTGATGTGAAAAGAGGAAATTCCGAACATAAGATGACTCCTATAATGTATATGAGTGATTTTAATAACAGTCTGGTAAGAGAACCGGCAATTCTTAGTCTTTTAACAAAGGATATTTATCTCTCACCTTTGGGTTATGATGAAGGAAAACAAACACAGCAGTCGGAACATAACCATGTTTCATTGCAAAAAGGAAACAGTACTGAATTCGAAGGAGCATTAATTACATTTTCACGTTTTAATCTTGGTGCAGAAACAATGCAGGCAATGAGTGAAGGGAAAGATTTTCAGATGGGCGCGGTTTTAAGTTTAGAAAAAGATGGAAAGACTGAAGAAATAGAATTAGTTAGAAGAGTTACAGGCGGCGAGATTTCCTTTTCGTCTTTCGAATCCGAGGAATTGAATTTAAAAATTGAATTAGAAAATTTAACTGCCGGAAATGTAGAAATTGCATTGTCTTCATTTGATGAAAAAGAAACAACTGAAGTTCAATCATCAGAAAAGAAAGAAGTACTTACTGTAACTGCCAGTATAAAGCCATTTATAAATCTTGTTTGGATTGGAGTTGCAGTAATGGTTGTAGGTTTTTTTGTCGCTATGAGTAGGAGATTAAATGAATCGCTTGTTAAATCTTAGTGGATTATAAATCTTGTTTACTAAAAGCCCTCCTTCTTAAGCAGGGCTTTTTTATTGTCCTGTCGTAAACGGATAATTCTTAATAAGAAGGGTAGTAAACGTAAAAGAAATAAGTTCAGGATCATCGATCATTCTGCTGTAGAATAATCTGTTCGCACCGAACAGTAAAAATTTCACATCATAACCTAGCACCCTTAAATAGGCAGTCATAGAAGCGGCGAGCTGTCCGTTATAATCATAAATTAAGATTGATTCAGAGCTTGGTAGAGTTTGTAAATAATTAACGCTTCTCATTTCGTAAAAAGTCGCATCGAGGTATGAAATAGCATTTTCAGGATGACCTCTTTCTGCTAATACCCCGGATCTGCTTGCGTAATATAATCTTGATTTTCCGTAGCAAATCAAGTAAAGATCTGTGTTTATGAAATGTGTAAACATCTTATTTTGAATAAATCCTTCCGAAACAATTTCTTTGATTCTTGATTTTACCCTTTCTTCAATTGATTCTTCCGGATTTGAAAATGTAATTTGAGGAAGGGAACTGAAAGGATTTTTTTCAAATTTATCGTTCATATAAGAATCAATCCCTGGTGAATCGCCTATTTGGTTTAACCATTCATCTGCAAAAACTAAGTTCCAGGAAGCCATTCCGTAGTTAAGTGTATAAACATTATCAAAACCAGCAAGCCTTAAAAGGCATGTAAAGTATGCTGAGCTTTGTCCATTTTTACTGACAATTACAATTTTAGAATGTCCGGCAGAAAAATTTGTTTCGACAAAATTATACAGGGAATCTAATTTTACATTTACAGCTCCTTCAATATGTCCATTAATAAATTCATCGTTTGAACGGATATCAATTATCAGATATGAATTTAGATTTGAAAAAACCTCTTCTGCATCAATAAGTGCAGGTGCCAAATCACTGTTTGGAAAATCCCCTTTGGATTCAAAATGTACAATCAATTCCGCAGTCGAATCCAGCTCACCGGTTAGCGGGGGAGAAATATTGTCTTCAATGCATCCGTTGATTAAAAATATCACGGCTAAAAATTGTAATAATTTATTTTTAATCTCTTTTGTTGTCATAATTAATTTACTTGAATAATATCACCCGGTGTAATGCCGATAAACATTCCAATTACTTTATCGCCCTGAACATTCCATTCAACAGCACCTCCACCCTGTATAAAAGGATCCGAAACTTGCTGACCGGAAGTTCGGCTGTAAAAATATTTTCTGAAAGTTACATCGAAAGCAAATACTTGTATATACCAATTATCAGAATAGACTGGATTTCTGTATTCTTCAGGAATAGAAGATGTTCTAACAATCAATGTTTCATTTACAATTGAAGCAGGTGAACTCACAGAATAAAAGTCATTTGCTCTGGTTGAAGGGGTACCAGAGATTATCCACAATGCACCATAAACTTCCTTTAGATTGCTGCTAATATCAGCATCAAAATAAAAATCACCGGAATTGTAATAAACATTTGTTACTTTAGGTTTAAATGGAATAATAGTTTTTGCATATATAAATTTTTTATTGCTTTCTGCTACAAGCTCATATGATTCACCTTCTCGGACATAAAAATCATATAAAGACTTGTATAATCCTTCTGAAGTATAATGCAAAGGAATTACTTGTACTTCGTTCTTGATAAGATATGCACTTACATTCTTTAACTCAGCTTGTTTTATATTATACGGCACACCTAGAGGCAATGTTTTTGTAAATCTTACACCAGGAAATAATTTATCAGGCTTAATTTCTGCCTGTACAACTGTGTACTCAACGTGAACAGCTTCGGGGCTAAGTAGCTCCTCACTTTCACAGCCGATTATTACTAACACCAGAGCAAGAACAAATATGTATAAAATGATCTTCATCAAATCATCATTAAAAATTAATGGAAATTCCTACTGATGGAATAAATGGAAAAAGTGTAATTTGCTTTAAAGAGGGCACCTGCTCTCCGTTTTCATTTTCCTCGAGCACAACATATTGCGCAAAAGCGTTATGCCTGTTGTAAAGGTTGTAAAGATTTAAATATGCTTCAAAATCAGAATTAAACATTTTAAAGCTGTAGTTAAAATTTAAATCGAGTTTGTGATAATCATGAAACTGTGCAGTATTTAGCCCTGTATAGTTGAACTGTACTTGTTCACTTCCACCTGTTCCTACAGGTTCAAAAATAAATTGTCCTGGTGGAAGTGTATAGCGCTGTCCTGTTGCATAAATCCAGGTTAAACCGAAGTTTAAATTATCCAGAAGTCTGTATGTTAAAACGAGAGAAAAATCATGTCTTCTATCATATTTTGAATAATATTTTCTTCCGCTATTTAAGTTATCAAATTGCCTAACAGACCACGAAAGAGTATAACCGATCCAACCGGAAAATCTTCCTTTTCTTTTATTCAGAAAAAATTCAATTCCGTATGCTTCGCCCTGTCCGGCTGTAAATTGTTCTTCAATAGAATTATTTAAAGGATTAAGCTGTGGTGCGTTTTTGAATTCGTAAATATTTTTCATGTCCTTATAAAATCCTTCAACAGAAAAAAGATAACTTTGATCGAACCAGTAAGAATCAAATCCGAACACATATTGCGAGGATTTACTTGGTTGAATTTTTCCAGTGGAAGGATACCATAAATCAGTTGGAAGAGTTATATCGTTTCTAACAATTAAATGAAGAAACTGATGTGCGATGGCAAAAGCACCTTTAACTGTTATGTCACCTGTTATATTATAAGATGCTGAAACTCTCGGTTCAAATCTGAAAAGTTTTTGAGTCCCGAAATAGTAAAACCGACCACCGAGATTTGCTGACAGCTCATTTGTAAATTGCGATTCATTTTGAAAATAAAGTGAAGCTTCAGTTGAAGTAATGTCTTTTCCTGCAAAGGGATTTTTATCTAAAGCCTCGTTGTAAATATCGCTGTAAAGAAGATCGTAGTTGTGTAATGCAATATCAAATCCAGTTTTTGTAATGTGATCCTGGTGCCATCTGAATTCTGCATTCTGCCTGAAGTAAAAATCTGTAAGATTTGGATTTGAAAAATATGTATACGAACTAACAGTATTTGGATTAACCCCGATCTTCGATGAAAATTCATAATTGATAAAACTTACGATTGAATTAAGAAGCAGAGACTTTTTATTTACTTGGAGCCAGTTTAAACTTAAATTTACATTTTGCCACTCAATATCGTAATCTGTATCAGTTACCGCTGTTGGACTGTATGCGTGATCTTTGCTGAACAATCCGCTAATCGATACAATGTTACTCTCGGATAAAATGTAATTTACCTTTGCATTCAAATCGTAAAAATTATAGCGGGGAATTGTAGAATTCTTGTTAAAATTTTTTTGCAGCACATCGTAGTACATAACTCGTCCCGAAATCATATATGTCGAGTTTTCACCAATTGGACCTTCGAAAGCTGCAAATGAATTAATTAAACCTATACCAACCGTCCCTTTTTCTTTTTCCTTCGTTCCCGAGCGTAATTTTATATCCAGTACGCTGGAAAGCCGTCCACCATACTCTGCAGGATAAGCACCTTTAATTAATCTTACATCGCTAACTGCGCCGGTATTAAAGGTAGTGGCAATGTTACCGAGATGAGCAGGATTGTAAACAATAACACCATCCACAAGCGTTAAAGTCTGATCGGGTGAACCGCCGCGTACATATAAACCGCTGGAAATTTCAGAGGATTTATTTACACCTGGCAGCAGTTCTAATGATTTGAATAAATCAATTTCCCCGCTTAAAGTTGGAAGTTTGGAGAGCAATTCCGGCGATACATCTACTGTGCTTGTTATTATTTCTTTTTTACGTTTGCCTTCAATAATTACTTCGTCTAATTCAATATCTTCTGGAAAAAGTTCAATTGAAAAAGATTCACTTTGCCGAGTCCCTGTAATTTTTATTTCAGATAAATTTGTTTTGTAACCTAAATGCCGGAATATGAGAAGGTAAATACCTTTTGTTAGTGATGGGATTACGTAGTAACCGAACTTATTTGTTGCGGTTCCGGTTAAAGGAGGATTATCTATATTTAGTGAGTCTTTGTAGAGAAGTATATTTGTACCAACTAGCGCTTCCCCCGTTACAGCATCGGTTATAAAACCAGATATAAAGAACTCATTATTTTGTGCAGAAACATTGATCGACATAAAAATCAATATTCCATACAATCCCGTTAAAAAATATTTCACCTGAAAAGTGAAAATGTTTAAAAAATTTGTTATGAAGAATTAAGTAAATTTTATTTAACATTCAACAACGGGATAATGCCAAAAAAAACCGGCTTCTTTCGAAGCCGGTTTATGGTGGTTGTGGTTGAGTCGAGATAGGAAGTCTAGATGCTTACTTAAATATTTTCCCCTTTAATAATGTGGTCCCTTTTCAATTTTATTGTTTTTATATGCCTGTCTTGGAAACCATCTTATAGGTAATATTAATCAACTTAAATACCATCAGAATTATAAGCGCTATCTTTGTCGATTTTAATTTTATCTCAGGACAATTTTGTCGTTTTCCGGTTATAAAATGAATGTTTTTAAATGGCATAATTGTAAAAAATATTTCATTTGATAAAATATCGGAGAAATATCCAGTAATTTTTACACGGTAAGTGATGAAACAAGGAAATATTTTATCAATGTTTTTAGAAGTTCGAGCTGTTACGACAAATACGGCGTATAATTGCTCGGCTGAACAAGCTTTTGGGATTCAGGTTATGAATACGGCATAATTACGAAAGATAATAAGTGGGATTAAATTAAGACTCTGTTAAGGGCTGCAGGATGAATTTCTTCATAAAACTATTTATAGATTAAAAATGAATTCTTGACTGGCAATAGCTTAGTAATTAAATTTAGCCCTCATTTTTTAAACCTTCCGCAGTAGCTCAGTTGGTTAGAGCACCTGACTGTTAATCAGGGTGTCGTAGGTTCAAGTCCTACCTGCGGAGCAAATTAAGCCCCGATTTAAATCGGGGTTTTGTATTTTAAAGCGTAAATAAATTTCAGATTAAAAATTAAGTTGATAATTATTTCTATATGAGTGACCTTAAAACAGGAATAGTATATGAGAAAATTTTTCTAGCACACGATTTGCCAGGCCATCCTGAAAATTCAAAAAGACTTCAAGCTATTATTACAGAGTTAAATGAATCTGGTTTATGGGATTTAACAACAAAATTGATCGCACGAAGTGCTGCTATTGATGAATTAAAACTGTGTCATTCAGAAAAATACATTAATCATGTAAAAAAATTTTGTGAGGATGGAGGAGGGTACCTGGATGCCGATACCTATACCAGCGAGTACTCTTATGAAGCAGCTGTTATTGCAGTTGGTGGTTTAATTGATCTGGTTAAACAAGTTATTGATGGTAAATTGAAAAATGGCTTCGCGCTACTTCGTCCACCGGGACATCATGCTTTAAGCAGCCGATCTATGGGCTTTTGTCTTTTTGGTAATGTTGCTATTGCTGCAAAAGCTGCTCTGCAGAGTTCAAAAATAGATAAAGTAGCTATCGTAGATATTGATGTTCATCATGGAAACGGAACGCAAGCTTTGGTTGAAGATGATCCGAACATTCTCTATGTATCAACTCATCAGTTTCCTTTTTATCCCGGGACTGGTAGCATAAAAGAAATTGGGAAAGGTGAGTCAAAAGGTACCCTAATAAACGTTCCACTTCCGGCTCTGGTTAGTGATGATGGATTTAAAGAAGTTTATAAAGAAATTATCTTACCTAAAATCGAAAAGTTTAAACCGGATTTACTAATAATCTCTGCAGGTTATGATGCTCATTGGGATGATCCTCTTGCAAATATGGGACTTAATTTATCAGGCTATTTTTGGATTTCGCAGCAATTAAATGATATTGCGACCAAACTGTGCAGATCTAAAATCGTATTTGCTTTGGAGGGCGGTTATCATCTTAGAGTTTTAAGTACTGGAGTAGCCAACTCAATTCGTGTGTTATTAGGATTAATAGATTTTAATGATCCACTAGGCAAATCACCATTCACGGAACCGGATATTTCCTATCTGATCAAAGAACTGAAAATTATCCATCAACTTTAAAATTTTGCGGATTTTTTTTCATTCATATTTAGCACTTTATAAAGATCTGTTCTTCTGTCCATCCAGTTTCTAACCGTTCCATTAAGCTTATTTCTTCTTAATAATTCTATATCAACATCAGCAACAACAACAGTTTCAATATTTGGCTGACATTCTCCGGAAATTCCGTCACGAGAAAACGGAAAATCAGAGGGAGTAAATATTCCTGATTGTGCATAGTTTATATCCATGTTTTCAATAAAAGGAATATTACCAACGCAGCCCGAAGTGACAACAAAAACCTGATTCTCAATCGCTCTTGCATGAGCACAGTATCTGACTCTTAAATAGCCATGCCTCTCATCAGTGCAGAATGGAACAAAAATTATATTCGCATTCCTCTCCGTGGAAATTCTTGCCAGTTCGGGGAACTCAATATCATAACAAATTTGAATCGAAATTTTCCCTCTGTCTGTATCGAATATCTTAATCTGATTCCCTGCTTTAGTTCCCCACCATCTCTGTTCGTTGGGTGTTATATGTATTTTGTATTGTTTTTCAATTCCACCATCTCTTTTAAAGAGATAGGAAATATTGTAAAGATCGCCATCTTCGACTGTATAGTGCGAACCACCAATAATGTTGACATTGTATTTTAACGCAAGGTGCTGAAAATGATCGATATAATTTTTAGTAAACTTTGTAAGTCGTCTTACCTGTTCCCCGGGTCTGCCGGGAGTCATAAAGGAAAGCAGTTGAAGCGTGAATATTTCCGGGAATATTGCAAAATCGGATTTATATCCGGAGGCTACATCTACAAAAAATTCGGTTTGATGGGCAAAGTCATCAAATGATTTGATTGGTCTCATTTGATATTGAATTGAACAAATCCTAACTGGATGTGAAGAGACAACACGCTCTGCGGGTTTTGGATTGTAGTACAGATTAATCCACTCGAGTAGGATTGCATAACCTTTAGATTCTTCATCGGGTTTAAGATAATCGGTGATAATTCTCTTTAAAACAAAACCGTTTGCTAGTTGAAAAGTAAGAACAGGGTCATCTATTTTTTTACTCATGACCTGTTCTACGTATTGGTGAATAGTTAATTTTTTTGCATATTTATGATAATTTGGAACTCTTCCTCCAATAATAATTCTTTTTAGATTCATCTCTTTTGCTAATTTTTTTCTTGCCTCATATAATCGTCTGCCTATTTTCATACTTCTAAATTCGGGATCAACCATAACCTCAATTCCATATAAAGTATCACCTTCATCATCGTGATTACTAATCATTCCACCTTCTGAAATATCTTTCCATGAATGTGAATCCTGGTACTCATCAAAATCTATTACAAGTGAGCTGGATGAACCGATAATTTTTTTCTGAAATTCAATAACAATCTGTCCTTTTTTAAAGTGCTTAATCTGGCTCTCAATTTGTTCACGAGACCAATGCTTCATTCCCGGAAAACATTTTAGCTGCAATGCAATCAATTGTTTGTAATCTTCGATCTTTAAGGTTCTTACTTTTAGCGATCTTTTCACTTTCTTTTCATCTGTAGACTTCATAAAAACTCCCTATTATTTTATCGATTGCTTAATTTTTAATGATTTTTTTCTTTAATTAAACTCTTTAATACTAAATTTATAATTGATTTCCAACTTAATAGCCATAGTTTAAGGTTGAGCAGAAAAAAAATTAAGAATGGGAGTAGAATAATTATATCTGATCTGTATTTAAAAAATTTGTTTAAAAACCGTGAATACAATTTCATTTTAGAATGGGTATAAAATGCTTTCAGGAATAGCAAGAACAGCGATAATCGTTTTAATTACTTCTATAATCCCAGCCTGCAGCTCGATTAATAAAACGGATAACGATAAAGTTATCGTTCATCAAAAAAAATATGAGGACAGTACTGGTGATTGTGACAGCACCTACTCGAGTAATTGTGCTCAGATTAAAATTGAATTCCCTCAAGTTGAGTACTCACAAAATCTAGCTGTGGAAAACAGAATAAATAAATTAATACGGGAATATCTCTTACAACCTTTGTTCGATGAAAATCCATCCGAATCAGTTGAAAAATTGATTGATGAGTTTTTACGGGAATATGAAACGTTTAAGAGTGATTTCCCTGAAGCATTTCAGCTTTGGAGTGTGGAAAGAACTGGACAAGTAAGGCAGAATAGCGATTACATTTTCTCAATGGAATTATCCGAATATTCTTACTTAGGTGGAGCTCATCCAAATACTTATGTAAATTTTGTAAACTATGATTTAAAGTCAGGTGAGGAAATAAGAGCTGATGATTTATTCTATAATAATTTTGATGCAGATTTAAACAGCATTGCAGAATCAGAATTCAGGAAGCTAAAAGAGTTGAGTGACTCAGAGGATCTAGGGCAAGCAGGATTTTGGTTTGATAATAATCTGTTTCATTTAAATGATAATTTTTTAATTACTGATTCGAGCCTGATTTTTTATTATAACAATTATGAAATTACTGCTTATTCTTTTGGTCCCACCGAATTAGAAATTTCATATTTAAAAATCAAAGATTTAATAAAAAGTGATGGTTTGTTGGGCGTATTTCTAAATTAGATTTAAGAAATATCAGTAATCAAGTAAGGTTTTTAAGCTATAGTTTTGCGAAACCTTGGGAACTATAAAATCGCATTAATTGTCTGGTTTTTAAACCAGCAGAAATCTACTTTCTTTTAACTTTTTTAATTAGATTACAACCTCAATTAACGCTAGTCTTGAATTGTATTCTATCTAGCCACAATAAAAAATATTTTTTTAACTCGCAAATTATTAATTATCTTAATCCATACTTTAAATTATTAGAACATGCTTTGTCCGGTTTGTAAAGAATCAATGATTGTGCTTGAGCTCAATGAAATTGAAATAGATTTCTGCACTGGCTGCAGGGGCATCTGGCTTGATGCCGGTGAATTGGAATTGATGTTTGATACCGAAGATCAAAGGCAAAAATTAATTGATTCACTTCATGAAGATCCTGATAATCCAGAACAAAAGTATAAATGCCCTATCTGTAGTAGAAGGATGGTAAAAGTACACATCGTTGATAAAAAGGAAATTCTGATTGATAAATGTAAAAAGGATCATGGGCTCTGGTTTGATAAAGGTGAATTAAAAACTGTTATCGAGTTTGGATCAAAAGAGGAAAACAAAATAGTTAATCTTTTAAAAGATATGTTTGAAAACAGAATGTCCGGCTCCGACTAAGAAAATATCTTGTTTATGACGGACAGAATATCAACTAATGATAAAGGAGAAAATAAATGACAGCGGTAATCATTTTACTTGTCGTTGTAGCTGCTGTTGTGCTCTTCGTTATTTCAATTTACAACTCACTAATAAAATTAAGAAACCAGGTAAGGAACGCCTGGTCGCAGATTGATGTACAATTGAAAAGAAGGCACGATCTTATCCCAAATTTGCTTGAAACTGTTAAGGGATATATGAAGCACGAACGAGATATAATGGAAAATATAACGAAGTACCGCAGCCAGGCAATGGATGCTAACACTGTTGGTGAAAAAGCCCAGGCTGAAGGGTTGTTAAGCGGTGCACTCGGGCAGCTCAGGATACAAGTGGAAAACTATCCTGATTTAAAAGCAAATCAGAACTTTCTTGCACTGCAGGAAGAATTGACTTCCACTGAAAATAAAATTTCATTTGCAAGACAGAGTTATAACGATCAGGTACTTTTTTATAACAACAAAATCCAGATGTTTCCATCCAATATTATTGCTGGGATGTTCCAATTTAAGGAAGAAGAATTCTTTGAAGTTGAAGATGAAAAGGAAAGAGAAGTGCCAAAAGTTGATTTTTCATAAAAACAATAGTTTCTTTAAACCCAATTTCATTTAGAGATTGGGTTTATAATTATAAAGCTCTATAAAGAATAATTTTCTATCATGCAGCTATGCATGCATTAATCCATTCAGTATAATTATTAGAGAAATCATCCGGTAATTTATGTGGGAACTAATACAAGCTAATAAGCGAAGATCTGTTTTTCTTTTCGTTTCACTTGGTGCGACTTTACTGCTGTTGGGATATTTCATCGGCAGTGCATACATTCCTGATGGTGGTGGATTATTCGGCTTGTTCTTTGCATTAATTATATGGGGAATACTTTCGCTTGTGAGTTACTTTAGCGGAAGTAAAATAATGCTTGCTGTCAGTGGAGCCAAAGCCGTCACAAAAGATGTTCACCCTCAGCTTTTTAATATTGTGGAAGAAATGAAAATTTCTGCAAGTCTACCAAAAATGCCGAAGGTTTTCATTATCAACGATGCTGCACCAAATGCCTTTGCAACTGGAATTAAACCGGAAGAAAGCGCAGTAGCAGTTACTGCAGGATTACTTGCAAGACTAAACCGCGATGAGTTGCAGGGAGTTATTGCACATGAAGTTTCGCACATAGTTAACCGCGATGTTATGTTTATGACTTTTGCAGGTGTTATGCTTGGTAGTATTGTTTTAATCTCACAAGTGTTTTTAAGGAGTTTATGGTTTACAGGTGGAAGACGTTACAGTTCAAAGTCATCCGGTGGCGGGCAGGCACAATTAATCATTATGATTGTTGCAATAGCATTTGCAATTTTATCACCGCTGCTTGCACAACTACTTTACTTTGCAATATCGCGAAAACGTGAGTACTTAGCAGATGCATCTGCTGTGCGTTATACTAGATATCCCGAAGGATTGGCATCTGCATTAGAAAAGATATCAGATACTTCAATTGATTTAAAGACTGCGAACAAGGTTACAGCACCGATGTATATTGTCAATCCTTTAAAGCCAAAAGGAAGAAAGCTTTCAAACTTATCAAGCACTCATCCTCCAATTACAGAAAGGGTAAGAATTTTAAGAGGCATGTCAGGCGGTGCAAATTTTGTTGATTATCAGAATGCATTTAACAAAATAAAAAGAAGTAAGTCGCCGATTATCCCGGCATCAGGACTTGCTGATAAATCACCCATTGGTTTGAAGGATATCCTTATTGCTCCTGCAGCAGTTAGTTTGAACAAAAAAACCAAGCGTGAAATGGGTGATATAATGATGAAGGTTAATAATTACTCCTTCATCAATTGTAAATGCGGATTAAAAATAAAAATTCCCCCCGACTATAAAAAAGAAATCCTTTTCTGCCCACGATGTGGAAGGCAGCATCAATTTTAAAATTGACAACCGGTTTTTCAATTATTTAATTTCGTCAAATACAAATTGCACTCAATCTGATAGTTCTCAAAATCCATTCTTTTTTCCATTAATAATTGCTTTAATTAATTTTCAATATTAACAATCAATTTTTTGAATATTTATTGGAAATAAGAGCTAAGCGATTTCATTCAACTATGATGAAGATATATTATTAAAATTAGTAATAAAACAGTCTCTTTTAATAATTTTTTATATCAAAGATTGCTTTCCATTGGTATGGTTTTCCCTAACTGTAACATTATGATTTTTATCTGAATGAAAATTCAGGCAGCCAATTTATTTAACTTTGTTTATATTTGCAGGTAGAAACAATTTATCTGTTTCTAAATTAATTTATTTCGGGGAATTGTAATGAATTTCCAGCGGGCAATTACAAAAATAAGCCTTAAGCTGATTCTAACTGTTGGTATCGTTACAATAGCTATAATCAGCGTCTATTCCTACCTAAGTATCCAGGCTCAAAGAAATGATTTATTTTCGCAAGCTGAATTATCCGCATATAAGCTTAGTGAAACTTTAAAAAAGAGTATGCATTCAAGCATGCTTCTAAACAAACCCGAGCAGACACACGCAATAATAAATGCATCTTCGGAAGAAGCCTGTATTTTGGAGATAAGAATCTTCAACAAGGAAGGAAGAATTATGTATTCTTCACAAGATGGCGTTATTGGAGAAATGGTTGATAAAAATACTGAGAGTTGCTATGCATGCCACACGGCAAATGAACCCCTGCAAAAACTTTCGATGGATGAAAGAATTCGTGTTTATAAAATTCATCCTGATTCTTCAAGAATTCTGGGCATAATTAATCCTATTTATAACGAATCATCATGCTGGCAATCAGACTGCCATGCGCATTCCAACTCACAAATTGTTCTTGGCGTACTCGATGTAAAAGTATGCTTAAAAGATGTTGATGCCCAAATTGAAAGCAGTGAATCGCGTTCAATTTTCTTTGCGATAATTGCTATCGCTCTGTTAAGTATTATTACAGGAATATTTGTACGAAAATGGGTTGCGGAACCAGTTAACGAACTTGTTACAGCTACTGAACAAGTTGGAGCAGGCAATCTTAATTATTTAATAAAAGATCTAGGTTCGGATGAATTGGGTTTGCTTGCAAAATCTTTTAACAATATGACTCAAAAACTTGCTGAAGCCAGGATGCAGCTTTTTCAATCCGATAAAATGGCTTCGCTTGGAAGGCTTGCTGCAGGCGTTGCACATGAAATTAACAATCCCCTTACTGCAGTTTTAACATATAGTAGTTTTTTGCTGAAGAGAATAGATAATAATCCTCAATTAAAGGAGGATCTGAATGTTATTGTTAGAGAAACGAAACGAAGCAGGGAAATAGTCAAAAGCCTTCTTGATTTTGCAAGACAATCAGTCCCTAAAAAAAGTAACGCGGACATAAATGAAATTATCAACAGTGCTCTTTCCGTAGTTGAAAATCAGTTGTCTCTGAAGCAAATAAAATTGAAAAAAAATCTTGATGAAAACCTGCCCCAAATTAAAATTGATTCTAACCAGATGCAGCAGGTATTTATTAATTTAATTGTTAATGCCTCAGATGCAATGAATGAAAAAGATGATAAGATTTCCATAACCTCAAAGATTGTTAATCTTTCAGCATACGGGACTTTGCAGATAAAAAGTGCCGTGTGTTCTAAAAGACACACCTTAATTGATGAAGAATTAAAGATTGATAGCATGCCTACAATTAAATTAAAAGTGACCAGTAATGGCAATGAGGGATATTTAAATATAGATCCCATATACGGAAAGAAAAGAGACATTTACAGATTGAAAATAAAAAATACAGCTAATGTTCAGGTATCCTGTACTAAATGTAACATATCTCTTATTGCAAAGGATACTTTCTGTCCGAAGTGTAAATCTGCAATATATTCATTTGAGGTACCGCCACAGGGTATGTTTGAAAAATGTATCAATCCGGAATGTGATTGGCAGCGATGGGCATCCGTCGATGAAGTCGGATTCAGAGATTTTATTGAGGTAAAAGTTTCAGATACAGGTTGTGGAATCAGCAAAGAGAATATTCCTAAGATCTTTGAGCCCTTTTATAGTACTAAAGGTCAAAAAGGAACGGGACTAGGACTGGCTGTTATTTGGGGAATAATAGATAACCACGATGGGACAATAAGCGTTGAAAGTGAAATAAATAAAGGAACAACTTTTACAATTTTATTACCAGTAACCGGTACACTATAATATGGGCATGTTAAAAAGTGAAAATATATTGGTTATCGATGATGAGCAGGTTATACTTGATGCTGTTTCGAGGATAGCGTCTGCCGAAGGATTAAACGTTGATGCAGATAATAGTGCTAAATCTGCACTTAAAAAACTATCTCATAAGGAGTACTCACTAATTCTCTGCGATATTTTAATGCCGGAAATGGATGGTTTTATGTTCCTTGAAAAATTGCAGGAACAAAAAATAACGAATCCTGTGATCATGATTACTGGTTTTTCGACGGTTGAAAATGCGGTTAAGTCGCTATATAAAGGTGCAATCGATTTTATACCGAAACCTTTTACATTTGAAGAATTAAAAAGTCATATACATCGTGGGCTGCAGTTTTATAGATTACAAAAGCGAATTGAAGAGGTAAAGACCAAGAATACCAGCAGTGAATCTATCCCTTACGTTCCTTGTCCTCCTAAATATCACCGCCTGGGACACTTAAGCTGGATGAATGTTGAAGCGGAAGGAATTGTAAAACTTGGAGCTACTAATCTTTTTCTTGAAACAATAAGGGATTTGAATAAAATTGAATTAATGAACGTAGATGATTTATTAATCCAGGGGGATACTTGCGCTGATTTTATTACTGATGACGATTTACTACATCATTTTTTATCACCGGCTGGTGGCAGAATAATAGAAAGAAACGAGATATTATTAACTGATATAAAGCTGTTGCAAAAGGATCCATATTTCAATGGTTGGATTTATAAAATTATTCCGGAAAATATTGAATATGATATGAAACATCTTATACCTTGCGCATCAGATAGAATGTAACGGATCATTTTCAAGAGCTGTAACTGAGAATGAAAATAAAGAAGTAAAAAAATAGGGAGTTACAATGGCACTCTTCATATTAGCAGTAATTGTATTTATTATCGCCGATCTTTTAATTAGATACATAGCTAAAAAAGTACGCGAAAATAAATTAATACAAGAAAGAGAAGAAGCTTTAAAAGAAAGTATACAACTTGATTTTAGCTTGGAAGCAAAAACTCTTAAACGAGCGGAAGTTGAAAACTCTAAAGCAAGAATATTGTGCGTTGATGATGAAGCGGTCATACTCGATAGTTTTCGTAAGATTCTTGTGCTTGATGGATATTCGGTAGATACAGTAGAAACAGGCAAAGAAGCTCTTGGACTCGTACAAACTCATTCATACGATTTTGTTTTCACAGATCTCAAAATGCCGGAGATGGATGGGGTAGAGGTTACAAAATCAATTAAGCATCTGCGTCCTGATATTGATGTAATAATAATTACAGGCTATGCAACCGTAGAAACTGCTGTTGAATGTATGAAGTTCGGTGCAATGGATTATGTCCAAAAGCCGTTTACGGAAGACGAACTGCTGGATTTTACTAAAAAATCTCTAATTAAAAGAACAGATAGAATCAGTAAATTAATTAAACCCAAAGTTCATATAACTCACTTTAAAGATAGTAAAGATGTTACTACCCCTGAATTTCTGATCCCAGGAGGAGTATTTATTTCTAAAGGGCACTGCTGGACCAGAGTGGATGAGGACGGTTCCGTGCAGGTTGGAATAGATGATTTTGCAAAAAAAATAATCGGAAAGATAGATGCCATTGACCTGCCTAATCTTGGAATGATTATTAAAAAAGGTCAACCACTATTTTCAGTTAAACAAGGTCCAAGACTCCTTTCGTTTAAATCGCCTGTTAGTGGAAAAGTAAGTGAAGTAAATAAGTTTATTAATAATGAAGTCGATTCATTAAATGTCACAGTATATGATAGAAACTGGATTTGCGAAATCGATGCTGAAGAACTTGATGCAGAATTACAAGATTTAAAAATTGGAAAATCTGCAGTTTCCTTTTATCAGGAAGAAATTGAAAAATGTAAAAAGTTGAAGAAAAAAACATTAAGCGGAAAAGAATCGAATTTGGATATCAATGATTTGATTTATTGCGGTGAAATGGAAAAAATGGATGACACTAACTGGAAACGATTTGCAGAAGAATTTTTTGAGAAATAATTTTTCTTAAAAATCAGAGTAATTTAACATTTACTGTTATTTTTTATTATTCAAAGGCAATTGCTATTTACTTGCCAACCAGCAAATTATCAATATTCGAGCTATATTATATTAGTTTTAATACTTGATGCTTCTGTAAAAAAGTGTTAATTTGAAAAGCACTTTCTACAATTGAGGGCTTTTTCAGTCAATCCAAATATGACTGGTAAAATAACTGCATATAATCTTTTCACTGATGAAGAAAAATTCTTCACTTATCTAATTACATCATTTAATCGGAGGTCATTATGAGTAAAAAACTACTTTCACTTCTTTTATCTTTTTTAATTCTGGGCTTTGTGACAAGCTTTGCCCAGGAGGATGGGGAGGCAGAAGAGCAAGCTTTCCAAAATCCTAATTTTACACAGACTACACCACAGAGTGTTTTTGAAGACAGTCAACCAATTTATAATTCAGATTGGGAATGGCTCCATCAAACACCTGCTGGTAATAGTCTGCGCTGGGTAAAAAGATGGGACGCTTCAAATTGGTATGCTGTTGGTTTTGGTGGCCAATTTA
>CBDUAV010000061.1:0-18394 GCA_965365225.1 uncultured Ignavibacteria bacterium | reverse complement strand
CTTTTGCTTTTATATAATTTTTCTTTCTTAGCTCGATCTCTCCAATCAGTCTAAATGCTCGTGCTCTTGTAACCGGATCGTCTGAAGAAGTTGCATCTATTAAAAATGAAGTGGCTGTATCAAATTTATTCTGATCGAATTGAATTACACCCATCTGGTATTCAACTAATGGAGTCAAGTGATACGAAGGGTACAGTGCTAAAAAATCTCCAAAAATTTTCAGTGCATCGGCAGTATTACCTGAGTATCTTCTGGCCTCTCCTTTCCAGATAAAAGATTTTATAGCAATTGAATCAGTTCCTTCTGATAAATAATTAAATACATTAAATGCATCGTTATATCTTTTCTGTTGAAAATAAGACCATGCCAAACCGTATCTTGCATTACGTGCAAGCGCAGAAGAGGGAAATTTTTCTATTATTTCTGAATATGTTTTTACAGCATTGGTATATTCTTCGACTCTGTAGTAAGAATTTGCAAGTAAATACAATCCTTCAACAAGGGAATCATCAGCAAGGTTGCTAAGTGACGGATCATTTAATTCTAATATAGAAGTATGGTAATCATTCAATTTAAAATAGCAAATACCAATTCTGAGTTGTGATTGTACTGCTAATGGACTTCTAGGATAGTAAGAAAGAAGCCGATCATAATATTTTACAGCATTGTTATAATCACCTTGTTTTTCATAAACACCTGCTAATGCAAAGATTGAATGATCACGATGAGTATTACCAGATTTATCTTCAATAGCTCTTAAAAGAAAATCCACTGCGTCATCCAGCCTGTTCTCACGTGCGTACGATTCTCCTATCCAGTAATATGAGGGACCGGCGAACTCACTATGCGGATAATCCTTTAACAATAGTACCAGATTCTTTCTGCTCAGAAAGTATTTTCCGGCATCAAAATAAATTATTCCAAGATTAAAAAGTGATTCTTCCCTGAAGTAAGACCAGATAATATTATTTGATATAAACTCAAAACCAGTAGTAGCTTCTTCTTTCTTCCCAAGTTTTAATAGCGATTCAGCAGAATAATATCTTGCAGATGCGTAAAGCTCATCCTCAATTCCATAGTTAACAATTATCCCTTCAAAAATTCTGTTAGCCTCAGCGTATAGTTTTAATTGATAAGCATCCATCCCGGAACTAAACTTATCTGCAACACTCTGGGCTAAGGTGCTGCAAATAAGGAACTGAAAAAGCAGCGCGGAAATGATAAAAATCGATTTCATCCTTTAATTCTCATCATATTTAATTCGGACGAATTGGAATTTGTTTCAGTTTCAAACAGTAAATTGGCATAAAAAGTAAAAAATAAGTATAATTACTAGTCAAATATTAAATTTAGATTTACATAAAGTCAAGATAAATAATAAAATACATTAAATCACTTAAAGAGGATTATTAGAAATCTATAGTTTCTCTTAAATATACTGATGATTAGATATAGGAAAAATTAAACTAAAAATTTCAATTGATCATGTAATACTTAACACAATAACAATAAAGGAGCAAATATGAAACTTTGCAATTCAATTATTTTTTCGATTTTGATTTTACTTCTTATCCCATCAGTTGGGCAGGCTCAGCTATTTAAACTCGGCGTTGGAGGTGGATTAACACAAGTTGTAGCACCGGATGCAGTTACAAGAGATGTTTCGGAAGGCGGACTTGGCTTTTCTACGAATTGGAATTTAGGATTGGTAGTAAAAGTTGATTTGCCCCTCGTTCCTATTACTCCGAGAGCATACTTACTCTATCACTCACTTTCCGGAAGTGGTGATGTAGTAGAAACCTTAAGTAAAAGTTCAAATATAAGTGCCGTCAATCGCGAAAATAGTCAATCGATTTTTGAAGTTGGTGTTGGAGCGCAATACAATTTTCTACCGATTCCTGCAGGAATAGATCCTTATTTAGCCCTGGATATTGCAATGAGTAGCTTTGGCAAACTTAAAATAAATGACAATGAAATCCCTGAATCAAATAATACAAGATTTGGCGGTGGTGTTGGTTTGGGGGCAGAAGTTTCAATTGTGCCGATGGTTAATATTGATCTTTACCTGAGTTATAAACTTCTAAATTTAATTGGAAAAGATGATGGCGAGGATACAGTTAGTGCAGTAACATTAGATGCATTTATAATGTTTAACTTTTTATAATCATATACATAAAAAAACCCTCATATTGTGAGGGTTTTTTAATTATTCCGGATCTTTAGTTTATCAAACTCAATTCATATTCAGCGGTTTTTCTATAGGTAGCATCGCTCTTAGCTTTCTCGAACATTTCTTTTGCCTTTACCATATCGCCTTTTCCTTTATAGGATACACCCATATAATAATGGGGTCCGCCGCTGCTAATTTTAGAACGGTGCTTTAATGCTTTCTCGGAGGCATTAATAGATTTGTCCCAATCGCCTAATTCTGAATACAATTTGGCAAGTGAAAGATAAGCGGCATCATAATTATTGTTCTCGACAGCTTTAGTTAAATATTCTATTGCTTTTTGAGAATTACCATTAGAAACTTCGATACTGCCTAATTTAGCATAAGCTAATGAGATATTTTTCTTTACTTTCTTTTTGACACTTTCTTTTTTAGTAGAAGAAAGAACTTTTCCAAAGTTATTAATTGCCTCTAAATAGTTACCCATCGAAAAATAAACCCCGCCTAATGCATTGTATCCCCCTTCAAAATTGCTATTTAACTTTAGGCATTCTTCGAAAGAATTTTTTGCACCTTCCAAATCTCTTGATTTTTTCTGTGCTACACCTTTTTGATAATAAATCCTGTAATCTTTTTCAATAGCAAGCGCTTTATCATAGTTAGCAATTGCGCCTTGAAAGTTGCCAGCTTTTAACAAGCTGTTACCTTCATTATATAGTTTTCCTGCTTCAATATTCATTTCCTGGCCAAACAGGAGTACTGAACCAAAAAGGAAAATCAGTACGGCTGAAAAAATCAATTTTTGCTTCATAATTATGAACCTCTTTTCTTTAATGAATTTGAGTTTGGTGCGGAAGGCGGGACTTGAACCCGCACGCCAATTAAGGCACTACCCCCTCAAGATAGCGTGTCTACCAAATTCCACCACTTCCGCAAAATTGAAGGCTAAAAATAGTCCCAACGGTTTTGAAAATCAACACAAAGAATGGACATGAATTTTCCCCCCCCAGATGAATAGTTAACTATTCCTTTTTCCTCGGTTTCCTGTCATGCAGTAACAGTCTTCTCAGCTCATCTTTAAATCGCTTCTCAAAAACGACATAGCGGGCTATCTGATCTGTTGAAAGAATGTCATCCAAAGACCTTACAAACTCAGCACGTTTATTCTCAAACGCCATATGAAGTTCTAATATCTCATTTATCATAGACTGAAGCTCTGAATCGGTTACCATTCTGGCGCTTTTTAGTGTAGCTTCCAGCTGGTCAATTTTTCCATCAATATTATCCCGCATTTCATCATGCTGCTTTACAAATTCAGCTCGACGTGAAAAAAAACGAAGCGTGGTTTCTTCATCCATGTTCATCACCTCAATCAGCTTTATCTTCTCTAATTGAGCCATTCTTTCTCTCATTTCACCATCCCGACCGAATTTCTTTTGAGGAAATATTGAAATAAGAAAAGCAAACGAAATAAGAGCTGTTAAATAAATGATTTTCATAATTTTTCCTCGTTAAAAATATTCATGCTTAATAATTCATTGTAAATATTTTCAAATTCTTCAGCGGTAACTATTTCTTCAATATTATTTACATCCAGATTATAAGAAACAGCAATTTGATTTTTATCCGATATATCTGCAAGACTTGTTTCAATACTGCTATCGTAAAAATCAGTATAGAATTTATTTAAATACTCAGTCGTAGTTTCACCGTTTAATGTACTTAGCAATTCAATTTTCTCATCCGTGGTAAGTGATTCGGTAAATTTAATAAGGTTAGCTGATTCATTTTCAGAATAAAATAGGTTAAACACGGTAAATGAAATTATAAACATAATAAGTAAAGAAAATGCATATCCAACATTTTTGAAAATAAATACACTACTTTGAGCTTCTCGCTTCTGCTGAAACCGTGGAAGTATGGAATTGAAATACAGCTGATTTGATTCAATTTCTTTGAGTTCGTCTATCTGCGCATAAATATCTGCGTATTTTCTTAATTCAATTTTCAATTCAGCAGATTCTGAAAGCTGCTTTTCAAAATTAAGTTTTTCCTCAGCAGATAATTGACTATCTAAATATTTTATAATAGTTTCTTCTTTATTCATCTTCTTCCATATGATCTTTTATTTTTTTAAATGCATGAAAATAATTTGCTTTCAGCGCTCCAATGCTTTTACCAGTTATTTCAGAAATTTCCTGGTAGGACAAATCATCATAATTTCTGAGTATAAAAACTTCACGCTGTTTTGAGGGCAGCTTCTGCAAATAATTTTCCATTTTATAAAATTTTTCTTTTTGCTCAAAATTTAAAATTACATCATCACTAAAGGAACTTTCACTATACTTATCACTATTGAAGGATATAATTCTTTTCACTTTGTTTTTAGTTATCAGATTCAAGCACCTTGTTGATGTTATTTTGTATATCCACGTATAAACAGATGATTGAAAATTAAAAGTGTTTAATTTTTTATAAATAACCATTAATACTTCCTGCACAATTTCATCTGCATCATCATGACTGCCAACCATTCTGCGGGCATGCCAGTAAATTCTTGTCTGATAACGAACTGCTAATTTGTTAAATGCCTGCTCATCACCTGAAAGAAATCTACGAACCAGTTCATAATCATCTGAATTATTCTGCATATAGTAATTATTTATCGCTAATTTATTTGACAACTAATTCGTTCTGATGGTTTAAATTTAGTTCTTTAAACCAAACTTCCTCACTACTTGTCCAATTGTCTGAAAACTGAAATAAACAACAATAAAAATACTAAAGGAGCAAATATTATGAAGAATTTAATTGTAATAATGATTGCGGGATTTTTTGCCCTATCTGCATTTAACACTTTGGGTCAGGGTTACGGATACGGAAATGGCTACGGTGATAGAGATGGTAAAAGAGACCGAGATAGGGACAGGATTCACGAAAAACTTAATTTAACAGATGAGCAGGAAACCAAAATTGAAGGCTTAAGAATTAACCATCAAAAGCAAATGATAGATTTCAGAGCGGAGCTCGAGAAAAAGGAAATCGAACTCCAGGAGTTGAAAAATAAAGGTGATTATACAAGAGAAGATTATATAGGAAAGATAAAAGAGCTAAGTGAGATTAAAAATAGAATACAGCTGGCAAGAGCAAATCATCAAATGGATGTTTATGAATTACTGGATCCTGCGCAAAAAGCAAAATGGAATGACTTTAAGAAAAAATATCAAGGTCACAATGGTAATTACAGGCAGCACAGGAATAAACCAAGAATTGACTAATTAAATTCTAAATACCTTTCTCTACATACAGCCGGTTTTAAGCCGGCTTTTTTTAATTTAAATCTCCGGTTAATGGTCGTAGCACAATCTCTTCGGTAACTAAATTATCTTTCTGTAAAAAAGACGAGACTACAACTCTTGCAATGCTTTCAGGCTGCATCATTTTTTCACCGTGTTCTTTTCTTGCACTCTGAGACCAGATAGGTGTTTCGGTTGCGCCGGGAATAATATTCACAACTTTTATACTGTACTTACGCACTTCTTCTCTAAGAACCTTGGAATAGCCCCAGAGTCCCATTTTGGATGCGGAATACAATGAACTATTGGTAAAAATTTTATCTACGACTACAGAAAGGACATTAATTATTGCACCTGATTGTGCTTTTTTGAAAACAGGCAGAACCGATTTAATAGTGTAAAGCGAACCTAAAAGGTTTGTATTTATTATATCGTTAATTTCATTTACTGAATTATCCTCAGCAGCTTTAAAGGAAGTAACACCGGCGTTATTTATCAGGCAATCTAACTTAAATTCCGAGTTAATTTTTTTACAGGTTTGTTCCACATTTGCAGAAGATGCAACATTACAGGGAAATATATGAATGTTCTCTTCATATTCATCTAGTTCATCCTTTAGCCTTTCTAATTCGTTTGCTCTTCTTGCAGAGACAAAAACATTACAACCGATTTTTGCAAATTCAGTTGCAATTGCTTTACCAATTCCGGAGCTTGCACCGGTTATCCATATTCCAGGTTTTTCTTCCATTTAATTACACAATTTTATGAGATATAAGATCAAGAAATTCTGTACGTGTGCGGGCATCTTCTTTAAAGTCGCCATGCACAGCACTAGTTGTTGCCGAAGAATTTTGTTTCTCAACTCCACGCATCATCATACACATATGGAATGCTTCAACAACTACTGCAACACCGGTCGGTTGTAAATATTCTTCAAGTGTATCGGCAATTTGCTGTGTCATTCTCTCCTGCACCTGAAGTCTTCGGGCAAAGACTTCAACAATTCTGGGAATTTTACTTAAGCCAATAATTTTCCCGTTGGGAATGTAAGCAACATGGACTTTTCCATAAAAAGGCAGCATATGATGCTCGCATAAACTGTAAAAATCTATATTTTTTACCAGCACCATTTCATCATACTTCTCATTAAACAGGGCATTGTTCATAACATCTTTTATATCCTTATGATATCCTGAGGTCAGGAATTCGTATGCTTCTGCAACTCTTCGAGGTGTATCCAGCAATCCCTCTCTTTTGGGATCCTCTTCGAGTTGTTCAAGAAAATCCGAGACCAGACTTTCCATTTTTTGCTTATCCAAAGCTTATTCTCCTTTATATTCAAAATAATTGTTTTCAGTTTCGTAGAGCTTTATCGAATATAATTTTCCGCCGGGAATTTTATCCTCCAGCTCATTCCAGATTGCCGTGGTAATGTTTTCGGAAGTTGGGATCAATCCTTTCATAAAATCGGTATCCAAGTTAAGATTTTTGTGATCAACTTTATCAGTAACGTATTTCTTGATTATTTCTTTTAACTTCTTGATATCTAAAACAAATCCAGTTTCCGGATCAGTTTCACCCGCGACGGTAACCTCTAAAGTATAATTATGTCCGTGCCAATTTGGATTGCTGCATTTACCAAACATTTTAAAATTTTCTTCATCACTCAGTTCAGGCTTAAATAAACGATGAGCAGCTGCAAAAGTTTCGCGTCTTGTTATATAGACTACTTTTCCCATTATAATTCCTTCAAAGCCTCCATTACTTCAGCATTATGTTTATCAACCTTAACCTTCGGGAAGATTTTTGAAATCTTTCCTTTTCCATCAATTATAACCGTTGTTCTTTCTACACCCATATATTTTCTTCCGTACATATTTTTCTCTTTCCAAACATCGTATTTTTTCAGTACCTCTTTCTTTTCATCACTCAACAGATCAAAAGGTAGTTTGTATTTATTTTTAAATTTCAGATGTGATTCTACAGAATCGGGACTTACACCTAAAATTACCGCATTTAATTTACCAAACTTTGGAAATTCATCCCGAAAGTTGCAAGCTTCCTTTGTGCATCCTGATGTATTATCCTTGGGATAGAAATACAGTATGATATTTTTTTCCTTTAAATCATTCAATGATATGGTTTTTCCATCTTGATTTTTCAATTTAAAGGAAGGTGCTTTAACACCTGGTTTTAAAGTGTCTTTCATTTTTTCCTCAATACAAAAAAGTGATGATAACGATTTTCAAACGGAATGAACTCTTTATCTATTGTAAAATATCTATTAAAAACATTGCAAATGGTTTTTAAACTGTATCCTTTCTTACCAATCTCCCAATAATGTTCGCCATCGTAATTATGTGCCTTATTAGAAGGTAGTTTTAAAGCAAAATTGAGCTGGTTCAAAATAGGCACTTTTAACAAAAATTTGAAGTTTGCTCCGTAATGTGGCAAACTAATGACAACAGCCCTCTTACAAATCGTGGCAAGATTTTTAACCGCCGGTTCAAAACTAGTCCATTGTAAATGTTCCAGGATCTGAAATGCACAGACTACATCTATTGATGAATCAGTAAATGGCAAACCAGTAACATTTCCAATTACATCAGGTTTAGGTTCTTTTGCTATATCAACGCTTAAATAATTTATTCCACCCGCTCTTTCTAATTCCCTTTTAAAGACCCCCGGTCCAGGTCCGATTTCTAAAACTGACTCAGGTTTAAGTGAAAGTGTTTCCTTTAATTGATAATAAACGCTGCTCCATCTATCAATGTGAATTATTCCATCATAATTATAATTCAGTGCATCTTTATGAAGTTTCATTCTGATCTATAAAACCATTCTAAACTTAGTAGTTAACTAATAAATACATCGTATGGCAAAATTAAGAATGATTTTATTGTTTGTCCAATTTTCAATAAAAACATAAAAATGAAGTAAATAGTTCAATGAGAGTTGATAAGGTAAAGAAAAAAGTGGGTCTGAAATCTAATTTAACAAACCAATCTTTTTAGTCCATTCATTAAATCCCTTCTCCAACTGTTCAAATGAGTCGATTGCAAATAGGATTGGTTGTAAATGCCAGACATCATATTCCTGTTCAACAATTCTCTCAGGTTCAAACGGAATAACTTCAACCTGGTCTGATAACGAATGCTGCACTTCCTGGTGTGATGAAAGAATTCCCGCACCGTAAATTCTCATTCCTTCAGGATTTTTTATTAATCCAAACTCAACTGTAAACCAGTGAAAAGTCTCAAGCTTCGTTCTGTCTTTTCCTTTAGCATTCATCGCAGCTGCACCAAACTTTTGGTAAAAGGATGCAAAATTTTTGTTTGTGAGTAGTGGCATATGACCGAAAATATCATGAAACAGATCAGGTGCCGGAGTATAATCGAGTTCATTTTTTCCACGAATATAATCTGTGGAAGGAAAAACCCTTCGTCGCAGCATTTCGAAAAAATTTTGTTCGTGTATCAAACCGGGCACACGTGCTACTTTCCAGCCGGTGGCGTTGAAGAAGATATGACTTAGGTCTTTTAAGTATGGGATTTTGTCCGAAGTAAGATTCAGTAATTCAGTTCCCTCCAAATATTCATTGCATGCTCTTCCGGGTAAAAACTTCATCTGTCTTTCATACAAATATTTCCAGCTTCCCTGGTCGGAGTCAGGATAATCAGGATAAACTATATCATCATGCTCAGGTACGGGTCCATCCAATTTTTGAGGAATGCAGCGCGGGTCAATACCTTCACCGGCAGCTTTTTCATAGGCAGAAAGTCCCTGATTATCTTCTTTCTGGTTCATCATATTTATTACCCGTTTACTTTACTTAAAAGATTTTTGATAAAAGTTAATTATTATCGTTTAGAAATACAATTAAATTAGCAATTCGCTTGGATGTAACACCATTTAAGACTTTAAATGATGTTTACTTCTTCTTCCAGTATAATCCCAAATTTAGACTCTACCTCTTCTTTAATTCGCATAGCAAATTCAAGAACTTCAGCTCCGGTTGCGTCATCGTGATTAACAATTATTAATGAATGTTTGAGATATGTTCCAACGTTGCCAACACGTTTCCCTTTCCATCCGCATTTTTCAATTAACCACCCGGCAGCAATTTTAACTGAATTTTCATCTACTTTGAAAGCGACAACATCATTATTCTCAACTTTAATAATTTCAAATCGTTTATTATCTACAATTGGATTTTTGAAAAAACTCCCGGCATTTCCAATGACAAGCTGGTCAGGCAATTTATCCTTTCTTATCTGAATTATAGTTTTTCTAACATCAGCAATAGTGGGCTCAATAATTTTTGATTTTTCTAAAGATGTTCTGATATCTCCGTAATCTGATTTAACCAAAGGATTTTTTTTAAGCTTTAATTTAATTGAAGTAATAATAAATTGATTTTTTAATTCTTCTTTGAAAATGCTGTAGCGATAGGCAAACTTACATTCATCTTTTACAAAAGTCTTAAATTTAAGTGAACTGATAGATACAGCTTCCAACGATTGAAAAGTTTCAGTCAGTTCCTGTCCATATGCTCCTATGTTTTGAATAGGCGCAGCTCCCACAGTGCCGGGGATAAAGGATAAGTTTTCTATTCCACCGTAATTCTTATCCACACAAAATTTAACCAAATCATCCCAGTTGACACCTGCACCTGCTTCAATTAATACAGAATCAATATTATCTTCAATCACTTTTATTCCAGGAATAGAATTTTTTATTACAAGTCCGTTAAAGTTCTTTGTAAAGAGAATATTGCTTCCTCCACCCAATACAAATTTCTTTTCCTTCTCTAAATTTTTATCTGCAAGCAGCTCCTGCGATTTTTCAACTGAAAATATTTCCGCAAAGAATTTTGCCTTAACATTAATTTTAAAAGTATTTAAATCCTGTAAGGAATGATCATTCAAAATTTTCATAAAGGAGAAAAAGAAATTTGTTGTTATTTGTCACGTAATTTATCTTTACTTATCGAAATTTAAGCAATCGGGATTAATTCTTTTAATTTAATTATATACAAGGATTTTTTGTTTGAAGAAAAAATATCACTTTGAGCAATCTGGAGTCATACCGTACAGAAACAAAAACAGCAGAAAAGAAATATTATTAGTTACATCCATCAGGAAGAAAAGGTGGATCATTCCAAAAGGTTTTATTGAATATCATCTTACACCGTTTCAATCTGCTAAAAAAGAAGCTTTTGAAGAAGCAGGCGTAAGAGGAAGCAATTCAACCCGCGCACTTGGCTACTATAAAATAAAAAAATACGGCGGCGATATTAGAATAAAAGTTTACTCCCTTAAAGTCTCAAGAGTTTATAAAGATTATCCCGAAAGGAATCTAAGAAAGAGAAAATGGTTCTCAGTTGAAGATGCAGCAAAAAAAATTGATATACCCCAAGTTGCAAAGCTTATTAAGAAAATGGGGAGAAAATAATTTTAGCAAAAAATGATTTCTTGGTCTTTATTTCTTTGTTATCTTATCACAAACCTCTTTAATTGTTTCATAATCAAAACCTCGTGAGAGAAGAAAAGTTGACAGCTTGTTTTTTATTTCCTTTTGCTCAAGGTTTCTTTTCTTGAGTGAGTCGTATTTCTTTTTTGCAACTGTAAGTGCATTATCAAAGTTATCTTGGGCAGATACTCGATGATTAAGCACAAAGGAGATAATATCCTGTTTAATTCCTTTCTTAATCAGTTCTCCCTTCAGTCTTTGCCTACTCCATTTTTTTGCTTTCAATTTCTCTTCAACAAATACACTGGCAAATTCTTTATCATCCAAATAATTACCATCAATTAGCTGTTCAATAACTTCATCGATCAGTTTTTTATCGTAATCTTTATTCCACAGTTTTTGTTTAAGTTCAACGATTGAATGTTGCCGTCTTCCTAGCAAGCGGAAAGCTCTCTGCTTAATGTGAAATTTTTTATTCTCTTCAATTAAAAAGGAAAAGTGGTCGACAGAAATTTCATCATTTTTTTTAAGACCACTTTTTAAAAATACTTCAACTGCTAAAAACAGTTTTGTGTCATCATCAAAATGTATTGTTACATCGCTCTTACCTTTTTTTACAATTCTGCTGATTAGCATTTTTTTCCAAGCCTGTCACGAACCATTTCGTGACTGAAATACCGTTATCAATTAAGTCATGGTTTGGACCGTGACTTCCCAGCTAGATTCACAATCAGTCATTCTGAACCCGACTTTAGCCGGGAGAAGAATCGCTTAAATTGAAACTGAGATTTTTCATCAGCCAGCAGTTGCCGGACTCCTTAGAATGACCCGTCGATTTTAATCTATAAGTATGAAGAGTATTTGAACTTACTTAGATTTTTTATTGACTGTTTTTTGCTTCTCTTCCACTTCTTCTTTTTTATCTTCACCATTTTTAATCATCCCCAACTTTGTGCGAACTTCCTTTTCAAGCTTGCTTCTCATATCAGCCATTTCAATAAGTTTCTGCCGGAATCCTTCCCTTCCCTGGAACCTCTCGTCTTCATAGGTAAACCATGCACCACTTTTTTTAATAATGCCCTGATCAACACCCAAATCAATCAGATCGCCGGTTTTGCTTATGCCTTCATTATAAAGAATATCGAATTCTACTTGTTTAAAAGGAGGTGCAACTTTGCTTTTAACAATTTTAACCTTGGTTCTGTTACCTATTACATTTTCGCCATCTTTAATAGCAGCAATTCTTCTTATATCGATTCTAAGCGAAGCATAGAATTTTAAAGCATTTCCACCGGTTGTAGTTTCAGGATTACCGAACATGACACCAATTTTACTGCGCAGCTGATTAACAAAAATTACCGAGGTTTTTGATTTTGAAATTGCAGCGGTTAATTTACGCAATGCCTGAGACATCAATCTTGCCTGCACTGCCATTGTAGCATCACCCATTTCACCTTCAATTTCAGATCGCGGAACCAATGCAGCAACTGAATCAATAACAATTACATCGAGAGCATTGCTGCGAACCAATGTATCTGTAATTTCTAATGCCTGCTCACCGAAATCCGGTTGTGAAATAAGCAGATTAGCTGTATCGACACCAAGCCTTTTTGCATAATTAACATCAAGTGCGTGCTCAGCATCTATAAACGCAGCTAGCCCGCCCATTTTTTGTGCTTCTGCAATTACGTGCAGACAAAGTGTTGTTTTACCACTTGATTCAGGTCCGTAAACTTCAGTAACTCTTCCTCTTGGAAATCCGCCTATACCGAGTGCAAAATCCAAGGAGAGTGCTCCCGTAGGAATGGCTTCAATATCATGAATAACGCCATCGCCCAGTTTCATAATCGAACCTTTTCCGTAAGTTTTTTCTATGCTAGTAATTGCATCTTCTATTATTTTCATTTTTTGTTCTTTTTCAGTTGGCATTATCCCTCCGTCAATTTAATTCATAAGTTTTTAAATCTTGATATCTGGCACCCTCTATTGATAATTGGCTTTGCACCAGAGCTATTTTATTGGCAGTAAAATTAATTTTTTCAAACTCGTAAGATTTTATTCTCTGTATAAAATTTTCCGTGACTTCCTGTTTAATTCTAAGCAGAGTTAAATGAGCCTTAAATTTTCTTTTCTCTGAATCAATTCCAAATTTTTCCATTCTATTGTTCAATTCATCAACAATTGGAGTAAACGATCCCTCTAACTCAATGTCAGACCAAAGGATTTTTGGTTCATGGTTTCTATAGAAAAATCCGAATCTGGAAATTGAACATTTAAACGCAGAATAATTTTCAACAAATTCAAGTTCACTGGAAATAGGCTCGACTAATTTTTCTTCAACCTCTCCAATGAATTTTAGAGTTAAATGAATTTTATCTTTAGTCTCCCACTTGAATTTTAATGGATGCTCAGCGGCATTGTGAATTTCTTCCAATACTCTGTCTAAAACTTCATCAGGAATTTTTAGTGAAACAAAAAGCCTAATCATCGGTGGAAATACCAAGAAGCTGCCTCCGCACAAAATCTAAAGCAGCCTGTGCAGTTTGTTCCTTGTTTAGGATTCTATCGTTGCCAAATGTAAATTTTCGTGCCGTGCAGACTTTTTCATCACAATATCCAATGTAAACCAGACCTACAGGTTTTTCAGTTGTTGCTCCTGTCGGACCCATTATACCTGTCGTAGCGAGACCAATGTCAGCACCGCTGGTAGATTTAACACCTTCCGCCATCTGCATAGCTACTTCCCTGCTAACTGCACCAAGCTCAGCGATTGTGTCTTCGTTTACTTTTAATATTTCTACTTTCGATGCGTTACTGTAACTGATTATTCCACGTTCGAAATAATTACTGCTGCCGCTAACGTTTGTCAGCATACTCCCAATTAATCCACCTGTGCATGACTCAGCAACAGCTATTTTAAATTCCCTGTCTGAAAGAAGTTTACCAATAACTTCCTCAAGTAATTGATTATCACTGCCGTATATATATCTTCCAACTTTAGTACGGATTTTTTGTTCTGTCTCGGAAAGTTTATTTTTTGCTGATTCCTTATCTGCTTCTTCGACAGTTAGTCTTAATTTAACTCCAAATTGATTTGGAAGAAACGCAAGTTTTGCACCCTGAAGTAATTCATCTAAATTTCCTAACCGTTCGTAAAGTAATGACTCAGGAATACCAGTTGTCAATAAAATTTTTCTTTCTAAAAATACTTTCTCCTCGCCTTTAAATTCTTCAAGTCTGTTTATCACTGCAGACTGCATCATTCCTTTCATTTCGTAAGGGACACCAGGCATAACAACAAAAAGTTTATTTTCTTTTTCAATCCATAATCCCGGAGCTGTACCAAATTGGTTCCGGATTACTTCCGCAACTTTTGGCACTTTAGCCTGATTGATATTTATCTCTGTGAGTTTTCTTTTCTTTTTTTCAAAAAGAGATTTAATGTCTTCAAGAACATTCTCATTTTCTACTAATTCGGAATTAAAAAAGTTTACAACACATTTTCGAGTAACATCATCATGTGTAGGACCTAATCCGCCAGTAACAAAAACAAGATCATAATTTTCCCAGGCTAATTGAAATTCATATAAAATTGCATTTTCATCATCACCCACAACGGATATTTTTTGCACAGAGATGTTCAAATCACTTAAACATTCACCAATGTATGCAGCATTAGTATTTAGCGTATGCCCAAGTAAGATTTCGTCGCCAATTGTAATTATATAAGCTTGCATTCCAATCTTTAAAATGATTAAAATTTACCCACCAAATATACTACTACGTACATTATTATTAGAGTATAAATTGCAGATACGACATCATCAATCATTATTCCAAATCCACCATTTATTTTCTCCAGTTTTCTGGCTGGAGGTGGCTTTATAATATCCAAAATCCGCCAAACAAAGAATGCAGTAAGTGCTATTCCTATTGTTTTAGGCAGGGCAATTAGTGATATCCACATTCCGACAAATTCATCAATAGTGCATTCTTTAGGATCTTTACCATATATTTTTTCAAATTTAGTCCCAATAGGAATCCCATATAATAAAAATAAAATTGAAACCGGTACTATTATATAAAGCTGCTCGAAACCGGGAATAAAATAGATAAGCAGTGCAACCATGCTTGCAGCTGTTCCCGACGCAACAGGTGAATAACCTGAATATAATCCGGAGCCAATTAATTTCTCTAAAAAATTAATCTGCAATTTTTAATAACCTTTTTACTATAGCCCAATTTTTTTTTATATACAGATAGCCCGAATGAAGAGTAATTAAAGTAACCAACAGAGCTACACTATAAATAAGATTTTCGTTCAGGAGATTTGTAATTATATGCTCATAACGAATAAAAATTTCCGGTGTCGATTTGGCAACATAAAGAATTAATAAGTAGTAGAGAAAAATCATTTGAAGCATGGTCTTCCATTTTGCATAGTAGCTTGTTGAAAACATAAAATTTTTTGCATCTGCATAAACCCTGAGTAAAGTTACCAGCAAATCCCTTCCAACAATAATTAGTACCATCCACAAAGGAATTAAATCAACTATTGCAAATGAAATAAACGCAAAAGAAGTAAGGATCTTATCGGCAAGCGGATCCCAGAATTTTCCCCAACTGGTTATGTAATTAAATTTTCTTGCCAGCCAGCCATCGTACCAGTCAGATAAAGCAGCTACTATATAAATTACTATTGACACCTGTTTCATCCAAATCTCTCCAGAAAGAAAAAAATACAGGAATAATGGTGAGAGTATTATCCTTAAAATCGTCAGTTGATTTGGAAGTGTCATTTAAATATTTATTGATAAAAAAGAAACTTGTAATTGTAAGAATATGAAATTACAAGAGAACTTTCAAAAGTAAGTATCAATAATTATTTAGATTAAACTTTGACCGGTTAATTTTTCGTAAATATCTAAATATTTTTCACTGGTTTTCCTAATAATATCCTCCGGCAATGGCGGTGGTGGTGGCTGCTTATTAAAATTAATTGAAAGAAGATAATCACGAACAAACTGCTTATCGTAACTTTCCTGTCCTCTACCCTTTTCATATTTATCAAACGGCCAAAACCTGGATGAATCCGGAGTGAGAACTTCGTCAACCAAAATTATATTACCATTTGCTCTACCGAACTCAAATTTAGTATCAGCGATTATAATTCCTTTTGTAAGTGCATACTCAGATACTTTTTTATAAATGCTTATTGTTGCTTTCTTAACGACTTCAAAGGTGCTCTGGTCTGTCAGCTGGATTGCCTCTGCAGCGGAAATATTTTCATCGTGATCGCCGATTTCGGCTTTAGTGGAAGGCGTAAAAATCGGTTCATTAAATTTTTCCGATTCCTGCAATCCTTTTTGTAAAGCTATACCGGAAATTGCACCGGTATTTTTATAGTCTTTCCAACCTGAGCCTGAAATATAACCTCTAACAATACATTCTATAGGTATAACTATCGCTTTTTTTACCAGCATAGATCTTCCATGTAAATCATCAGCGTATTCTTTACATTCTAAAGGATATTCTTCAACATTAGTTGTAATCATATGGTTGGGAATTATATCCTTGGTGTAATTGAACCAGAATTCAGAAATTTTTGTGAGAACCATACCCTTGTATGGAATTCCTTGATTCATAATTACATCGAACGCGGAGATTCTATCAGTAGATACAAGCAGAAGATAATCACCAACTTCGTAAATATCTCTTACTTTACCTTTTGCAAATAATTTTAAGTTTGGAAATGAAGTATTAAGTAATGCATTTGGTTTCATTTAAATCCTTTATTATTATGATCCGAATATATTTATGTGAAATAAATTATTCAATTAGATTTAGAATCGATTCTAATGAAACATTAAATATAATAGGTAAATAAAAAAGGCACCGTCGGTATAGGTGCCTTAGGGTGGGCAGAGACGGAATTGAACCGCCGACACATGGATTTTCAGTCCATTGCTCTACCGACTGAGCTATCTGCCCGAAAAAATGAAAGTAAAGATAACAAAAATCAAATATTTCGTCAAAGATTATTAAACCATTTAAATATTATGTTCTTTTCAGATTTATATATTATTCGGCATAGCGTTTCGTAAAATGCCGCAGCACAAAGACAATTTAAAGTCACCGAAATGACTAAAACCTTCTTTTTAAATACCCTTTCTAGAAGCTAAGTTAGATTTATCTGTATAAATAATAAGGCTAACTTTATTTTTGGATAAAAGTATGCTCTTCCTTAATAAATAACCGTAATAACCCTTACCTCTATAGTCAGGATTAGTCCAATAAGGTCCCAGCATAATTGCTTCATTATTAGCTACCCAACCAATTTTTTTTAAATAGTTTACATTTTTGAATCCACCCATAAGCAATTAATTCACTATTGTTCATAATAGTTAATAGGGTAGCTAAACCTGATTTTATTCTATAATACAAAGGATTTATTAAGTGATATTTAAGTACATTTTCTCTGATAGTATATGGTATATCAGAATATTTATTGAAAATTTCTACATCTGAAGGAATAGGAGGTTCAGGAGCATCTTGATGGATATATGTGTATATCGAATAAGTGTTCGATTCGTAAAAGAATTTCTTAATTAAAGATAATAAGAATTTAATAATCATTATAAAACGATTTACTGATGGAATGTATTTTCAGAAAACCATTTAAGCTAGCCCATTGATTTGGAAGAAATCGTTCAATAAAATCAAGATATTTGCCCCACTTACTAACACCTAATAAAATCAATAAGTTAGCTTTTTTAGAAAGCACAAGGTTTAATCTGCCATATATTTTCCGGTAGCCCATTTTAATTAAAAAACTATTGATTGATGTTTGATGCAATAAAGTGCGGGGTCCGTTAGTAATATAAGTAACATTTCGATCCTTTAAATAATAATGGGTAAGCTTATAAATTAATGCATTGTTAGGGCGATGTTTATGGTAATTTGGATCTGACCTAGTATTAGTCAGCAATACAGCATTATCTAAAACTAAACAAGTGGCAAATGCAACTAACTTACTATTAAAATATGCACCCCAAAATTCAAAGCCAGAATACTTACTCATCTTTAAAAAAAAATTCTGAAATTCATTTTCAGGCTGAATTAAATTTTTTGAAATTCCATAGGAGTTTGCTGCCTGATAATGAACCCGATATGATTCATCTAAAAATTTTTCAATTCTTCCCAGTTGTGAAAGTTTGATATCATTCCAAACCCCACCAATCCAAATATAGTTATAGAGGAGCCTGGAACCGGAAAGCTCTTCGAAGAGACGTAGAATTTTTTCCCTGGCATCAAAGGCGTAAAGAAAGGGAGTAAACGCTCCCAAATCAATCCCATAGGTCCCAAAGAAAACCAGGTGGGAGGCAATTCTTTGCAATTCACAAACGATAACCCTGACAATCTCTGCGCGTCTGGGAATCTCAATATCCAACATTTT
>CBDUAV010000060.1:0-18685 GCA_965365225.1 uncultured Ignavibacteria bacterium | reverse complement strand
TGTTGAACAGGACAATATTACCAACTTGCTTCCCTCATTAGGAATTCCACTTTACAAAGATTACGGCACTTTAAATTTTGACTCACTTTACTTTAAAGGTAAGCCCCTTGCTTTCAATGCTGGCTTTGGATTAGCAACTGAAAAAGGATTTGTTAGCAGTTTGCTTACAATGGATTTAAGAGGTAGGGACATTATTTATGATGGAGAAATCAGAACAAAAAATTTAGACTTATTTCCAATAATTGGCATTCAAACAAAATTAAATTCATCAGGAAATGTAACGGGCAGTGGGTTTTCACCTTCTACACTTACAACAAATCTAAATTTTAATTTAACAAAATCTTCAATTGGCAAGGAATTTTTTAATGAACTTAATCTTGAAACAACCGGTGAAAAAGGAATAATTAGCTCAAAAATTAATTTTAATTCTAAGCAATCAAGTGGAATGTTAAATACTAGTTTTAATTTCACTAATGAAGAAACTACGAGTTACACATTTGATGTTAAGTTGAATGGATTTGATATACGCGATTTTGCTTCAGATACTGATTTTGGAACAGATATAAATATAAAACTGCTTGGCGATGGCGAAAACTTCGACCTCGACAATCTTAATTTATTTACTGTCATTCAAATTGATAGTTCAAATTTGAATGGACTAGCAATTGACAGCACAAGCATAATTGTAGATATACGAAGTGGAAAGAGCGAACGAGTTTTAAATATTATTTCTGATTTAGCAGATGTAACAATTACAGGAAAATTTACTGTTGTCGATCTAATTGAAACTATTGGATTTGAAGCAAAGCTTATTGCATCAACAATTGAAAGAAAAATCGATGCAATTCAACCGCCGCAATTTTTTGATGATAATTTAGTTAGCACAAACCTGCTGTTAGATGAATATGAGTTCCAAAATATAATTGCTAATAAAGAATTTAAAATTAATTATCTGCTGGAGTTTAAGGATTTTGAATTACTGTCATTGTTATTAGGTGATTCAGAAATTGATGTTGATGGTGAACTGACAGGAAAGTTTTTCGTTTCACAGGATTCAATCTCAATGAATCTGGAAACTAAAATAAATCAATTAAAATTCTGGGATGGTTCCGAACTGTTTTATTTATCTGATTTTGATCTTAATATGACTATTGAGGATGAAGTATCTCAAACCTCTTTCGAAGATTTTTCTGCTAATGTTGATTTAACCGCCAGAAGAATTTTCCTTGGCAGCGAAATTCGCGATCTCGATTTTCAGTTTAATATGAATCAAGGTTTGGCGGATATCAATCTCAATCTTTTATATCAAGACTTTATAACATTTAGCACACGGGGAAAAATTGATTTAACAGGTAATAAAGTTTCTATTATGCTAGATGATCTATTAACAAAATATAACCAGTTTGATCTACGTAACAGTGAAAAGATTATCTGCTATTATTCAAACGATGATTTTCAAATTAGTTCGTTTTCACTTGAACATGACAATGGTACAATTGACCTGAATGGTAATTATTCATTTTCAGATTATAGTGAATTTATTCTTTCAATAAAAAATTTAGACGGTAAGGATCTAAGTGTAAATGTATTGGGGCTCCCGCCCGATCAAACCCCGGATTCGGATATAAACCTGCAACTTGATTACAGTGGTACACCTGAAAATCCATTTATTTCGATTGATTTCGCTCTAGATAGTGTGCAGGCAGAAAAAGTATTTCTTGGGTTTGTAAAAAGTAATCTTGATTACAAGAATAAATTATTAACTGCGGATGTAAACTTCTTTAAAACAAAAAGTGAAATTAATAATCCGTGGCTTGGTTTAAATGGAACACTTCCAATTGATCTTTCACTAAGTTCACAGCAGCGTTTACCAAAAAATGAGCAGCTTGATCTTAATTTTTTTGCAAACAATTTTGATCTTCGTTTTGCAGGAAGTATTATACCGGGAATAACAAAACTTAATGGTACTCTTGAAGGTGATATAAAACTCACCGGAACCTATAATGATATGAATACAAACGGGCAGCTTCAAATTAAGTACGGCTCGTTTACTGCGCAGGCAAATAATTTAAACTATCTGCTCGAAACAGGGATTGTTGTGAAAAATGATGAACTAACAATTGCGAGCTTTTCACTCTCAAACAACAAAGAAACAAAAGGCGGCGGAAAAATAACAGCTTCGGGTAAAATAATTCTTGATAATTTTAAACCGAAAGAAATTGATATTAGCGCTTCCGGTGATCTTAAATTATTGAACGAAAATTCACGTGCGGTTAATCCCAATTTATATGGTGATATTGCGATTAGAACTGGTGAAAACATGCGATTTATCATGAATGAATCACAAAATTCTTTATATGCTGATTTGACTTTAAAAAGAGGAGCCAATATAACTTTTTCGCCCACTCAGTCTGCCTTTTCAAATGAAAGCGATAAGTTCAATTACATTTTTATATCCCCTGAAGAAGAATTTGTTGATAAAGAAATTGACAGCCTTATTATAATTTCAGAATCTAAAAGCAATGAAACAGATGCCGCATCTAAAATTCCTTTTGATATAAATTTAAAAATTCAGGTTGAAAACGAAGCAAAAATGGTTTTCGTTCTTTCCAGAGAATTTAAACAAAATCTTACTGCTTATCTTGGCGGTGAGTTTGAGTATACAGTAATAGATAACATGCCAAGAGCGAGAGGTGAACTACAATTACTAGATGGTTCTAAACTGGATTTTATAAAAACATTTCAGGCACGAGGCTCGGTTAAATTTTTAGATGAGATTGATAATCCTTATTTGGATGTTTCATCAACTTACCAGAGTTATTACAATCCAGATACCCTAACTACTGGCGGTAATGAATACGAAGTTCAAATAAAAATTAATCTAGAAGGTCCTGCAAAAAGTATAAACACAAATTTTATCCGTGATGAGAGGAATGTTGAAGTTTATAAACGCAGGACTAATTTTGGGCAGTATGAACTTGATGCAACCAAAACTGCTTCCGATGCAATGTTTTTTATTATTGTCGGAAAATTTCCAGAGGATGCATCGCTACAGGAAACAAACGTTGCAGTATCAACTGCAGCTTCTCTTGCGGGTTCGATTGTGGGCGGTTTTCTAAATGAGCAGCTTGGGGATTTTGTGCGAAGTGTAAATGTTCAGCAGGTCGGAACGGAAACAAAGTTTAGTTTAATCGGCAAAGTTGGAGACATACGATATGAAATTGGTGGTACTTCACAAGTATTCCAGGATTTAAGCCGTGCAAATATTAAAATCGAATATCCGTTTATTTTTACACGCTTAATTTTACGTCTCGAAAGGCGTGAACCGACTTTTCAATCAACAACTTACGGCGAAATGATAAATGAACTCGGGTTAAAATATAGTTTTGTATTCTAATGAAAAATCAAATTAAATCATTCTTTAAATCAAATCCTTCCAGAACCTTTAAAAGTAAAGAAGTTGCAAAACGTTTAAAGATAAAAACAGAAGAAGACTACAAAACACTAAAAACTACATTACACAAGCTTGCGTCGGAAAAATTTCTATCAAAGCACGGTAAGAGGTACAAGTTAAATTCATTTCCGGAAACTAACCGCATTGTTGGTCACTTTCAGTTAAACGAAGGTGGGTTTGGTTTTGTTGTTCCTAAAAATCCCGACATAAAGGATATTTATATTTCAGCTCGCAACGGTGGTAATGCATTCCATGGTGACTTGGTTGAAGTCGTTCTTTTTGCTAAACATAAAGGTAAGAATCTGGAGGGACAAGTAACTAAAATTATAAGAAGAAAAAGAAAACAGTTTGTCGGGCAGCTTAGAAAGTCAAAATCATTTTATTTTATTTCCCCAGATGATTCGAAGATACATCGTGATATTTACATTGATAAGGAAGATTTGCATGGAGCACAACCCGGCGATAAAGTTACTGTGGGGGCAATTAAGTGGGATGACCGAATGCTTAATCCGGAAGGTGAAGTTTTTGAAGTTTTGGGTGAAGAAGGAACTTTAGATGCAGAAGTAGTATCTATTGCCAGAGAGTTTGGTATTCCAACTTTATTCAATAAAAAAGTTAAACAGGAAGCGGAAAAAATTAACATTCAAATTACAAATGAAGAAATTAGTAAAAGAATTGATTTTAGGAACAAAAATGTTATTACTATTGATCCAAAAGATGCTAAAGATTTTGATGATGCCCTTTCAATTGAAAAACTTCCAAACGGAAATTACCAAGTTGGCGTACATATCGCCGATGTTAGTTATTATGTTAAATCAAAAACGGAATTAGATAGCGAAGCATTAAACAGGGGAAACAGCACGTACTTAGTTGGCAAAGCAATTCCAATGCTGCCCGAAAAACTTTCAAACAATATCTGTTCTTTAGTTCCGAAAGAAGATAGACTTACATTTTCTGTTATATTTGAAATTACAGGCAGCAATGAAGTTTCTGCTTATAAAATTGCTAAAACAGTTATCAACAGTAAAAGAAGATTTACTTACGAAGAAGTGCAGAAAATAATTGAATCTGGAAGGGGAGAGTTCAGTGAAGATATAATACTTCTAAATGATATAGCAACAAGTCTTCGGCAAAAAAGATTCAATGAAGGAAGCCTTGAATTTTTTACACCCGAAGTGGAGTTTGAATTAAATTCCGATGGTAAGCCTGTTAACATTCTTAAAAAGGAAATTAAAGAAAGCAATATGCTTGTTGAAGAATTTATGCTGCTTGCCAACAAATCTGTTGCAGAAAATATTTCACGCAAAAAGAAGATTCCATTTGTTTACCGGATACACGATATCCCCGATCAGGAAAAGATTGAAGAATTCTCAAAATTTGTAAAATCCTTAGGCTATACTTTTAATCCCCACACAGGTAAAGCAGCGACTCAGTTCAATAAGCTTATGGAAAGTGCAAAGGGCACAGAAGAAGAAGGAGTAATAAATGAACTTGCCATTCGTTCTATGGCTAAAGCAATTTATTCAGTTCAAAATATTGGGCACTATGGTTTGGGATTTAGTTTTTATACACACTTTACATCACCAATTCGTCGTTATTCTGATCTAATTGTACATAGAATTGTAGAAAAAATTATAAATAACAAAAGAGGAATTAATTATTCACTTGAAGAATTGGATAAAATTTGCGACCATATCTCTGCGACAGAAAGGAATTCCATGGATGCTGAAAGACTGTCTGTAAAGCAAAAACAGGTGCAATTTTTACAGAATAAAATTGGTGAAGAATTTAATGCCGTAATTTCCGGAGTGGCAAGTTTTGGGATTTTTGTTGAAATAACTAACTTTTTAGCTCAAGGATTGATTAGAGTTAAAGATTTGGAGGGCGATTTTTATGTTTTGTCTGAAAAAAAATATTCATTAATTGGTAAGAGAACTAAAAAACAATATAGATTAGGAGACAGGATTTGTGTGAAACTTGTACGGGCAGATTTAGATAATCTGGAGCTGGATTTTATTATTAAAGAAAACGGGTAACAAAATGTTTAAGAAAATATTAAATATCCTACTTCTGGTTTTTGCAGCACAGTTTATTCTGTTTGGGCAATTTGGCAAAAACAAGGTTCAATACAAATATTTTGACTGGCACTACATTCAAACCAGCCACTTTGATATTTTCTTTACTAATGATGGAGAAACACTTGCAGAATTTACTGCATTTGCTGCAGAAGACGCTCTTTCTAAAATACAGGCTAGTTTCGATTACTCTGTTAATAACAGAATAACTTTAATCATCTATAATTCACAAAACGACTTTCAGGAAACAAACGTAACTGATACGTATCTTAGTGAAGGAATAGAAGGATTTACAGAGCTATTTAAGAATAGGGTTGTAATTCAATTTCATGGTTCGTTTAAACAGTTCCGTCATCTTATTCACCATGAGTTAGTCCATGCAGTTATGAATGATATGTTCTATGGCGGCTCCCTTCAAAATGTTATTTCAAATAACATATCAATTCAAATACCTATATGGTTTAGCGAAGGAATGGCGGAATACCAGGCTTTAGGATGGGATGAAGATACCGATATGTTTATTCGTGATGCGGCTATTGGTGAATATTTACCAGATGTTCAAAGACTCAGCGGTTATTTTGCTTACCGTGGTGGACAGGCAGTGTTTTACTATATAGCTAAAAAATATGGCAAAGAAAAAATTGGTGAAGTTATTAATGCACTAAGATCAGTTGGAAATGTAGACGCTGCATTTAAGCAAACAATAGGTTTAAATCTTAAAGAATTTAATGAAAGATGGAAGAAAGATATTAAGAGAGTTTTTTGGCCCGATATTGAAATTACGCAGGACCCTGATGAGTATGCAAAAAGATTAACTGATCCTGAAGAAGATGATGGCTTCTATAATACAAGTCCTGCTATTTCTCCACAAGGTGATAAAATTGCGTTCATTACTAATCGTGATTTCTTTTTTAGCCTTTATGTGATGGATGCAAACTCTGGTGAAATAATCAAAAATATAGCAGAAGGAAATACATCACCCAATTTTGAAGAGTTAAATATATTAACCCCCGGTTTAACATGGTCTCCTGACGGATCAAAAATTGCAATATCGGCGTTAAGCCATGGGTACGATGTAGTTTATGTTTTTGACTATGAAGATGAAGACTTTTACACTCTTCCAATTAAATTTGATGCTATACACAGTGTCAGCTGGTCTTGGGATGGCAATTTTCTTACTTTTATCGGGCAAACTCCAAAACAGACGGATGTTTACAGTTACAACTTTGAAACAAAAGAAGTAAAAAATCTTACAAATGATTTATTTACAGATAGTGATCCCTGCTGGTCTCACGATGGCAAAACGATTTATTTTGTATCAGACAGGAACAGTTACCTTACAGTTGATGATATTTCAGATGGTTTTAAAATTTATAAACATGACTATACTCAAACGGAAATTTATGCTCTGGATGTTGATTCACTTTCCGTTAAGCGAATTACCAACATGCCTAATAGTAATGAATCTTCTCCAATTATCAATGAAACGGGTACGGAAATTTTGTTTATTTCAGACGTGAATGGAATAAATAACATCTATAAAAAAAGATTGTACTTTTCTTCGGATGATGAGTTCGTTAGTGATATAAAAGAAATTAAACCTGTACCTGTTACAAACTCACAATCAGGTTTGTACCAGCTTTCTGCTACAAAAGATGGAAAGAAGCTAGCTTTTTCTTCATTGTATGGATCATCCTTTAATATCTTTTTATTAAATAATCCTTTCGAATTGGATTTGGAATTAGAAGAGCTTCCTTTAACAAAATTCCGCCAGGGAAAACTCGACCTTGATGTAAGACCAATTGATGTTGTAAAAGAGCAGCAGGGTTTAATTGGTGACGATTCAACCTTAGTCGATTCAACAGATTCTCAATCCTCTTTATTTTATACGGGTAATTTTATAGATTCATCAAAAACTTATGGTGATTCAATAAGCATTGATTTTGGCAACTACGTTTTTGGTGGAGATGATGAAACACTGGTTGTAAATGAGGAAGTTGAAGATGAACTTTTCAGTCCAAACGATAATTTGGATGAAGAGGGCAACTTTAAAGTAAATAAATATAAAATTACTTTTGCGCCCGATTTAGTTTATGCGAACGCTGGGTACAGTACGTTATATGGCTTAATTGGAACTACATATATTTCATTTAGCGATGTGCTTGGTAACCATCGTTTAATTGGTGTAACCGGACTTCAGATTGATCTTAAGAACAGTGATTACGGTCTTGCATATTACTATCTAGCTAAAAGAATAAATTGGGGAATCGAAGGCTTTCATACAGCAAGATTTGTGCGTCTTGCAACTATTAACCGTGAAGGATTTTTTACATCGAATTTATACAGATACAGAAACTTTGGACTCGCTGGTTCTGCTAGTTATCCACTGAATAAATTTTATAGATTCGATTTTGGCATGAGTTTCTTGCATGTTTCTGGTGAGAATCTGGATAATTTGCAGCAGCCTACAGAAAATGTCTCCTTTACTGTACCTTCCATAAGTTTTGTTCATGATAATGTTTTGTGGGGTTATACTTCACCAATACAGGGTACGAGATACAGATTTGATGTTTTTGGAAATACTGGAATCGGAGACCCTAAAAAAAGTTTTTATTCAATAATGGGTGATTACAGAACCTATTTTAGGTTTTTTACTGATCATTCTTTTGCATTGAGATTATCAGGAGGATATTCAGGCGGCGAAAATCCACAGCGGTTTTTTATTGGAGGAATTGAAAACTGGATAAATAGAACTTTTGCCACAACTGAAATACCAATTGAATCTGCATCCGATTTTGCTTTTTTAACTGCGGCACTTCCACTTCGCGGATACAATTATTCGGAACAAATTGGGACACGTTATCTTCTACTAAATATGGAGTTAAGATTTCCATTAATTCGTTACCTGCTAACAGGCGGATTACCATTTCTGTTTAACAACATAATTGGTGTTGCATTTATTGATGTGGGCACAGCTTGGTACGATAACAGTAAGATAAAGTTATTCGGTAAAAACGAATTCGGAAATCTTGTTACCGATGATTTGCTTATGGGTACTGGCGTGGGTGCACGTTTATTCTTTCTTTATTTCCTTCTCCGGTTCGATGTTGCATGGGCTTATAATATTGACGGATTCTCTTCGCCAAAATTCTACTTCTCGTTGGGAGCAGATTTTTAAGATTCCTTTTTTTTAAACTAAGGCTGAAACTCTTTAAAAAGTTTCAGCCTTTTAATATTTAACTTGAATATTTGAAAGAACCTAATCTACCTTTTTCTCATTCTTTGATTTTTTACTGTCCGTAACCGGTTTCGATTCCTTTGCTTTACTGCTTTTTGTGTTTTTATAATCTGTTTGATAAAATCCACTTCCTTTAAAAATCGGACCAGCCCCTGTTCCTATCATTCTTTTAACAATACCGTTGCATTTTGGGCATTCTTTTAATGGTTGAGCGGTCATTGGCTGAAAAGCTTCAAAAGTATAATTACAGTTTGTGCATTTATAATCGTACGTTGGCATATTTACACCTTATTTAATTTAATAGCTGCGAAGATAATGAAATAATTTAATTTTTATCTAAATTTGATTATTATTTCTTTCAGAAGATTCAATCCTGCAATCAATTTTCAGGAGTTAAAATTAATATCTCTATAATGTTTCAAAGGCTTTCCTTTTTTCTTTTACCACTTGTATTAAGCGGATGCTTGAATTACTATCAAGAAGTAAAGCTTTTTCCCGATGGCTCGGGCAATATGCACATTGATTACTGGATGAAAATTTTAAGTAAAGAAAGCAAAATGGTGATTGATGATATTGGGATTTTTAATCCTGATTCAATCAGATCTCAATTCAGCTCAGCACATAATACATTAGAAAACGTTGTTGTTTATAGTGATACATCAGATAGCACAACACACGCAATTATTGATTTTTCATTTACGCATATTGATTCATTAAATAAAACGAAAGCCTTTGCTGATGCCGATTTTTCATTTATAGAAAGTAGCTCCGGCCAGATTATATTTACACAGTTTATTCCATCAATTGCAACAGGGTTTGGAATAGATGCAAGCGATTTCTGCGTAAGGTATGTATATACTTTTTCAGGTGATATTGTTACACATAATGCGCACCGGTCTTCAGGCAGAAAGCTAACATGGGAGTATAAATTATCGGATATTGGAGGCGGGAAAACAATTTCGGTTACATTTAGACCATTTAAGCTTAAAGAAACACCTGCGTGGATTTACTATCTTTCGGGAGCTGTTTTATTGCTGGTTTTAATATTTTTATTCAAAAAGAAAAAAAGTTGATTGAAATGCAAACTGATGAATCATGCTCAACACTATAATTTATTGACTTAACTGAGCGGTTTGTATATATTTGCTCTCTATTTTTCAATATTTCTATCCGTTTTCCGGAATAAATGGTAACAAGTGATTATATGATTTTTGCCGGAGGTTCAAATCTACCTCTCGCAAAAAATATTGCTAAAAAGATTGGTAAATCACTGGGTGAAATAGAACTCAAAAGATTCAGTGACGGTGAAATATGGGTTAAATTTCGTGAGAACATTCGTGGTCAGGATGTATTTATAATTCAATCTACGAATCCTCCCACGGATAATTTAATGGAACTGCTTATTATGATTGATGCTGCTAGCCGTGCTTCAGCTAATACAATTACGGCAGTAATTCCTTATTTTGGATACGCAAGGCAAGATAGAAAAGATCAGCCAAGAGTAGCAATAACAGCTAAGCTAATGGCTAACTTGCTTACAGTTGCTGGTGCAGATAGAATAATTACAATGGATTTGCACGCTGCTCAGATTCAAGGATATTTCGATATACCATTTGATCACCTTTACGGATCTTCAGTTTTTAATGAACACATTGAGCATTTACATAAAAAGCTTGTTGTAGTTTCGCCGGATGTTGGAGGAATTAAAATTGCACGTGCTTATGCAAAACTTTTGGATACGGCATTGGTTGTTGTTGATAAAAGAAGACCCAAGCAAAATTTAGCCGAGGTTGTTAATATTATTGGTGATGTAAAAGATAAAGATATTTTAATTGTAGATGATTTGATTGATACCGCTGGAACATTTGTTGGTGCAGTGGAATCATTAAAAAATAATGGCGCAAAGAATATTTATGGAGCAGCAACTCATCCTGTTCTCTCGGGAGAAGCGATTGATAGAATAAATAATTCAGAACTGTTAAAGTTATACGTTACCGATTCTATTAATCTTGAAAAGAAAAATATGTCAGAAAAAATAGAAGTTATTTCTTCATCTGAATTATTTGCGGAAGCTATCCGCAGAACTTTTAATAATGAATCAATTAGTTCACTGTTTAATATAGATAAAGGATAAAAAAAGATCTGGAGTTTCTATGGATAAAGTTAGCTTAAAGGCCTCTGAAAGAAAAGATACAGCAAAACCTGCACGAAAAAAATTAAGAAACCAGGGCAGGGTTCCTGGAACCTTTTATTCAAGGCATACAAATGCACTCAATATTGATGTAACCGAAAAAGAATTACATCCGTTGGTTTTTACCTCTAAAACCCATCTAATCTCTCTAGAAATAGAAGGAATGGAAGAGCAAGATTGCATTATAAAAGATATACAGTTCGATCCGGTTACTGATAGAGTTGTGCATTTTGATCTGCTCGGATTAACCAAAGGCGAAAAAATACAATTGGAAATTCCCGTTCAATTAAAGGGAACTGCTGCTGGTATAAAAGAAGGCGGCGTTTTGCAGCATGCTTTGCATAAGCTTGAGATTGAGTGCTTACCAAAACATATTCCCGAACATATAGAATTAGATATCTCCGCGTTAAATATTGGGGATGCTATTCACGTAGAAGATTTAAATTTTGAAAACCTGGAAATTTTAAATTCAAAAGACTCGCTTGTAATTTCTGTAACTCACGCAAAAGTGAAAGAGGAACCTGTACTTGCTGCTGAAGAACTTGGAGAAGTTGAAGAAGGTGCCGAACCGGAAGTAATTGGTAAAGGCAAAGCCGAAGGTGAAGACTCAGAAGAAAAAGAAGAGAAAGCAGACAAAGAGAAAAAAGAAAAGCAAAGCTAACATTTTTTCAGGCAATTGCGCACAGTATTTGGAATTGGTAATCCCGGTCGTATTTACGCAGCAAACAGGCACAACGCCGGTTTTTTATTCCTTGATTATTATGCCTCAAAAAAGAAGCTTGAATTCTTACCCTCGAAGGGTGATTATTTCAAAGCTGAAGCAGCAATTGGCGAATCAAAATATTTACTTATTAAGCCTACTACTTTTGTTAATAATAGTGGAAATGCAGCTAAAGAAATTGTTGAAATTTACGGGTTACGATCAGAAGATTTTTTAGTTATTTGCGATGATATAAATTTAAATCTTGGCACACTGCGGGTTAGGTTGTCTGGAGGAGATGGTGGACATAATGGGTTAGCATCTATCATCTATCACCTCAATTCAAATAATTTCCCTCGAATAAGAATTGGAGTTGGACAAAGCTTTAAAAAAGATGGTTTAGTTGAATATGTTTTGTCTGATTTTCGTGAAAATGAAATCGAAATGCTAGAATCTCTATTTGAAAAAGCAGTGTTACTTGTTGATGAATTTTTTGCCGGCGGAAGCAAAGCGATGCTGGATCTAAATAGCAAATTAAACTTAAATGAAAATGATAATACTAATAATCTCTAACAACCAAAGCTAAGTAAAATATTATGCACACTATCTTCTATATAATTCCACTTTTTGGAATTCTTGCGTTAATATTCACTCTCTTTAAATCTGTCTGGGTTAATAAACAGGATGCCGGTACTGATAGAATGAAAAAGATTGCTGGTCATATTTCTGAAGGTGCAATGGCGTTCTTATCTGCAGAATATAAAATGTTGGCCATATTTGTTGTTTCTGTAGCAATTTTGCTTGCTGTATCTGCAAATCCTGAAGATTCATCTCCACTAGTCGCAGTTTCATTTTTAGCAGGAGCTTTTTGTTCAGCACTGGCTGGGTATATCGGGATGAAAGTGGCGACAAAAGCGAACGTGCGCACTACCAATGCTGCTCGAACTGGACTTGGTAAAGCATTGGAAGTTGCATTTGCAGGTGGCTCGGTGATGGGATTGGCTGTAGTGGGTTTAGGTGTGCTTGGTATAAGCTTACTATTTGTAATTTACAGTAATGTTTTTGGCATAAGTGAGGTAAATAATCTATCTAAAGTAATAACCGTAATAACAGGTTTTTCATTTGGTGCTTCGTCAATTGCGCTGTTCGCACGTGTTGGTGGAGGAATTTATACGAAAGCTGCTGATGTGGGTGCAGATCTTGTTGGAAAAGTTGAAGCAGGAATTCCCGAAGATCATCCTTTAAATCCGGCAACAATAGCAGATAACGTAGGTGATAATGTTGGTGATGTTGCAGGAATGGGTGCAGATCTTTTTGAATCTTACGTCGGTTCAATTATTGGTACAATGGTATTGGGTGCTGCATTTTTTGAGCTTCCGGAATTTGCAGATGGATTCAGCGGGCTTGGTGCAGTTCTGCTTCCATTAGTCATTGCCGGTGTTGGAATCGTTATGTCTATCTTAGGAACTTTGTTCGTAAGAGTTAAAGAAGGTGGTGATCCACAAAAAGCATTAAATCTTGGTGAATTTGGCTCATCTTTTTTTATGATTGTCGCACTATATTTTATTATTGATTGGATTCTGCCATCACAATGGACTTTTAACGATCCACTTTATGGAGAAACGTACACAATTACTTCACTGAATATTTTCTTTGCAACTGTAATTGGTTTGGTTGCTGGAGTTTTAATTGGGCTTATCACGGAATTTTTTACAGGATTTGGTAAACCACCAGTTAAAGCAATTGCAAGGCAATCACTAACCGGATCAGCTACAAATATTATTGCTGGTCTTAGCACGGGAATGTTTTCTACAGCAATACCTATAATAATTATTGCTGCTTCAATTATAGCCGCATTTTATTTTGGAGGCTTATACGGTATTGCAATTGCTGCTGTTGGGATGCTATCCAATACCGGAATTCAGCTCGCTGTTGATGCTTATGGTCCAATTTCCGATAACGCGGGAGGAATTGCTGAAATGTCCAGTCTTCCAAAAGAAGTAAGACAAAAAACAGATAAACTTGATGCAGTTGGCAACACTACTGCTGCAATTGGAAAGGGTTTTGCTATTGGCTCTGCAGCACTTACTGCTTTAGCACTGTTTGGAGCATTTATGACATCTGCAAATATTAAAACTATTGATATTTCAAAAGCTACTGTTATGGCTGGGTTATTCGTTGGAGCTATGCTACCGTTCTTATTTTCTGCACTTGCAATGAATGCCGTTGGCAGGGCTGCAATGGCAATGATTGAGGAAGTACGCCGCCAATTTAAAACCATTCCTGCCCTAACCAAAGCTCTTGAGCTAATGAAAAAATATCAGGGCAAAGAACAATCGGAATGGTCTGAGGAAGATCAAAGATCATTTGAACTGGCGGATGGAGTTGCCGAATATGGCAAGTGTGTTGAAATTTCAACTGCAGCAGCAATAAGAAAAATGGTTGTACCTGGTCTTTTGGCAGTGATTTCACCAGTTTTAATAGGTTTTGGCGGCGGAGCAGAAATGTTGGGCGGGCTCTTAGCAGGTGTAACCGCAACTGGTGTGCTCATGGCTATTTTTCAGGCAAATGCTGGTGGTGCTTGGGACAATGCTAAAAAAATGTTTGAAGAAGGACTGGAATTAAACGGGCAGAAATACTTTAAGGGCTCAGATCCACATAAAGCTGCTGTAGTGGGAGATACAGTAGGCGATCCATTTAAGGATACTTCCGGTCCATCATTGAACATTTTAATAAAGCTAATGGCTGTAATAGCACTTGTAATTGCACCATTAATTAAATAAGTTAGTAGCTTAATTTTTATTGATTGTAGATAACCCTGCTTCTCGTAATTCTTAGTCGAGAGGCCTTTAGTCCATAGGGAGGTAAATTATTTTATGATAAAACGTGTTTATGAAAGTGCTGTATTAATAAATGCCGCACTTGAAGACGAAGCTATACAAGCTGTAATTTCGAGAATTAAAGAAACCATCTCAAGTAGCGGGGGAGAAATTAGAGATGTTGAAGATTGGGGAAGAAAAAGACTTGCCTACATAGTAAAGAAAAGCAAAATTGGCTATTATGTTTTCTTCCGCTTCGATGCCCTGCCAGATCTGGTATCCAAATTAGAAAGATTTTACCAACTTGATGATAATATTCTCAGGTATTTAACAATTAAGCTTTCAAGCGAAGCTTTAGAGCAAATTGAAACTGATAAAGTTCAAAAACCAGAGATTATTGAGGAAATTGATGAACTGATTGTTCCTTCCTCCAAAACTGAGAACAAAGAGGAAGAAAATAATGCAGTAGAACAACCAACAACTAATGATAGTACGGAGGATTAAAAAATGGCCGAATTGAAAATGCCTGAAATTAATTATGTTATTGTCGCCGGCAACTTAACCAAGGATCCTATTTTTAGGGAAACTACAAACAAAACTCCAGTGGTTAACTTTTCACTTGCCTCAAACAGAAGATTTAAAGACAGCACTAACCAGTGGCAGGAAGATGTTTGCTATGTTGGTATTGTTGCATGGAACAAACTGGCTGATAGTTGCAAAGACAGGCTAAAAAAAGGATCTGCTGTTTTGGTAGATGGTGAACTGCAAAGCAGAACCTGGAAAACTGATGAAGGTCACAATAGAAGCATCGTAGAAATTAAAGCGCGCAGAATTCAGTTCCTCAATAAAAGAGGTAAATTTGTTGATGCCGAATCTGAAAAAGAAGAAAATGGGAACGATAAGAATGAGGTTGCTGCAGATGAGAACGGCACTGATTATACTGAAGACTCATTCGATAAATTTTTATCAAGTGAAGAATCAGACTTAATAAAGGATAAAGAATGATAGGGAAAAAAGAAACAAGAACTAAAAAGATTTGCAGGTTTACTCAAAGTAAAATCAAGTATATTGATTATAAAAACATAAAACTCCTGCAAAAATTTGTCTCGGAACAAGGCAGAATAATACCCAAACGAATAACCGGAACAAGTTCTAAATACCAGAGGCAGCTTGCTGTAGCTGTTAAAAGAGCCAGGCATATGGCTTTACTGCCTTATGTTTCGGATACAGTTAGATAATTGAATTTTTGGAGTAAAGATGAAAGTAATTTTAAGACAAAATTTTGAACCATTAGGGCAAATAGGGGATATTGTTGAAGTAAAAAAAGGTTATGCTCTAAACTATTTATTGCCCAGAAAAATAGCTTATACCGCGCTAAAAGGAAATCTACGTGCCCTCGAAGAAGAAAAGAAAACCGTTGCTAAAAAATCCGAACAGGAATTTCGTGATGCCGAAACACTCGCTGTTGAATTAGAAAAAACTTCTATTACTATACCTGTTCAGGTTGGTGAAGAAGACAAAATATTTGGTACGGTAACTACTCAAATGATTGCAGATGCACTTAATGAGAAGAGCTTCAAAATTGATAAAAGAAAGGTTGAGCTGGAAGAGCAAATTAAGACTTTAGGTATTTACAGCGTTAATATTAAACTTCATCCTAAAGTTGGCTCAAAAATTAAAGTTTGGGTTGTTAGGGAATAGAAATTATTTGATATGATCGTAAAAAAAAAGGGAAGCTTCGCTTCCCTTTTTAATTAGAGTTCAATTGTTTACTAATGAACTTTAATTTTTCCATTACGAATTAATTTTGCTAATTCTGAAGTTCCGTTCTTACTAATAGTCTTTAATGCCCTTGCAGATAGTTTAACAGTGACCTGCCGGTTTAATTCCTGAACCCATATTTTCTTCTTCTGTAAATTCGGCAGGAATCTTCTTTTTGTTTTATTATGCGCGTGAGAAATGCTGCTTCCATATCGTGGTCCGATTCCCGTTACCTGACATCTTCTAGACATTTCGTACTCCTTTTTGGCTGAATCCTAAAAAAATTGAGCCATAAATATAAAGATTTTTTTATTAATGGAAAGCAATTCTATTATCTTAATTAATTAAATTATTGTTTTTTTAATAGCCGTTGATTTGAGTTGAAAAATTGATTTTCATTGCTATTTTTAGCTGTTCATTTTTAATAATTGCAACTTTTGTTTGCTCTAACTCAAGGAAATTTAATGGAATATTACGAATTACATCCCATAACCCCGGAGCTAAGGTATATAAATAAAGCAGTGAAAGTTTTAAAGGATGGGGGAGTAATTATTTACCCTACTGATACAGTTTATGGTATTGGCTGCGACATTTTTAATAAACAGGCTTTGGACAGAGTTCAGGATATTAAAATCAACCCGGATATAAAATTGCTAAGCTTTATTTGTCCCGATTTAAAAGATATTTCAAAATATGCTAAAGTTTCCGATTACGCTTACCGAACGATGAAGCATTTATTACCCGGTCCGTACACATTTATACTTCCGGCAGCGAAACAGGTACCTAAAAAGTTATGGAGTAAAAGAAAAACCGTTGGTATTCGGATTCCCGATCATGCGGTTGCTCTTAAAATTGTTGAAGAATTAGGGCACCCTATTGTAAGTACGAGTACAACTAACCGCAAAGGTGATCTTTTAGTTGACCCGTTTGAGATAAAAACTATTTTCCAGTTTCAGGTCGATTTGATGCTTGCATCCGGAAATTTAAGCGGATCTCCATCAAGCGTAATTGATTTAAGCAATGAAGAACCTGTAGTCGTTCGCAAAGGTGCAGGTGATATTAGTCTTTTCGTTTAGTTAAATTTTATTTTCTGTGCACTTGTGTTGAAGATGCCTGAGCAAGAGGAGTCAAAATCACTTCATTAATATTTACATTTTCCGGTCTGGTTGCACAGAATAAAACTGCATCGGCTACATTCTCCGGTGAAAGAGGTTTTAATCCCTTATAAACTTTACTTGCTTTATTTTTATTCCCCCTGAAACGAACAAGACTAAATTCTGTTTCCACCATTCCGGGGTCAACGCTGCTTATTTTAATTCCTTTATCCAGCACATCGATTCGTATTGATTGACTTAGTGCTTTGACAGCGTACTTTGTTGCAGCATAAACATTTCCGTTTGGGTAAACTTCGTGTCCCGCAGTTGACCCGATATTAATTACATGTCCTTTTTTTCTTCTAATCATTAATGGCAGAACTAACCGGGAAACATAAGCCAAACCTTTAATATTTGTATCAATCATTTCATCCCAGTCCAACTTTTTGCCATCATATATTTTATTAAAACCTCTTGCCAGACCCGCATTATTAATTAGAATATCTATTTTATTCCATTTGCTGTCCAAAGCGCTAATTGCTTTTTTCACCCCATTAAAATCTCTTACATCAAGCTTAATACATTTTGTTTTTATGCCGTTTTCTTTCTCCAATTTTTTAGCGAGATTTTTCAGTCTTTCAATCCTTCTGCCTGTTAAAATTAAATTTGATTTTTCATTTGCGAATATTTCCGCACAGGCTTTTCCTATTCCGGAAGTTGCACCTGTAATAAATACGATTTTGTTTTTTAAATTATTCATGATCTTGCGATTTGTGAGTAAAATTAATGATAGAAAAATAAGTTAATATTAAAATTATGACAACAAAAAACCCGAACATTCAGCCCGGGTTTTTTAAAAAATCGATTTATATTTCTTTATTTTAAATATATCATCTTTTTTGTTTGAACAAATCCCAGCCCTGAGCTTGTGAAGGGATCGCCTGCCCGAAGTGTATAGAAATATATTCCCGTTGCTGGATACTTGATACTGGATTCTGGTGAGAACTCTGCTTCATACTCACCGGGAGAGAGTTCTTCATTTACTAAGGTTGCAATTTCATTTCCAAGAATATCGTAAACTTTTAATATAACTAACCCACCCCTTCCGTTCCCTCCAGGGAGGGGAGACTGTGGGATAGTAAATTTAATCTTTGTCGTTGGATTAAAAGGATTTGGATAGTTTTGTTCAAGCTTTAAGTCTGAAACTATTGGCAGCTCGTCTTCGATAGAACTAACACCCCCATTGGATGTATAAAGAATAGTACCATTTTCACCTACCGAGTACCCAATTAAATCTCCCCAAAAAGCAATTGCTTTAAGTGTTTCTGAAGTATTTGTATATTGTTCTGACCA
>CBDUAV010000059.1:0-18802 GCA_965365225.1 uncultured Ignavibacteria bacterium | reverse complement strand
GGAATCTGTTGCCAATCTGCACAATATCCAATCTTTCTAAAATCTGTTTCCAAAATTTGTACTACTGTTGCCAAGTTTGTTTGAGCTACTAAGTTGCCTGATCCCTTATACAAATCTTTTGTGGAAGATTCATTCACACGTGCCATTGAAAGCAATAGTATGCCACCAATAACAATTGAACCGAGAATATCTAATAATACATTTACTCCCATTTTTCTCTCCTATCTAAAATGCCAGTAACTAAAAATTGATGAAGTACGAAAGGTATCTTGAGAAAATGGACTAGATACCGTAACGTTAATTTTCTTGTGCCAGTATTCTGAATTATATTTTACCTTTATGTTACTCGGATGGATATACACTACCTCACAAGAAATATCAAATACTGCTGATGGCATTGTGCTATCACGTTTAGTAAATCCATTGTAATCGTCAATGTCGTCAAAAGTAGCATAAGTTTCACCACTCTCAGGACCAAGATTACCTGCAGGTGTTAATTCACTCAGCGAAGAAACAGAATTTGAGTCAGAGCTTTCATCAAACGACTTACTTGAAGCCTCTTCAATAATTGATGTTGCGATTGAAGTAGCTAATACACCATATTGTGCTTGGTCTCTAATATTTTCATTCATTAGGTTGCTTGTATTAACTCTCAGCATTACCGTTGAAAACAGGACCATCGCTCCCATTGACATTATCATTTGACCTGTATTCATATTGTCTCTCCAATACTAATTTTTATGTTCTTTTTTTCCATTGCAGAAAGTTATTCCACCAAATGTGCCAAAAAAATCACAGGTAAAAATTTCTTTGCCTTCAATACATATATTAGCTTTCGGTAAAAATTGCTCAACTATTCAGTAATTGCTACTGTAACCAATTGAAAGACTTTTTTGAAATGATACAACCAATTTTTTAATAAAAATTTGGAAATAAGGCTTGTTTTTAATGCTAATATTTGAAAGTTTGAAAATGAGCCAAAACAGAATTTAAAAATTCTCAATCTGGAATTGCTATAGCTAAAAAGTTGGTTTTTTAGCTTTTTATTCTATATTTTGAACTAAAATCTTATATAATAAGTTTTTGGAGGAAAGTGATGGCATTTTCGCTCAATAAAATTATGTTAATAGGTAACCTTGGAAGAGATGCAGAAACAAGATTTACCACAAATAATGTTTCCGTTACAAATTTTACAATGGCTACAACACATAGTTACAAAGGGAAAAACGGTGATTGGGTAAACGAAACAACCTGGCATAACGTAACGGCATTTAATATATCCGATTACTTTAAGGAAAATCTGAAAAAAGGAAAAAAGTTTTACGTTGAGGGCAGATTAAGAAAAAGGGAATACACGGATAAAGAGGGAAATAAAAGATTTTCAACGGATGTAATTTCAGATCGATTGATTCCGCTCGAGCCATCTTCTGATTATTCATCAGACAGCAAGGAAAGCTCGGGTGAATCATCGGGTGAAGCACCTGTTGTTGAAGATAACGATGATTTACCTTTCTAAATTTATTGTTTAACAACTTCGGAAGGTATATTACAATTTGGAGATAGACTGGCCTATAAAATCAATAATTCTTGCTGGTCTTTTAATATTATCAGCTTTTTTTTCGGGTTCCGAAGTTGCATTCTTTTCACTTAAGAAAAAGAAAATTGAAGATGCATTTCGTACTTCTAAAATAATTTTGCGCTATTCTATTCATTTAGTTAATGCACCACGCAGGCTGCTTGTAGTAATACTTATTGGCAATACAATTGCAAATGTAGCTGCCTCAATTGTAGCTGTTGCAATTGCAATTGAATTTGCTGCAATTAATAATATATCTATTAACTTAATATTAACTATTCAAATAGTATTACTAACATTAATAATTTTATTATTCAGCGAGCTGGTTCCAAAAGTATTCGCATCCAAGCATCCACTTTTAGTAATGAAGATTACCTCTATTCCACTTTACTTTTTTAGTGTCATATTTTACCCGATTGCAGAAAGCCTTACAGAATTAATTCGATTTACAACTTCAAGGATCAAAATTGATAAAACAAAAACTGCAATTACTGAAAAAGAACTTACAGATTTGGCTGAGATTAGCCACGAAAGAGGTACCATTGAAGAAGAAGAGCAGGAAATAATAACCAGCTTTGTTGAATTTAAATCTGTCTTAGTTGGCGAAGTTATGACTCCGCGTGTTGATATGATTGCTGTTCCGGATAATTTAAGTTTCGATAAACTGATTGAAACAATTACAAAATCCGGGCACAGCCGTATACCAGTTTTTAAAGAAAATCTTGATACCATAATTGGAATTATTTATGCCAAAGATTTGCTATCTTATTTAGGAAATAAAGATACAGTAGTTGATGAATCGCCGGCAAATTTAGTGAGACAGGTAATTTATGTTCCTGAAAGAAAAAAAATAAGTGAAATGCTCCACGAATTTCAGGAGAAAAAAACACATATTGCAATTGTTGTAGACGAATACGGCGGAACTGCCGGTTTAATTACCTTGGAAGATATTATTGAAGAAGTTGTCGGTGAAATTTGGGATGAATACGATGAAGAGGAGGATTCTATTCAAACTTTATCTCCAAATAAATTTTTAGTTTTAGGCAAAGTATCTGTTGAAGACTTTAATGCAAAAGCAGGATATGAAATAATTCCTATAAGTGAAGATTATGAAACTATTGGCGGATTAATTTTTCATCAATCTGGATTTATTCCAAAAGAAGGTTACAATACAGTAATCGGAGATCTTAAACTAACTGTAAAAGAAGTTTTGAAAAAAAGAATTAAAAGAGTTGAAATTGAAAAGATTTCAGAATGAAGAAAAATTGTTTTCTATACATTGTGTTTTTCAGCACTATAATTATCGGCTCTGCAATTTATTTTTTTCAGAATCATTTTTCTGAGTTATTTTTTGAAGAGGGAAAAGAATTTGTTCTTAGTGAGATTGAAAAAAACTGGGACACTGAACTAAGTTATGTTAAAAGTACTATTGAAAAGGATTCTGTCCGTACTTTAGTAAGAGAATTTGTTATGCAATTTAAAGAAGCGGATGATTTTTTGTTAACTTCCGGTTCAGGTAAAGATTTTGCCGCATCCGTTAGTTCAGCTTTTGATGACAGCCTAATAACAGCAAGTGAACTTAAAGCGTTATCAGATTTATTTTTGAAAGTTAAAAATGAAAAACTCAAGAGCAACTGAAATAAAAGTTGGAGTTACCGTTCTGCTTGGAGTTCTGGTATTTATCTGGATTCTTGGTTGGACTAAAAATTTTTCCATCTCTTCTTCCGATGTAGAAATTAAAGTGATGTTTAACAATGTTTCGGGATTAGAAATTGGCAACATCGTTACCGTTAATGGTGTTAAAAAAGGAAACGTAGCAGATTTTTACGTATTTAAAACCTATGTCATCGTTACAATAAAAGTGAGTAATGATATTCAACTAAAAAAAGATGCAGCCTTTACATTAGAATTAACAGATTTAATGGGCGGAAGAAAAATAGAAATCAATCCTGGCTTTTCTGAAGAACCACTAGATTTAGAGGCTATTCATCGAGGTGTTTACAGAACGGATCTTGCAGGAGTTGTTGCACTGTTCAGCGAGCTACAGGATAAATTAGATGTTATTCTTAAAGAAGTCACCGATGCGCTAACCGGATTTAATTCACTTGTTGGCGATGAAAAATTTATAGCAAATGTAAAATCTTCATTAAGTAATTTTAACAGGCTGTCTGTTAGTCTTACCCAGGTCTTGGATGAAAACAGGGAAAATCTTAAAGAGATTTCTGCCAACACAAAGGAAATTACAGAAGAAACAAAAATGTTTATTAATTCTAATAAAGAAAGCTTGCAGCAAACACTTAATCAAATGAATGTTTTAGTTCACAGATCCGATTCGCTCATAACAGTTATGAATGCTATGGCAGTGGAAACAAAAGAGGGAAAAAATAATCTTGGAAAAATATTATACGATGATACTCTTTACTATAATTTAACCGAATCTATGTCTCGATTAAAAGAACTAAGTGAGCTTATTTTGTATCAGCTAAAGACTGATGGATTTAGAGTTGATTTTGAATTGTTCTAAAATAAGTTATTTGAAATGGTTGTAGGCTTAGGAATAGATATAATTGAAATTGGTCGCGTAAAAAAAAGCATTGATGAATACGGTTCACTATTCTTAAATAAAGTATACACAGAAGCTGAAATAAATTATTGCAATAATAAATTTAATAAGTATCAACATTTTGCGGCACGTTTTGCTGCAAAGGAGGCAGTTTATAAAGCAATTGCTTCCGGATGGAAAGAAGGGTTACGTTGGAAGGATATAGAAATAGAAAACGAACCTTCCGGAATGCCAAAAGTTAAACCTTCCGGTAAATTAAAAAGTTTTCTTTCTGCCAATAAAGAGTTGAAGATTTCAATCAGTCATTCAGATAATTACGTAACATGTGTTGCCATAATCTTTAACACCAACTGATTGCTCTTTTATTCAAAAAACAACCTTAAAATAAGGGAATCTATTTTTATTGTAAAAAAGAGTTGATATAGTTAGTTTTTTATGTTATAAAAAAATTACTTTGTTGAAATTGATTATAAAATATTACAACTACTTTAATTACGGTTCCATTCTTTTAGTATTTGTTTTTCTTGTACTGATGTTCACTAAATCTGTACCGGAAAACTGGTTTATGCCTTTATTATTTGTTAGTATTGGCATATTATTATTGAGAATAATTTTAAGAGTTTATGTAACTCGTCATCTAAAAAAAAGTAAAGGAGAATAAGATTTCGAACCTTCGAAACGGACAAATGGTAAGCTTAATGCTAAAGTGTTAATTCTTAATCAGAGCTATGAACCGCTTACAATCTGCAACATTAAAAAAGCTGTTGTTTTAATGTATCTTGGAAAAGCTGAAATGGTATTAAACGATGACGGAAAATCTCTTAGATCAATGAGAGAAATTTACCCATGGCCAAGTATTATTCGATTAAGTCGTTTTGTAAGAGTTCCGTATAAAAAAGTTGTATTAACACGTAAGAATATTTTGCGAAGAGATGGATACAAATGTTCATATTGCGGAAGAGGGGACTTAACTTTAACTATTGACCATCTTATTCCTAAAGCAAGAGGCGGAGATGATTCATGGGAAAATCTCGTCAGCGCATGCACAAGGTGCAATAATAAAAAAGGAGATAGAACACCGCATGAAGCAGGAATGGAATTAACCGTAAAACCATTTAAACCGAGTCACATAATGTTTATTAAAAACGTTGTCGGTAGAATTGATGAAAAGTGGAAACCTTATTTGTATTTATCTTAAATGTAGCTGTGCCCTCCTGTCCAATCAGAATATTTTATTTTAATCCTTATCTTTACTTACTAAAATTTCAAAACCGTTATTAACATGCCGAAAAAAAGAATACTTAGTGGAATGCGCCCGACTGGAAAATTGCACATTGGACATTATGTGGGTGCACTTGAAAACTGGATTAAGCTGCAGGATATATACGAAAGCTTCCATTTAATTGCAGATTATCATGTTTTAACAACTGATTTGGATACAAAAAATGTTTATGAAAAGTCATTTGAAATGTTAATTGATTGGCTTGCATCCGGGTTAGATCCTTTAAAAAGTCCGATGTTCAGGCAGTCACAGATAAAAGAGCACACCGAACTTAATTTAATTTTTAGTATGCTGATTACAGTAAATCGTTTAGAAAGAAATCCAACTGTAAAAGATCAGGCTCGCGAGTTGCACATAGAACAACTAGTTTATGGGCATCTTGGTTATCCTGTATTGCAGGCTGCTGATATTTTACTTTACAAAGGCAATGCTGTACCTGTCGGTGAAGACCAGGTTCCGCATATTGAAATATCAAGAGAAATAGCACGAAAATTCAACAATCAATACGGAAAAGTCTTCCCAGAACCCGAACCGCTTTTAACGCAATTTGCCCGCCTTCCGGGGCTCGACGGCAGCGCAAAAATGAGCAAATCATTGGGAAATACAATTTTGCTTTCAGATGAACCCGAGGTTGTAAAAACTAAACTTAAAAAGGCTGTAACTGATCCTCAAAAAGTCAGGCGTAATGATCCCGGCAGACCAGAAATTTGTTTAATTTTTTCTTATCACAAAAAGTTCAATACGGAAGAAGTTCCTGAAATTGAAGCCGGCTGCAGATCGGGTGAATTGGGTTGTGTTGATTGCAAAATGAATTGTGCTTCAAAACTTTCTGAATTTTTAGGACCTATTATAGATAAAAGAAAATACTTTGAAAACAACCTCAACGAGGTTAAGGATATTTTAAATGACGGCGAAAAAAAAGGCAGAGCTGCAGCCCAGGAAACCATGCAAAGTGTTAGAGAAGCAATGAAGTTTGGTTAAAAATGTATAAAGTTAAATTAAATCAGTTTGAAGGACCACTAGACCTGCTCTTATTTTTCATTAAGCGCGACGAACTTGATATATACGATATCCCAATCGCTAAAATCACAAAAGAGTTTTTAGAATATGTTAACCTGATTAAGTTGTTGGATCTTGAGGTTGCGGGTGATTTTATTTTGATGGCTTCTACCTTAATGCACATAAAAGTTAGAATGCTTTTGCCAAGGGAAATTGATGAAAAAGGTGAAGAAATTGATCCGAGAGATGAACTTGTAAAGGCACTTTTGCAATATAAACGATACAAAGAAATGGCAGAAGAGCTTTCCTTTCTTGAAACAGTACAGAGAAAAATAAAATTTAGAGGTAATTTTTCTGAAGATGAAAAAGAAACTCCGCACGAATATGAAACACTTCTTAAAAATGTTTCCGTTTATGATCTGGCAAAATACTTTAAAAATGCAATCGAGCAACTCAAAGAGGAACCAGTTCATCAAATAAACAGAATAAATATTTCTATCGATGAGCAGATGCAATTTATTCTGCATAAACTTGATGAAAAAACAGAAATTGATTTTTTAACTCTCATGAGTGAGCTACATGAAAAAATTAGAATAATTGTTACATTTATTGCGTTGCTTGAAATGGTAAAAATGGGAAAAGTAGGCATTAAAACTTCTAAAGATTTAACAGATTTTATTTTAATAAAAATGCAAAATGGATAACACTTACATCAACGTAATAGAGGCATTAATTTTTTCCTCTGATGATTCGCTTTCTGCGGATGATATTATAGATTCCATTAAAGGAATTGATGGCGAACATTCAGAAATTTCAAAAGAGGAAATTGATACTGCAGTAGACGAATTAAACAAAAAATACAAAGAACAAAATATTGCCTTCAAAATTAAACGTATTGCAAACGGATATGTCTATGCAACAACCGAAGAATTTGCAAAATATGTCGGATTTCTATCCTCAGAAAGAGCTAAAAGAAGATTAAGTCAAGCTGCGCTCGAAACACTATCTATTATAGCTTACAAGCAGCCCATCACAAAACCGGAAATCGAAACAATTCGCGGGGTAAATTCAGACTATATGCTTACAACTCTTTTGGAAAAAAATTTAATTACGATTAAAGGCCGGGCGGAAACCGTTGGCAGACCGCTCTTATACGCAACCACAGCTGAATTTCTTAAATATTTCGGTTTAAATACTATTACAGATCTACCCAAGCCGCGCGAACTTGAAGAGATTATGCAGGATGAAGATTTCCTGGAGCAGAAAAGAAAAATTATGATGGCTAGTCTGGAAGAAAAACTCGAAGAGTCAATTAGTAAATCAAACAATGAAAACCAGGATTAATAAATTTTTAGCTGAATGTGGTGTTACATCCAGAAGAAAATCTGAGGAGTTAATTAAAGATGGAAGGGTTTCGGTTAACGATAAAATTATTATTGATTTAAACTTTAAAGTAGAATCCTTCGATATTGTGGCCTTGGATGGTGAAAGAATTAAACCTCAAAATAAACTTTATTTCATTTTAAATAAACCTAAAGGTGTAATTACTTCAGTAGCAGACGATAGAAATAGAAAAACAGTTATTGATATTATCAATGTGAAACAAAAAATTTATCCTGTTGGGCGTTTGGATTACAATACCACAGGTTTACTTTTTATAACGAATGATGGGGAGTTTTCACAATTGCTTTCGCATCCCGGTAATAAAGTTCCCCGCGAATACGAAGTTAGGTTAAACCATAATTTAGAAGAAGATGATAAAAATCAATTACAAAAAAATATCTATCTCGATGGTAAAAAAAGTAAATTTAATAAAATAAATTTTCCATCACCAAAGGATAAAAAATTTGTTAAAGTTAGTTGTGAAGAGGGAAGAAATAGATTTGTAAAAAGAATGTTTGGTAAATTAGGTTACGAGGTAAAATCGTTAAACCGAATTAGTTATGCAGGAGTTAAGCTTGATATCCCGATTGGCAAATATAGAAAATTAACTCCACAAGAATTACAAACAATAAAAGAAAAATATTCAATTTGATTTTTACGGAGGAATAGTGGAAAACAATCAAACAGATTTGAATGTGCTGATAAAAAGAAGATACGAAGAGCTTGAGGAGCTTAAAAAGAAAGGATTTGAACCATATGCATATTCGTTTGATACTGATTCGTACTCAGAAGACATTAAAAATAATTACGATGAGTTTGAAAATAAAACTGTAAAAATCTCCGGAAGGATTATGGCTATAAGAAGAATGGGTAAAGCTTCTTTTGCTCACGTTCTGGATTTTAAAGGTCGTATTCAAATTTATCTTAGAAAAGATGATATTGGTGAAGAATACAATGCATTTAAATTAATGGATATTGGTGATATTATAGGAGTTGAAGGATACGTATTTAAAACAAAAACAGGAGAAATTTCAGTCCACGTAAAAAAATTAACACTGCTTTCAAAATCGTTGAGACCGCTTCCAATTGCAAAAGAAGTGGAAAACGAAAAAGGTGAAAAAGTAATTTATGATCAGTTTGTTGATAAGGAATTAAGATACCGGCAGCGTTACGTTGATTTAGTTGTAAATCCAAATGTCAAAGAAGCTTTTATTTTAAGATCTCGCATAGTAACCGTTATAAGAAATTTTTTGGATGAGAAAGGTTTGTTAGAGGTCGAGACTCCAATTCTTCAACCCCTTTACGGTGGAGCTGCTGCAAGACCTTTCGTTACTCACCATAACACTCTTGATGTGGATTTGTATTTGAGAATAGCAGATGAACTCTACTTAAAAAGGCTAATTGTTGGTGGCTTGGAAGGTGTTTATGAAATTTCCAAGGATTTTAGAAATGAAGGAATGGATAAATCACATAATCCAGAATTTACAATGCTGGAACTTTATGTTGCATACAAAGATTACAACTGGATGATGAATTTTGTTGAAGAAATATTTGAAAATATTTGTCACAAAGTGTTTGGAAAAACTGAGTTTCAAGTTGCTGAAGAAAAAATAAACTTTAAACGCCCATGGAAAAGAGTTGATTATGTTGACACTATAAAAGATAAAACAGGTATAGATGTAATTAATTCCACTGAAAAAGAATTAAAAGCACTTGCTAAAAATATCGGTATCGATACATCAAACTTAAGCGGTAGTGCAAAACTGATTGATGAGATTTTCAGCCAAACAGTTGAGCCTGATTTAATTCAGCCAACTTTTGTAATGGATTATCCATTGATACTTTCACCGCTTGCAAAAAAACATCGCAGCAAAGAAAACGTTGTTGAAAGATTTGAAGGATACGTGGCAGGTCAAGAACTTTGCAACGCATTTTCTGAATTAAACGATCCGATTGATCAACGGCGAAGATTTGAGGAGCAGGTAAAACAGAAACAAGCCGGCGATGAGGAAGCTCATCCTGTAGATGAAGACTTTATTAGAGCTATGGAATATGGAATGCCACCAATGGCTGGCTTGGGTGTAGGAATTGATCGTTTGATAATGTTATTTACGAATCAAGCTTCAATTAGAGATGTCATATTCTTTCCACAAATGAAACCCGAAACAAAAGATTAACAGGTCTTATTTTATTGTGTGAATGATTACAGGTTATATTTTTGAAATAAATAGCTTAAGTTACGCTGAAAGTTGATAAAATAATTACTTATTATTTTTGGAGTACAAATGAAGAGTAAATTAAAAATCCCAACGCTAATAATAATTCTTACCATCGGAATAGTACTAGGGATTCAAATTGAAAAAATATTCTCTGGCGATAATCTTAGAGAAGGAATACAAAAACTGAATGATGTTTTATCGTACACTGAAAAATATTATGTGGAAGAAGTAGATACGCCAAAGCTTGTTGAAGCTGCAGTAAAGGGTATAATGGAAGAACTTGATCCTCATTCATTTTATATATCTGCAAATGATTTTACTTCAATTGAAGAATCCTTCCGTGGAGATTTTGAAGGAATCGGTATAGAATTCCAGGTTGTAAATGATACATTAACGGTTGTATCGCCAATTACCGGAGGTCCTAGTGAAGCTTTAGGAATTTTACCAGGCGATAGAATTTTAAAGATTGAAGGGGAAGATTGCATTGGAATAACAAACGAAGAAGTGAGACAAAAACTTAGAGGAGAAGCTGGCACCAAAGTAATTGTTTCTATTCAACGAACAGGAGTAAGTGAACTTATTGAATATGAAATTACTCGTGATAAAATTCCCATTTATTCTGTTGATGCAAAACTTATGCTTGATTATAAAACCGGATACGTAAGTGTATCAAGATTTTCAGAAACAACTTATGATGAATTAACTGCTGCACTAAAAGAATTGAAGCAGAAAGGAATGAATCAATTAGTGATAGATTTAAGAGGAAACCCCGGTGGATATTTAAGCCAGGCTGTTGACATTGCTGATCTGTTTATTGATGGTAAAAAGAAAATAGTTTACACAAAAGGAAGAAGAGAGGATACAAATGAGGAATATTTTGCATCACTACCCTCGGCTTACGAAAAAATGCCATTAATAATTTTAATTAATCATGGCAGTGCTAGTGCAAGCGAAATTGTTTCAGGCGCTGTTCAGGATTGGGATCGAGGGTTGATTGTTGGCGAAACATCTTTTGGAAAAGGTCTGGTTCAAAGGCAATTTGCTCTTTCGGACAATTCTGCTATCAGGCTAACAATATCAGAATATTATACTCCATCCGGAAGATTAATACAGCGCGATTATAAAAACAAAAAAAATCCTGAAGAATACTATTCCGAAATTTTGGATTCTGTTGCGGAAGGTGATAATACAGATCATGAAGTTGAAAAAGACAGTACAAAACCTATATTCAAAACAGATGGCGGAAGAACTGTTTACGGCGGCGGCGGCATTACACCCGATTTTATATTTAAAGCCGAAACACTCACAGAATATTCACGAGAACTTCTCCGAAAAAATGTTTTTTATCAATTTACGCTTAATTATATCGAGCAAAATGGAAGCGAATTAACAACTCTTTATGGTGACAATCTGAAAAAATTTAATGATGAGTTTTATTTTGACGATGCTGAGTTAAATAACTTTATCAAATTTGCAGAATCAAAAAAGGTTACAATTATTAAAAATGATTTTAGTGTTGATAAAGATTACATTGCTGCAAGATTAAAGGCTCAGATTGCACGAAACTATTGGAAAAACGAGGGCTGGTATACTGTTATTCTAAATGTTGATAATCAATTGCATAATGCATTAAACTTATTTGATGAAGCAAAAGAACTAGCTGATCTCAAGTGAAAATAAATTTGCAGATATGGTTAATCTTCTTTTCTTTTTTTGGAATATTGAAGTTAAGTTATTCCCAGATACAAACACACAATCCGACTTCCTGTGATGCAACCCAGTATTTTATACAAGCCGATGAGGAACTGATTTATATTGTTAAGTATGCATTTCTAAATCTTGGTGAAGTTAAGTTTCAAGTAAAAAATAAAAGTGTAATTGATGGTAAAAAAGTCACAGAAACGATAGCATTTATGGACTCGTATGAAGGATTGCCGCTAGTTGATCTACATCATAAGTATTACAGCTTTATTGATTCAAATTTTTGTCCGGTAATGTTTTTAGGTTTAAACTTTGATGAAGACACGAATTTTGTCAAATATAGCTTTAAAGGTGATTCTCTGATAAAAATCATAAAAGGAAATTTCAACACGGGAAAAATTAAATTTGATTCAACTGCTTCTGTAAACAAAATATTTCAAGATGGTTTATCAATTCTATTTTATGCAAGAAGATTTGTTGGAAGCGATACTACTCTTTTCGTTCCTTGTTTTGTAAATGAAAAGCAGGAAAAAACTAAAATAAATTTCTTTAATGAGAACGAATCAGTAGAAATTGAAAGTGTGGATTATGAAATTGATTGTTTAAGAATTGATGGAGAAACTGATTTTGTTAGTGTCTATGGGTTAACAGGAGAATTTGAAGGTTGGTTCAGCAACGATAACCATGCAGTGCCAATTAAAGCAAAAATGAATGTAATTATTGGAAGCATAACTTTGGAACTTTTAAAATGGGATAAAAAAAATTGGAATCCTCCAACTTACCTAAATTGAAAAATGAAGAGCACTTATATCCTTATTTAGATGTTTTCCCAAAGCTGGCTGAAAATGTCTTTCTTGCGCCTGGCGTTAAAATTATTGGTGATGTTGAAATAGGAAAAGAATCCAGTGTTTGGTACAACACGGTTATTAGAGGAGATGTGCACTACATAAAAATTGGTGAGCTGACAAATGTACAAGATTGCTCAATGCTTCATGTTACAAATGGTAAGTATCCTTTAAATATCGGTAACAAAGTTACCATTGGTCATGCTGTTGCATTACATGGTTGCACGTTAAAAGATCTTTGCTTTATCGGAATTAACGCTACTGTCTTAGATGGCGCAGTTATAGAATCGAAAGCAATGGTTGCAGCAGGAGCGCTTGTTAAACAGGATTTTGTAGTACCGGCTGGGAAATTAGTTGCAGGTGTGCCTGCGAAAGTTATTCGCGATTTGACTGATAAAGAAATTGCAGAATTTGAAGCGAGTGCAATCAGATATAGGGATTACAGTATTCTTACTGCGAAATCATTAATAGATTTTAATAATAAATCATCGACAATTTAAGTTAATATTAAAACTACTGGCTTTTGGTAAAAAATTTACAAGTTTTCTCAATTGATTCTTCAATAAATAAAACAGCTGTTCATTCGCTTGTTGCTTCAGTTAAAAAAGAGCTGAACTTTAAAATTTTCTCTTTGTTTATAAATTTTATAAATTCTGATGATTTACTGCAAGTAAACAAAAAATATTTAAAGCATAATTACAGAACTGATGTTATCGCTTTTAATTATTCCGGCAAAGATGATATAGATGGAGAAATTTTAATATCTGTTGAAGATGCTTTATTAAATGCTAAAAAATATAAAGTAAATAGCTCTTTGGAACTCTGCCGATTGGTTATTCACGGTATTCTGCATCTTCTAGGTTATAATGATACACAGCCTGAAGAAAAAATATTGATGAGTAAGATGGAAAAAAAGTTGCTTTATAAAAATAAATTTACTTTATTGGCAGGCAGATAACACGATTTATGGCTAATCTAGTTTTCATTGATATTTGAAGGATTTTACTTTTCAATTAAACAACGGTTAGCATTTCTATGATTTCAAAATCCATGGGCGATTTTTTAGATCATCAAATTAAACTTCTTGCGAATTCGTTTATTACAAATCTCTGCAGTTTCAAAATAAATGATATGATAGTATAAAATGAAAATTGATAAGATTGTAGTTAATTTTATTGATTACTTGGAGAACATTAAGCGTTATTCAAAAAATACTGTTAAATCTTACCGCTCAGATCTCACCGAATTTTCTCAATTCTGTTTAAAAAATAATAAAAGTGAAATTGCAATTATAAACGATAGGGTAATCAAAAATTTTCTAATGACTTTGAGTGAACAAAAACTTGAAAAGACATCGATAACACGGAAACTTTCTGCACTAAGGGGTTTATTCAAATTTGCTTTTAAGGAAGAATTAATTTCACATAATCCGACATCATTAATAAAAAATCCAAAAACTTCTAAAAATCTACCTGAGATCACTTCGACTGTAAATATATTAAAAATTTATGAGCTTGCAACTGAAGCGGAGGATAATCCATTTTTAATAATTACAATTTTCGAATTGTTATACGGATGCTCTTTGCGTGTTTCAGAACTTTGTGATTTAAAAGCAGGCGATCTGGATATGAGAAAAGGTACGATGAGAATTTTGGGTAAGGGCTCTAAAATTAGAGTTGTGCCTGTTGGAGATAAATCGATAGAAATTATTAAAGCATATTTAGACTTTAATCCAAGTGAAGATTATAAATCACCGCTAATCACTTTAAAAAATGGCAAAAAATTATATCCAAAATATGTATACAGAATTGTAAATAAATATTTAAGCAAAGTTACCGATATCAAAAAGAAAAGTCCGCATATATTACGTCACAGTTCTGCTACACATATGTTAGATCGTGGTGCAGACTTACGCGCGGTAAAAGAAATATTAGGTCATGAAAATTTACGAACCACGCAAATTTACACACATGTTAGCATAGAGCGACTTAAAGAAGCATATAAAAAATCACATCCAAAATCTTAAAAACGGGAGTACACTATGAATACAAAGATTACCGCTCGCAAATTTAAAGCGAGAGAAAGCTTGAAAGATTTTGTACTAAATGAAGTGAAAACATTAAATAAATATCACGATAATATTTTAGATGTTGATGTAGTTCTTAGTTTTCAAAATTCAAGAGATAGTGTAAAAATTGCAGAAATTACAGTGCACATTCCTGGAAGAACGTTTTTTGCTACACAGAAATCGGACGATTTTGAAAAATCAGTAAGTGCTACGGTACAAAAATTGACAAAGCAGCTTAAAACTTTAAAATCAAAAAGAAGCACAAGAGGAAAATGATTGAGATAGATAATAAATCAATATCCAGAAAAGAATCTATTACAATAGATTTTTTATATTCTCAGGCCAAAAATATTGGTAAGCTAAAGCTGCTTTCAAAAAATGCAGATATGAGCAAAACAATTTCTGATCATAATTTACACCGCCCGGGTCTTGCTTTGGCTGGATTTGTAGATTTATTCTCATACAAGCGGGTTCAGGTGTTTGGTAATACAGAGATATGGTACCTAACCCAGCTTTCAGAACAAGATCAAAAAAAATCTATAGAAACGATATTTAAATTTGATATCCCCTGCATAATATTAACTAACGATATTGAACCACTACCTGCTCTTTTAAAACTAGCTGATGAGTTTAGAGTTCCATTATTCAATTCTCCGCACTCAACTACTAAGCTTATTTATTTAATGAGTGATTTCCTCGATGATCAATTTTCACAGCGAATAACTCTTCACGGATCGTTTGTTGATGTTTACGGCGTAGGTATTTGTTTCGTTGGAAAATCTGGAATTGGAAAAAGTGAAGTTGCGCTTGATTTAGTTGAGAGAGGACACAGATTGGTTGCAGATGATGTAATTATTCTCACTAAAAAAGGGGAGGGGATTCTTATTGGTGCAGGAACAGAAATTACGAAGCACTGCATGGAAATAAGAGGTTTAGGCATAATTGATGTAGAAAGAATTTTTGGAATAAGAGCAATAAGATATCAAAAAAGACTTGAAATTATCGTAGAATTGGAAATTTGGAATGAGTCTGCCAATTACACACGAACCGGACTGGATGAAAGTACAGTGGTAATCTCAGGGGTGGAAATGCCGTATATTAAGCTTCCAATACTACCCGGTAAAAATATTACAGTAATTTCTGAAGTAATTGCATTAAATTATCTTTCAAAGCATTATGGTTATGATGCGGCGAAAGTCTTTCAAAATAGGCTTTCTGAGCAAATAAAGGGCAAAAAGACCAATACACAAAGAGCAACAGACTACTTTGAACATGATTTTGAATAAACGCTTCATTGGCTTGACTCAATAGCTGTATTTGCTTAATTTTGCGGCGTTATAATATGAAAAAATATTTCTACTTTTCGAAGTCCAGCCTAAAATTCATTGAAATAAAGAATTTTAAATCAAAGGTATTAGCTGTATTAATCAGCGGTGCATTTATTTTAACTTCTTTATTTATCATTGCATATTTCTTTGTAGGAAGATACTTCGATTCAAATTTAACTAATGCTGCGCTTAAACAAGAAAATGATGATTTGAAAAGTAAATTAAAAGAAATTACTGTTTCGTATCAGAATCTTCGTTTAGGTATAGATAGTCTCGCAGAATTGAATTCTGAATTGAGAAACACGGCTAATCTTGAACCAATTTCATCCGATGAACGATTATTAGGAATTGGTGGCAGTGAAGATAATTATTTTGATGATATAATTAATTCTGATTTTGAAGTTGATAATGTTTTAGAACTTGTTGACAACATGATAAGAAAATTTGAATTTGAAAAAGATCAGCTTAGCCAGATTGAAGAACAAATAGAATTAAATAATAGTTTGTTTGAATGTATACCTGCTATAAGACCTACAAAAGGAATTTATTCAATTGGTGGATTTGGAATGCGTAAGCATCCTATATTAGGTGTAAGGAAGTTTCATAGCGGACTCGATATAAATAATGATTATGGCACCCCCGTTTTTGCACCAGGCAACGCAAAAGTACTTTCTGTGGGAAGAAGAAGCGGTTACGGATTGGTAATAGAACTCGATCATGGTTTTGGTTACAGAACAATATACGCTCATCTTTCCAAAGCAACTGTAAAAAAAGGACAGATTGTTAAAAGAGGACAGCAAATCGCTAAATCAGGGAACTCCGGACTCTCATCCGGGCCCCACCTCCATTACGAAGTTCATCACTACGGAAAAAAACTTAATCCTGTTGATTTTTTCTTTGATGATATCAATCTCTTCAATCATTTTACAAATGATAATAATTTAATTTCTAGTACGGAGTAAATTCGATGATATGGACTGTTGAATTAGCCGCTTTTCTGGATGACGCTCCGTGGCCGGCTACTAAAGAAGAATTAATAGAGTACGCCGATAGAATTGGTGCTCCGTATGAAGTTATTGAAAACTTGAAAGAACTGGAAGACTCAGACGAACCTTACGAAACAATAGAAGATATCTGGCCTGATTATCCTTCCGATGAAGATTTCTTTTATAATGAAGATGAATTTTAAAGGTGCACATCTTTTTTGCGGGTTATGAAAGATTTCTTGGATGAAATTCCGGGACAGCAAAGAGTAAAAACAATTCTAAACGGTTTTCTCCAATCAAAAAAAATTCCACACGCACTTTTATTTTCAGGAATAGATGGAACAGGCAAAGATTTTACTGCATTTAAATTTGCCCAAAGTGTTGCTTGCCAAAAAGATAATTTGAGCAGTGAAAAAATAATTAAGCGTATTGAACAGCTATCTGAGCCCTACATAAAATACATAATTCCTCTGCCAAGGGGAAAAGGTGAATCTGATTCCACTTCTCCAACCGAAAAACTTACACCCGATGAAATAGATCTAATAAAAGAACAACTTGCAATTAAAATTAAAAATCCTTTTCATAAAATTGTTCTTCCAAAAGCGAACAATATAAAAATCAGCAGCATAAGGAATATTAAAAAATATCTCTCGCTCGATTACAGCGAATTTGCACAGCGTTTTATAGTTATAAGCGATTCACATTTAATGAATGAAGAAGCTCAGAATGCTCTTTTAAAAAATCTTGAAGAACCGCCGGAAAATGTAATCTTTATTTTGTGCACATCACAGGTTTCAAAGTTGAGGCGCACAATTACTTCACGATGTTGGAGAATTAATTTTGATCCTTTAAGCGAACAAGAGATTTCTGAAATCCTAAAAAAATATTTTCATTTTGATGAAAAAATAATTCAAGCAGTTACCCCTTTTTCAGGAGGATCAATACAAACCGCACTGCAGCTAATAAAAATGGATGTTATAAAGCTTAAAGAAAAAACTATTTCAATTCTCAGGTATTCATTTGGAAGAAAATTCAATTCTGCTTTTGAAGAACTCGATAGTGTATTAGGCGACCAGGCAAATCAAAACTTTCCAATAGTTATAAAAATGATAATTACCTGGCTGAATGATTTGCTTAAGCATAGATATAATCTAAAGGAATTCTTTTTTGATGATTACCGCGAAACATTGGAAAAATTTAATTCAAAATTTCCTGATGCAGATTTAAACGACATCTCAGCAAAACTGGATAGATTAGTTTCACTAACACGTAACAATATCAATCCATCACTTTTATCAGCAAATCTTATTTTCGAGCTTGCTTCTGTAACTTCAAAAAGTTAATCTTATAAATAAAATCTGCTTATTATTATTTATATTCTTAATTTTACTAACGATTTTTAAAAATATTCTGAGGGTAAAATGAAAAAAGTTGTAATCACATCTGCAAAAAGAACTCCGATTGGAGCTTTCGGAGGTTCCCTCTCTTCTTTTTCTGCAAGCCAGCTTGGCAGTTTAGCTATAAAAGGTGTTTTAGAAGATTCAAAATTAGCGCCTGAAGAAGTTGATGAAGTTATTTTGGGAAATGTATTAACTGCTGGAATGGGACAGGCACCAGCCAGGCAAGCAGCTATATATGCAGGTCTGCCGGAAAAAACTGAATGTATGACCATTAACAAAGTCTGCGGAAGCGGACTAAAATCCGTTATGCTTGCACATCAGGCAATTGAAACTGGTAATGCAGATATAATTGTTGCAGGTGGACAGGAAAGCATGAGTAACACCCCTTATTTGTTAGACAAAGCTAGAAACGGTTACCGGCTCGGACATGGACAGGTTTATGATTCTATGGT
>CBDUAV010000058.1:0-18869 GCA_965365225.1 uncultured Ignavibacteria bacterium | reverse complement strand
CAGAGCGGGCAGAAGTAAAAATCCCGGTGAAGTAATTATTCAAACTCAAAATGTAAAACACTTTGCATTACAAATGGTTTTGAATAATAATTATCAGGGTTTTTATCAAAAAGAAATTGCAGATCGAGAAAAAATGGGATTTCCTCCTTTTACAAGGATCGCGTTGGTCGAAACAAAAGATCAATCGAATGAAAAAGCAAAAGCTGCAATAACCGGTTTTTACAGTGAGTTAAAAAAATTCAGCAAATGGTTAATAATCTCCTCTCCTTCACCTGCAATAATTGCAAAGCTCAAGGGGCAATACCGTTATCAAATATTAATTAAATCTTCAAAAGAAACAGATGCTGGCGGTAAACTGCTGAGAAAAGCCATTATGGATTCATTTGTTGAGTTTAACAGGAAATCAAGATACAAGGATGTACGCTTAATTTACGACGTAGATCCGCAAAGTGTGATTTGAAAAGAAAGTGCCATTCATCTTAATTAATGAATGGCACTCGAATTAAATTCATTGTATAAAGTTTTGTAAGAACGGAACTGCCTGAGCAACCTGGAATAGGATAAACATTCCGATCAACCATATTCCAAATACCAGCATGTAGTATTTACCTGTAGATTCTGATTTAAACATTTTTGCAAATCCTATTGCAAGAACTATGTATGCCCAAATGCTAATAGGATCTAACTTAGCTAAAAACCATCCAGTTAATGTATTTTTATCACTTCCCAATAATGAAGCAACGCTTGTATCCATTATCATTCTACCTAAAATCATTGTTAATATTCCAGCGATCACTATCTGTAAAATGCTTATGTACGCTGTAAGTCCATTTGCAACCAGTGCTGATGTAAATGTGCCATCGCCTTTAAGTAGAAACTTCACAAACAAATAATATATTCCTACAATTAGGAGGAAAAAAATAAAACCAAAAATCAGTGTAGTTGCTAATGTAATTACCCAACCAATTGGACCATTCATAAATTCCATTTGCTGATCAATACCTTCAATTGCTTGATCACCCTGCTCTCTGCTAAGGGTGCCGTCCTCAACCATACTTTCAATTCGCTCGACCCCTTGTTTCTTTGCTTCAAAAAACACTTCTTCGTTTGTCATTGCAACAATTCTTATTAGTGCAACAGCAATAAATAAAATTAGCACGGGAATTACCCAGTCCTTATGTCTCGGAGCAAATTTAGATGTATGATAAAACATCTTTGCGGGCTCAGTAAAAACGCCAATCATTTTATCAGAATGACTTAACTCGCCGTTACCCTGCGGAGTTTCTTCTGTAGTAGTGATAGTCTCGTTGGAATCCATTTTACGCCTCACTTTTTATTTAATTGTAAAACTAAAATTATTCTTCAATAGTACCAAAGGCAATAAATTTTTGCTTAACGGTAGACAAATGTGCCAAGTGGTTTGACAAATCTGATTTCTATGAGAAATTGGGTTTGTCGTTATCAAGTTTAGAATGAAAACGAGGTAAAGTCCATTTTCATTTAGTAAATTTAGAATGAAGATTACCAACCTTTTATTGAGAGAAGAAATGAAACCAAAAACCATTATTGAACCATTCAAGATAAAATCAGTTGAGCCAATCCGTTTTACCACCCGTGAGGAAAGGGAAAAACTATTAACAACAGCAGGTTACAATCCCTTTATGCTGCATGCGGATGATATATTAATTGATTTGCTCACAGACAGCGGAACTTCAGCCATGAGTGCCAAACAATGGGCTGGAATTATGAACGGCGATGAAGCATACGCTGGTTCAAAAAGTTTTTACAGGTTTGAAGAGGCTGTTAATAAAATTACACATATGAAATATATTATTCCCACTCACCAGGGAAGAGCAGCAGAAAAAATATTGTTTTCAATTGTGGGAGGCAAAGGGAAATATTTTCCAAATAACACACACTTCGATACAACAAGAGCTAATATTGAATTCAGCGGTGCAGTTGCAGAAGATTTTATTACGGAAATCGGCAAACATCCCGAACAGAGAGCAGACTTTAAAGGAAACATGGATGTTGAAAAACTTGAAGCATTTATAAAGGAAAAGGGTGCTGAAAACATTCCTCTTTGTATGATGACTGTTACAAATAATTCTGGTGGCGGGCAGCCAGTTTCGATGCGAAACATTCGAAAAGTAAAAGATGTCTGTAAAAAATACAACATCCCCCTATTTCTCGATGCCTGCAGGTTTGCTGAGAATGCATACTTCATTAAAAAAAGGGAAAAAGGTTACACAGATAAATCGGTATTGGAAATTGCACAGGAGATGTTTTCTTATGCAGATGGTGCAACAATGAGTGCCAAAAAAGATGCGCTTGTAAACATCGGCGGGTTTCTCGCTCTGAATGATGAAGAGCTTGCAATGGAATGCAGAAATCTTTTAATAGTAACTGAGGGCTTTCCAACTTACGGCGGTTTGGCAGGAAGAGATCTAGAAGCTGTTGCGCAGGGATTGGAAGAAGTTGTTGATGAACATTACCTAGAATATAGAATCCGTAGTGTTGCATATTTAGGTGAAAAACTTATTTCTGCCGGCGTGCCGATAATTGAACCACCTGGCGGACATGCAATTTACATCGATGCTAAAAGATTTTTACCGAATATTCCTTCAGATCATTATCCCGGGCAGTCAATTGTATGTGAGCTTTATCTTGAAGGTGGAGTGCGTGGTGTGGAAATAGGAAGTGTGATGTTTGGAAAATATGGAAAAGACCGTAAACTGATTCCTGCAATGATGGAACTTGTTCGTTTGGCAATTCCACGAAGAGTCTACACTCAAAGTCATGTTGATTATTTAATTGAAATAATTGTTGAAGTATTCAAAAACAGGGGCAAACTAAAAGGCTATAAAATTACTTTTGAAGCTCCGCTACTCAGGCATTTTACAGCACGATTTGAACCATTAAAATAAATGAAAATCAAAAAAAAGTATTCATTTAAAAGTAAAAGACAAATCTGGAGAATAATTCCTACCGAGACAGATAAAATCATTATTGAAGAACGTGAACCTGAAAAAAAGCAGGCTTACTTTAATTGTCTACAAAAGGAATCAGGTAATAAAATCCTTAAAGATTTTCAATTAGATGAAAAATTTTGGGTGGGAATTGAAACCATTTATAAAGATGTTATCTTTTTTCATAAGTATTTAAAACCTGATATGCCCGGACACAAAGGAATTTTAGCTTTTGATATTACAGATAAAAAAATTAAGTGGGAGAATAAAGATATCACTTTTCTATTTTCGCTAAACGATTTAATATATTCGTACGTGCAAAAGTTTGAAGGAAGAAATTATTATGCGTTGAATTATAAAACAGGGGAAATATCGGAAGACCTTGGTACCGATTCATTAAAAGTAAATGAATTGAGAGAGCAATCCATCCAAAAGGAAAACAGCAAAGATTATCTTTTCCCTAATATTTTTTTTGAAGACAGCAACAAGTCTGAACAAATAAAATCATTCTTCCAAAAACTTAAAAATGAAACCACTATTTCGGGAAGGATTGAATTCATTAAAATCAATTCATTGCTTATTTTCTGCTTTCATGGAGCAAATTCAAAGGATTCAATGGACATTTATTTGAAGGCTGTTGATTTATCCGTAGGAAATTATATTTTAGAAGAAAAATTGGTAAAAGAAACTAAGCTTTTTCTATCTGATTCTTTCTTCATTAAAGGCAATTTACTTTTTGTTCTATTTGGAAAAAGTAAATTGAATGTTTATGAATTAAGAAATTGAAAGAGGGAGAAATGGAACTTTCAAATGATGAAAAAAAATTATTGCTAAAAGTCGCTCGTGAGTCAATCCGCAAAGAGTTTGAAGAAATAAAAATTCATGATGTGAATTATTCTGCATACCCGAAATTAAAAATGGAGCTTGGTGCTTTTGTTACACTTAAAATTAAAAATGAATTAAGGGGCTGTATTGGGTACATAATCGGACAGAAACCTTTGTACGAAACAATTATTGAAACAGCAAAACAAGCAGCGTTTGGCGATCCACGTTTTATGCCGCTTAACAGAGAAGAATTTGAGAAAATTGATATTGAAATTTCAGTACTTTCCCCGTTTGAACCGATAAAAAGTTATGATGAAATTGAAGTCGGAAAGCATGGATTACTGCTCGATGAAGGTGGAAGGGCAGTGCTTCTGCCACAGGTTGCAACAGAACAAAACTATAACCGCTCGGAGTTTTTAACAGCACTCTGCCACAAAGCTGGTTTGTACGGCAATTACTGGAAAGAAAGAATGTTGAAAATAAAAGTTTTCACAGCACTTGTTTTTGGAGAGGATTTAGAGGAGGATTAATCATGAAAAATGTACGACCTTCAACAGTAGCTGGCTATTTTTATCCAGCTGATCCGGTTAAGTTGAGCAAGGATATCTCTATAATGCTGGATAGAAATAAACCTAAATATCATTTTAAAAAAATTTTTGGAATAGTATCACCGCATGCTGGTTATATTTATTCTGGTAGTACTGCTGCACACGCTTACAATCTTTTATCGGGGATGAATTACAAACGAGTTGTTGTAATTTCCCCAAGCCACTCAGAATACTTTCCCGGGGCTTGTGTTTTTGAAGGCGATGCTTACGAAACACCATTGGGAATTTTAGAAGTTGATAAAGAATTTTCAGAAAAACTTACAAAAAATAACAGTATTATTTTTTCAGGTTTCGAAGGACACAGAAAAGAACATGCGCTCGAGGTTCAGCTTCCGTTTTTACAATCGGTTTTAAATGATTTTAAGCTTATTCCGGTTGTCATGGGAGATCAAACTAAAACTACTGTAGATACACTTGCACAAAAGCTTGCTGAAATCTCTGATGATGACACATTTATTGTAGCCAGTTCGGATATGTCGCACTTTCATTCTAAATCAGGTGCAAATAAACTGGATTCAATTGTTGAAAAAAGAATAAACAGTTTTGATTTTGAAAACCTTCAAAAAGATCTTGATCTAAATAATTGCGAAGCCTGCGGCGGCGGACCTATTGTCGCACTCTTAAAAGCTGCTTCGCTTAAAAACATTAATCATTCTACGGTGCTTCATCGCAGTGATTCGGGTGATGTAACCGGCGATGCTGATGGTGTTGTAGGTTACCTTTCAGCAGTTGTTTACAACGATTAAACTGAGTCTAAACAAAGTTAAACATAATTCCTACCAGACTAATTTTTACTATATTTGTGCCTAAATTTTCGTGAAGAAAGGACAATTACTATAGCACAAAAAAATAAAAATGATGTTTTAGATAAAATAGTTTCTCTTGCTAAAAGAAAAGGATTTGTTTTTCAATCGAGTGAAATTTACGGCGGCCTAAACGGATGCTGGGATTACGGTCCGCTCGGTGTTGAACTTTTGAACAATATTAAAAGCGAGTGGTGGAAAGCAATGACTTACCGCCATGACGTGGAAGGAATTGATGCTTCAATTTTAATGCATCCGCGTGTTTGGGAAGCTTCGGGACACGTTGAAAACTTTACAGATCCGATGGTTGACTGCAAGGAATGTAAAGCACGTTTCCGTGCAGACCAGCTTGAGGATGCCATGTGTGGAAATAAGGCCTATCAAGGTAGAAAAGCATTGAAGTGCAAAGATGAGGGCAAGTTTACTGAAGCGCGGCAATTCAACCTTATGTTTAAATCTTTTATCGGTCCGGTTGAAGACAGCGGTGCAGTTGTTTATTTGCGACCCGAAACTGCGCAGGGAATTTATGTTAACTTTTTAAATGTACAGGGCTCTTCACGTCAAAAAATTCCTTTCGGAATTGCACAGCTTGGCAAAGCTTTCAGAAATGAAATAAACACAAAAAACTTTTTGTACAGAACGCGCGAATTTGAACAGATGGAAATGCAATTTTTTGTTAAACCGGATGAAGATAAAAAGTGGTTCGATTACTGGAAAGATGAAAGACTAAAATGGTTTAAATCACTTGGAATGAATGCCGAAAAAATGCGCTTGCAACCACACGGTGAAACAGAACTTGCACATTACGCAAAAGAGGCTGTTGATATCGAATACGAATTTCCATTTGGCTGGGGAGAAATTGAAGGAATTCACAACAGGACAGATTTCGATTTAAATAAGCACGAAGAGTTCTCGGGCAAATCATTAAAATATTTTGATGAGGCAGCAAAAGAAAAATTTGTTCCGTTTATAATTGAAACTTCTGCAGGTGCCAGCAGATCGTTTATGGCATTTTTAATTGATGCTTATTACGAAGAAGAAGTAAAAGGGGAAATGAGATCGGTGCTTAAATTTCATCCAAGACTTGCGCCTGTAAAAGCTGCTATATTCCCGCTTGTTAATAAAGATGGTATGCCTGAAATTGCGAGAAAAATAGAAGCAGATATGCGTAAAAACTTTAAAGTTTTTTATGATGACAAAGGTGCCGTTGGAAGAAGATACCGCAGACAGGATGAAGCAGGGACACCATATTGCATCACAGTAGATACACAAACTTTTGAAGATCAAGCAGTAACTGTGCGTGAAAGAGATTCAATGGAGCAGGAGAGAGTTGTGATTGATCAATTACCAGTATATCTAAATCAGAAACTAATAAGTTTTGAATAATTTCTGAGCATCTTTTCAATGAAAAAAATACTTATATACATTACTTTTTTGCAAATTATCTTCTGTCAAAGGTTATTTGCACAACCATCAAACTACGATTCACTTGTTACTGCAGGTATAAATCAAATTTATGGTATTGAATTTTCCAAAGCAGAAAAAACATTCAACAAATTAAAAGCGGATTTCCCAAAACATCCTGCCGGAAAATTTTTCCCTGCAATGATTTACTGGTGGAAAATTCTGCTAGATACAAGCAATGAGCAGTATGATGATATTTTTTATGAAAAAATAGATGAAGTAATTGATTACTGTGATATCCTGCTTGAAGAAAATCCAAATGATATTGACGCACTCTTCTTTAAAGGTGGTGCAATTGGTTTCAGAGGCAGATTAAGGGTAATCAGAGAAAGCTGGCTGCAAGCCGCCGGTGATGGAAAAGATGCACTGCCCATTGTTGAGCAAGCCGCAATACTAGATCCTAAAAATGTAGATGTACAACTTGGTTTCGGAATTTATAATTACTACGTATCGGTAATTCCTGAGAAATATCCAATTGTAAAACCGCTTCTGCTTTTCTTTCCGGATGGTGATAAGCAATTGGGAATAAAGCAGTTAAAAAACGCTGCAGAAAAAGGTAAATATGCCAGAGTAGAAGCCACCTATTTTTTAATGTCTTTGTACAGCAATTATGAAAAAGATAATGAGACTGCACAATTTTATTCAAATCAGCTAGTTAATGCCTTTCCGAACAATCCAATATTTGAAAGATGGCGGGGTAGAATTGCGGTTAAACGAAACGATTGGACTACCGCTGATTCTATTTTCAGAAGTGTGGTAAAAAAAGGAGAAAAGAATTTACCTGGTTACACAACTATCAAAGTAAAAAGAGAAGCTGTTTACTACCTTGCGTATCAATATAAAAATAACGGGGATTTCGAATCAGCTTTAAAATATTTTAAACAATGTGTCGATTACTCTAATAAATTAGATGAAGATGAAGAATCCGGTTTCCTAATCAACTCAACTCTTTACATTGGAACGTTATACGAAACGTTGGATAAATATAAAGAAGCTGAAAAATACTATAACGATGTGCTTGATATGCGAGAATATGCAAACTCGCACACTCTTGCTGAATTGTATTTAGATAGAATAGAAGAGCAGAAGAAACGTTAACAAAAAATATTTGTTAGAATGCAGTTGATAAAGTTATCCTGTGTAGCGCACCGACCAATCCTAACGAGGAGTATCCGTAGTTAAATTGATATTCTGAAATCCTAACACCCAAACCGCCGTTAAACCCTGCAATTCCGGAAGTGCTACCTATTTTAAGATCGGAACGCCTCTCGTTATCGTAACCAAACTGGAGAGTAAAAATTTCGCTCAAATAAAATTCAGCGCCTACAGTAAATCCTTTAAATCTTTCATAGAATTGATCTCTGTCTTTATTTAAACGATGAAAATCGAGTGAAAGACGAACAGGAAGATTTTCTAATCTTTTAGATACACCAAAAACCACATCGAGTGGGAGGTCTTCTTTCGTATCTACGTAGGATGACATTTGTGTACCAAGATTTAAAACAGCCGCAGCAATGTTTAACATCTGCTCAGGAAATTCATAGTGAACTCCTAAATCCAATCCAATTGCACTCGATGACGCATCTGCAATGCTGGAGTAAATTACTTTTGCATTTGCACCATAGTAAAAGTTTTCATCGAAGGTTCCAGCGTAACCAAGTACAAATGCAAGCTCGCCTGCACCAAACTCACCTGTTTTATTCCCGAATTCATCTGCCTGATCGAATGAGCCATAGTTTATGTATTTTACCGCAGTACCGAATCTGCCGACATCCTCAAGCTCAGTTGAAAAAGATAAGCTGAAGAGATTAATGTCCATTAAGTGCTTTACAAATGAAAAAGAAGCAGGTGAATTTTCAAGAAAATTTATTCCTGCGGGATTGTAAAAAATAACCTCAACATCATCATTGTTTGTAACATAGCTTCCACCCAGCGCACCTGCACGGGCGCTCATATCGAGCCTTAAAAACTCGTAGGTTGTCTGGCTGAATGACGAAACACTTAAAAAAGTGCAGGTTAATAAAAGAAGTGATATCTTTTTCAACTAAAAACTCCTTTGAATTTGCTAAACCTATTTAATCATATTAAAAAATAAAGGCAAGGGGAAGAAGAGGGGATAATGTTTATTTGCGGATTGCCGCCTTTGTTAACCTGTCCACCAAAATTTTAGTGAAGGTGGAAACTTCGGCGGACAGGTCGGATTTTGAATTATGAATTGCGAAATTTGAAATATTTGATTTTAATCCTAAATCGAATAAAGTCATTATTGAATCTATTGAAATAAAACTTTTCCAGAGATAGATTTGTTTACGATATAAAAAAGGAGTAGAAAAATGAACGCGGTTAAAACAGCATTTTTGATGGCATTAATGATGGCGCTTTTCCTGTTTATAGGCTACATTTTAGGCGGTAACACAGGATTAACTATAGCGCTTGTATTTTCAATAATTATGAACTTTGGCTCGTTTTGGTTTTCAGATAAAATCGTTCTGGCAATGTACAGGGCAAAGCAGGTTAACCGCGAGACTGCACCTAAATTTTATGATATGGTTGAAAGACTTGCGAAACAGGCAAACCTGCCAATGCCAAAAGTATATCTAATTAACGATCCTACACCGAACGCATTTGCAACTGGAAGGAGTCCTAATAAAGCAGCAGTTGCAGCAACAACTGGAATTCTGCAGGGCTTGAGTAACGAAGAGCTTGCAGGGGTAATGGCACACGAACTTGCACACGTTAAGCATCGCGATACACTTATTGGAACAATCGCTGCAACGCTCGTTGGCTCAATTTCCTACATAGCGCATATGGCTGGGTGGATTTTTATGTTCGGAAGAGGCGATGATGACAGCCCAGGTGCAGGAATAGGAGGATTGATTTTATTAATACTTTCACCAATTCTTGCTATGCTTCTGCAAATGGCAATTTCACGTTCGCGTGAGTTTGCTGCAGACAGAGGCGGTGCGGAAATCTCCGGCAGTCCACTTGCACTTGCATCGGCGCTGCAAAAAATATCGAGAGGAAATCAACTAAAGCCTGTAAATCATTCTGAACCCGCAAGCGCGCATATGTTTATAATAAATCCTTTGCGCGGTGGTGGAATTTCAAAGCTTTTTTCCACTCATCCCCCTACAGAAGAAAGAATTAAAAGATTGCAGGAGATGGCAAGGTAAAAACTTGTGGGTGTCTGATTTTTTTAGAGATTCTTCTTTCCGCTCTGCTCCAATCGGAATTATGGATCATTGAGATAGTAAGAATCTTACATCGATAAATAAGAATAGCTTGATATAATATTTCATTCTCCTCATATTAGCAATGCAATGCTGAAAAAATTTACATTAATAAATTTTCCACTCATATTATTATTCTTTTCCGTTTATCAAGCGAACAGTATTTCACAGACGAAAACAAATCTCGAAGTACTGTACTCGCTTACCGATTCACTGGCAAATCAAATAATTAAAGAAATTCCTTCCGAAGAAAAGATTGTTTTACTTACTCTCAATTTGGGAGATAGCTACTCACTTTTTGCAAATAATATAAAATCATCATTAATAAAAACAGGAAAAGAAATTTTAAGCACTCCAATTGGTGAGCTAAATTACCCCCATGTAGATATTGTCATTGAAGGTGCAGGAATTGAATACGGTGAAATATTCAGAGATGGATGGTTTGGCGATCATTATATTCAAAGATATGCAGCAATTTATGGTAACTATTTACAGACTTTTTCTTCAGAAGGAAAAAGAGATTTTATGTCTGAAGTAATTGATACAGTTAAAGTAGAAGACATAAAGTATTTAGAAAATGACTCATTCCCATTTACAAAAGGAAATGTGCCTCCCGAGCCTTTTCTTTCAGGTTTAGCTGAGCCAATTATTGCTATTGGAACTGCCGCAGTTTTGATTGCCTTATTTTTCTCAATCCGCAGTAAGTAACCGAATTTTACCTTTGAAGCCAAATCTATTTTATTTAATATTAGATGCAAAATTTTTGATTTTTAAGGACTTATGATTACAAGAATTCTAGCAATATTCTCACTGCTGATTGCAATCTGGGCATGCAGTTCTTCAGTAAACACAGTTGATTTTGGACCTGAGGAAAGTCTGCAGTATGCAATTTCGCTTTACGTAGATGAAGATTATGTCGAAGCAGCGACCGAATTTGAAGCACTTCTTTTGCAGTACCCCGGAAGTGTGATTGTGGATGATGCACAATACTATCTTGGTTTATGCAGATTTGAAAGAGGCGAATATATTATCGCCGCTTATGAGTTTAGCAAATTGATAAAAAATATGCCTGCGAGTGATTTTGTTTCTAAGGCTCAATTTATGTTAGCTGAAACTTATTATGAACTTTCTCCCAATTACAACCTCGATCAAAAATATACTAAGAAAGCAATTGAAGAATACCAGGCTTTTATTGATTTCTTTCCTCTAAATGAAAAAGTTGCTGAAGCAGAACAAAAAATAAGAGAGTTGAATGATAAACTTGCTCGTAAGGATTATGATACTGCTGTTATTTATGAAAAGATGGACTACTACACTGCCGCAATAAAATATTTTGATAGCGTAGTTGAAACTTACCACGATACTAAGTACGCTCCGCAGGCAATGTATAGAAAAATACAAGTGCTAATGGATCGTGAAAGAGAAGATGAAGCATTAACTGAAATGAAAAAATTTTTAAAGCAATACCCAGATGATGATAACTTTGATACCGTTGAAGAGCTTAAAAATTCACTTGAATCTAAATTGAGAGGAAGTTTTTCTTCTAATTAATGATTAAGCAAAAGAACGTTAGCGATTCACAAGTAACCATGACAGAACTCGTCCTGCCTAATCATACAAACCAACTTGGAAATTTATTGGGCGGACAGCTTATGCACTGGATAGATATTTGCGCGGCATTAAGCTCTGCAAAACATAACCATCGTATTTGTGTTACTGCTTCTGTTGATCGAATAGATTTTCATCATCCTATAAAACTTGGCGATGCTGTTACATTGCTCTCATCTGTAAACAGGGTTTTCAATACCTCGATGGAAGTAGGTGTAAAAGTTTTCGCACAATCATTTAAAGAGGGAATTAAAAAACACACTAACTCGGCTTATCTAACTTTTGTTAGTGTAGATGAAAAAGGTAAACCGGTTAAGGCTATAGAGGCTAAGCCAGAAACTAATGAAGAAAAGCGGAGATATAAAGAAGCACTCAGGAGGAGAGAGAATCGCCTTAAAACAAGGCACATTGATTAATATTTCGTTATTTCTTTTTCTTATCCTTTCGAACATGATTTATTCTCAAATTCCAATTAACGGATTTTGTATCCAAAATTCTTTTCATATTCCTCCCGGTTACGAAAAAATATTATCTGCCGATTTAAACAAAGATCAGATCGATGAATTTATAGTTTACTCATCTTCGTTTAAAAAGATTGGAATAATTTCTTTTGTAAATGATAGAGCTATTGATTTTAAAGAGTTTCCTGTTACGTATGAATTTTCACAAATTAAATATTTAAATGATAAAAGCAGCAGCAACAGATTTATATGTGTATCGAGAAAAAACAGGTTGATAGCTGTTTACGAATTTGGAATAAGTTCAATGCCTGAATTGAAAAGTAAAATTACTTTTGATTCCTATCCTGAGAATATTTCACTAGGAGATATTAATAATGATGGATTTTTTGAAATTATGGTTTCGGGAATTGGATTTGACGGGCTATCAATTTTAATACGGAAGGAAGGTCGTCTGGCAGAAACAAAGATTATCAGCGGCGAAAGCTTCAACCAGGCTGTATTTGCAGATTTAAGTAACGATGGATACGTAGATGTTACTGCATTTAATGTAATAAATAATTCAAATCAATTTTTTTACAACGATACTAAGAGTAAATTTAGACTAGTTCGTGACTCCAGGGCTGATGAAAAAATTGAATTTTTAAATGTATTTGATTTTAACAATGATGAATTTCATGATTTATATTTTAATTATGGAACAAGCTTGAATGTCGTTTATGGAGATTTTCAATCAACTTATGAAAAGAAAAAATCAATTCAGTTAAAAAACAAACCTTTCGCACTTCAAATTGGCGATTATAACGACGATGGTTTTACAGACATTGCATATATTAATTCTGAAAACGGAAAAGTAAATATTTTGTTCGGGAAATACGGAACAGGTTTTTATGATGAGATCACATACACTAAGCTATCTTCAGTTTCCTGCATTGCTGGTTTTAATCAAAAAGGAAAAAACAATTTAATTATTTTAAGTAAAGATGGCTATGTTACTACCATTTCATCAATTAAAAATGATTTTAAAATTGGAGATATTGTTCCATCAGTTAAGGCAGGAGTAATTCAGAAATTCGATTTGAATAAAGATGGAACATCCGATATTGGTTTTATGGATGGATCCGATAATTCATTTAGGATTTTAACAAGAAGTGACAACGGCATACCAACAAACTATTATTCACATCAGCTAGATGAACCACATCAATCAATTGTAATTGATGATTTTTTTAAAGTAAGAAAAACCTTTTACTTTTACTCAAAAGAAAAACAGTTAATTGAATTTTTAAGAATTAACTTTAAAACCAATAAAATCAATCACAAGCATTTATATTCTCCGGGTAAAATAAAAGACTTTGCTATTCAACGATTGGATAGCAGTCTTGTGAACATTTACTTACTTTATGAAAAAGGCAATAAATTATTTTTAGGAAAATTTGAGCACAAGGATTTAAGCTTAACATTTAAAGAGTATCCGTTTATTGATCGCGATGTAATTTGCGCAAAATTATTTTTGGATAAAGATATACAGACTTATTATTGGAAAGCAAAATCAGATTCTGTTTTTTATAATAATGTTATTGTTAAAACCGGTCCAAATATTTACCGCGGAATTGTGGGATTAAGCAAAGGAGATAGCATCAAAATATCGTTATTTGCATCTAACCAATTGTTTAACGGAAAACCATGGTTAATAAGCGCTATTAAGAATGGTGATGAGAATTTTATAATCTCATTTAAAGAAAACGTTTATAAAAAATTACAACCATTAACTGAAGAATTTGAATTAACTTATTCTAAAGTTGAACAATTTGTTTTTACCAAACTACAAAATGATGAAAATGAAACTCCTTTTATATATTTGCCAGAATCAAAGACTTTGAATAAGCTTATAATTTCAAAAGATGGAAAAACTTATAGCTTGAAACAAATTACCAGTGAAGTAGATATTAACAATTATTTTATTGATAAATTTAACGCAACAAATTATCATCTTGTTTACTCAAACAAAAAGAAAGGCTGCATATCAATAGTCCGGCTAAAAAAATGGTAACTAGCTTAGTTTTTTTTACACTTTTGCTTTTTGCTGGGGCAGTTAATGCTCAACAAATATCACGCGAAAAACTCGATTCGCTTTACACAAAATATCTTCAACTAAGAGCCCCTGAACTCTTACCTGAAACAGATCAGCGAATAGACTTAACAATTGAAGATAAAAAATGCGGATTTCAAATTGTTAATTACATAAATTCAAATATCGAGGCTTTCTCTGTTGAAAAGCAGAATTTACTCAAACCATTGCTTCAAAGACCTGCATTAGATAAAAGTGTAGTTACACCATCTGGATTTTTTAGAATTCACTTTGATACTTCAGGATTTAGTGTTCCTTCTTACAACCCAGGTTTGTCAATTGAAGAAAATATTGCTGAAGTTGTTAAATCATTAGATTCTGTTTACAATTTTGAAGTCGGATTTTTAGGCTACCCCTCTCCACCATCGGACAACGGTTCCGGAGGTGATGATAGATATGATATTTATATTGTTAATCAAGGTGGAGGTCTATACGGTTATACAGAATGGGAAACTAAAATCGGGCCAAATAATTGGTCATCTTTTATGGTAATTGATAACAATTACGCTGGGTATTTTAGTTCGGGAATTAATGGGCTAAAAGTAACGCTTGCACATGAGTTTCATCATAGTATACAGCTTGGTAATTATGGAATTGAAAACGGCAATTCACCATTCAGGGATTCTGATGTATTCTTTTATGAAATTACTTCTACCGCAATGGAGGAATTTGTCTACGATGAAGTGAATGATTATTACCAGTATATGGATTCATATTTTTGCTGCACGGACCGTGCATTTCCACTGCATAATGGTTACAACCTGGCAATATGGAATATATTCCTTGAAAAGAGGTTTGGTTTTGATTTGCTGAAACGGCAATGGGAATTAATACCCAATCAATTTGCAATTACAGCAATAAATAATGCGCTAATTATTTTTGGCTCCACATTTCCACGCGAGTTGAACGAATTCGGGATCTGGACATACTATACAAATTACAAATCAGTTCCCGGATTATATTTTAAAGAATCTGCGGCCTATCCGCTTATTATCCCCACCTCTTCAATTCAATTTAATCCTCCATCGCAGCAGGCTAATATGAATTCCGCACCGGTTGCTAACAACTTCGTCCGATTCAATGTTACAGCCATTAGTGATACTCTTTTTGTGATAATTACAAATGGAGATGCGGGTGCTGCTGCTTCTAATCCGAACCAATTTTTTCCCTTTCAATACACATTATTTTCTGACGGCAATACCGGTGACAGAACATTAACAGACAATTATTCTTCAAGCTTTAACGTAACTAGCGGAAGTTTCTGGTCAGTTTCAGAAATTTTAAATGATATAATTGTAAGAAGAGATAGTGTTATCAAGCCATCTGCAGGCAGTATAAACTACTCCTATCCAAATCCATTTAGCTATACAAGGGACTATATAACAGGATCATTTATTTTCTTTCCACACAATGCCAATGCTGGCGAAACCGTTGATTTTAACGTGTACTCGAGTGGAATGCAGCTAGTTTATAACGGTGAAAAAAATATACAAATCCTACCGGGAGATCAGCGAGGAGTAAGCTGGAATGGTTTAGATAATGATAATAAAAAACTTGCTTCGGGAGTTTATATTTATGTTTTAAAAAGGGGAGACGATGTTGAAACAGGCAAAGTTGTGATTTTTAATGAGTAGTTATTCAATCCAATCTCAAGACTTATCCAAACTTTTCGGAAGAAGATTAATTTTTAGGGAAATAAATTTTACTTGGGATGAAAAAGGAATTTTTGGAATTTCGGGTCCGAATGGATCTGGTAAATCTACATTAGTAAAGATTGTTGCAGGACTGATTGCACCTTCTGCAGGTAAAATAATTCACAAAAATTTCAATGGAGAAATCATTCCTGAAAAGATGCACAATCATATCGGTTTTGTTTCTCCGTATCTTGTTTTGTATGAAGAATTTTCTGCTTGGGAAAATCTTGAAATATTTGCCAAGATTCGTGGAATATCATTAAATGAAGAAAGAGTAAATATTTATTTGAAGAAATTTCTTTTAGACACAAGGAAAAACGATTTAGTAAAAACATATTCTTCCGGAATGAAACAGCGTTTAAAATTTATTTTTGCTCTTATGCACTCGCCGGATGTTTTAATTTTTGATGAACCAACTTCAAATTTAGATGAAGAAGGGAAAAAAGTTGTATACGATATAATTCGCGCAGAAGCAAAATTATGTATTGTAATTATTGCGTCTAATGAATCAAAAGATCTTGAATTTTGTGATGAAGTTTTGTTGTTAGAAAAATATAAGGGAATTAAAGCTTAATTAATTGGGCCGAAGCAAATTCTATATTTGTTTCTTTATCCTAAAGGTTGTGGCAATTAGAAAAAATTAAATTTAAATGGCCACGAGCTTCAGTTCGTGATATAAAAATAAAAAATAAACGGCTTTAGCCGTATTAAAAAAGATGCTAACAAAATCATACGCACTATTTAAAAAAGATTTTAGTTCCGAGTTGCGAACACGCTACGCAATTAACTCACTTGCAATGTTTATTATTGTTGCAATTAGTGTTATACTTTTCTCAGTTGGAAATGAAACAATAACAGAAAGTTTAACCGGCGGATTGTTCTGGGTAGTGATTTTCTTTACTGCAATGTCTGGTTTAGCAAGAGCGTTTGTTTCGGAAGAGGAGCGGGGAACGAGTCTTACATTGCAGCTTGTTGCTTCGCCTTCAACTGTTTTTACTGGCAAGCTGTTATTTAATATAATTTTAGTTTTTTGTATGAATTTAGTGATTGCAATTCTTTATTCAGCTTTGTTTGAACGGTTCGTTGTTCAGAATTTTCCACTGTTTATGTTAACGTTTGTTTTAGGTAATATTGGACTGGCAGTATCTTCAACAATTATAGCCGCAATTATTGCAAAAGCAGGTGCAAAAGGCACACTTTATCCCGTTCTTTCTTTTCCAATATTATTGCCTTTGATTCTTACATGCGTTCAATTAACTTTGTTCTCCTTCGATGGTACAAGCTTTGAAGAAGCACAGTTTGAATTAGCAATTGTTGTTGGATACGATATAATTATGTTAACAGCTTCTTATATGTTATTCGATTTTATATGGAAAGATTAGTCAAATTCAAAGGATTTTTAGGTTAAAAACAGATGATCTGGAAAATATTCTTATTTCTACTGCTAACATTTGTTTCAATTGCTGGAATAGCATTTCCAATAGTTGAGAAACCTAGTAATTGGTACGAATTTCCATTTATACCCGGACTGGAAGAAAATGCAAAAATTATATTCTTTCACGTACCAACAGCATGGCTTACAGTAATAGCTTTTTTGATGTCTACAGTGTTTAGTTTCAGATATTTAAGAAAGAAAAATCTTGATGACGATGCTAAGGCGTATTCCGCAGCACAGCTAGGTATGATTTTTTGCATACTTGCAACAGTAACTGGTGCTGTCTGGGCAAAGTTTGCGTGGGGACAATTTTGGAGCTGGGATCCCCGACAAACGAGTATATTTGCAATTTTATTAATTTACGGTGCATTGTTTGCATTGCGCTCTTCAATTGAATCTGAAGATAAAAGGGCAACACTTTCTGCAGTTTATTCTTTAATTGCATTTATAACCGTTCCTTTTTTTATTTTTATCATGCCAAGAATAATGAAAGGCTTGCATCCAGGGTCAGCAGAAGATTCTAATGCAGGTCCGATTGTAGATTTTCAAATGAACTCCAGCATGCAGTTGATTTTCTTTCTTTCTTTAATTGGATTTACAATTTTGTATTTCTGGATGTGGAGGGTTGGTTATAAATCCATAATTTTTAGAGATAAACTAAATAAACAATTAATAAGAGGATAAAGTTGGACGGTCTTTACGAATTTTTACAGAGCAATGCAATTTATATTGTGATGATAATTGTACTCATTGTTTGGGCGGGAATATTTTTTTACATGCTCGCATTAGATAAGAGAATTAAAAATGTTGAAAAAGAATTAATCGGAGAAAAAAATGAAAAATAAATATATATTCGGTGGATTTATCATTGTCGTATTTCTAGGTTTAATGATGTACTTGTTCACCCAAAGTAACATAGAATATGCTGATGATTTTGCCCAGGTTAAAATTACTACAAAAACTGTAAAAGCAACTGGCAGTTGGGTAAAAGAAAAGAATTACGATATAAATAAAGATGAAAAAACTTTTTCCTTTTTTATCTCAGATGAAAAAGGAAATGAAATGAAAGTTGTTTACGAAGGAACAATTCCAAATAACTTCGAAAGTGCAACAAGCGTTGTAGTTACGGGCAAATATCAAAACGGATATTTTCATGCCAAAGATATTTTAACTAAATGCCCGAGCAAATACGAAGAGCAGCAAACGAGCTCTTCATCTCTATAACTGATCTAAAAATATAAATTTAAGTTTCGAGGAATAAATGGTAGGAAGTATTGTACTTACACTTGCGCTAGCATTAAGCATTATTTCGATGATAATGTATTTTCTGAATTACAGGGGATACAAAAACACTCTCAACTACGGCAGAATTGCTTATCACGGAATGGCTGTGCTTGTAATAGTTGGTTCTGCAATTCTATGGTACGCAATATTAACACACCAGTATCAGTATAAATATGTTTACGGTTACAGCAACAACGCATTGAGCGGTTTTCATCTTGCTTCATCTTTTTGGGGTGGGCAGGAAGGAAGCTTTATGTTGTGGCTCCTGTTTACAGTAATTGTTGGAATAATACTTCAATCTTACTGTTCCAAAAGAGGTGATCTTGAACCAAGAGTTATGGCGGTTTTTACACTTGCAAC
>CBDUAV010000057.1:0-18934 GCA_965365225.1 uncultured Ignavibacteria bacterium | reverse complement strand
AGTAAATCACTTCCTTAAATTTCTAAAGCATATTTTATTCAAATGGAGAGAAAATGAAAACTGTTCTTTCGCTAATTATTTTATTATCAATTATATCTTCTGCTCAAACTAAATCGCTGGTATTACGCAACAATGAAATTGAACTCGGTATGAGCGTTGATAAAGTTTGGGAAACTCTTGATACGGATTTAAATGTAATTGAAGACGACGCAGGAAGCCTTTTTATTTCGGATAAGAACGATAATCCAATAGGAATAATTCAATTTAATAACGAGATAGTTGTAAAAGTTATTAAAGATTGGGGAACGGGATTTAAGAGCAACGTTGGTCAGGTATTTTTAACTTTATGGAGAATTTTCAGACAATACGGCGACAAAGTTGAGCCCGTAAAAGTTATACCAATACAAACATTCACACCTAAAGGTGAAAAGAACAGCATGCAATTTGTAATTGATGACTATAGGTATATCGATATTATGATTCAACACAAAGTAACAATTTTTGAGGTGCTTGCAGAACCGGAGAATTGATGTTTAAACAGAATTTTCACTTCGACTGGCTCAGTGTGACTCAACTAATACCTGTCAGTCTGAGCCCTGCCTGTTCAGCAGGCAAGTTGTCGAAGACTAAAAATTTAAAATTTGAACTGAATAGAAAACAGGTTGGCATTCCCCAAGCCAAGTGAGAAAGGCATATAAGCATAATCCAATCTTAACCCACCCCAGCTAATTCCAACTCCGCCTGTAAAACCTCGTGCTTCATATCCCGATTGATATCCGACTCTTGCAGCAAAGACTTTATTGTATACAATCTCCCCACCGCCAATTATATGTATATCATCGTTATCCAAATATTTTTGAAATTCGCCAACAACAATAAAATCCAGCTTGGTTGTTTCAAGTCCAAATTCATATGCGCCGCCTAATCTTAACTCAGTTGGAAGCTTTGTTTCTTCACTCCGTAGAGCATTCATCGAACCAATATTTTTAATTACAGTGGAAGCTGTTAATCCATCAATAGGAGTTTGATAATTAAATCCGAAATCAAAACCAATTCCATTAGCTTCATCGTTTAATAAGCTTTCATATATATATTTAAACGTTACTCCAAAATCCAAATTTTGCACAACTGTAAATCCTGAAGAGAGACTTCCGAAAAAGTAATTTGCATTAAATTTTGAAATTGGTTCGCCGGGTTTGTTTCTTACTTCAATATCGCTTACAGACGTTACATTAAATCCAACTGCAAAAGGAAGATTGAACATATTCCATTTTATGCCTCCAACTTCGCTGCGTACATCCTGTATCCACTCGTTGTGCATAAACATTACTTCATTATGCTCGAAAGAGGCAAGACGGGAGGGATTATAAAATAAAGCAGAAAGATCATTCGATGCAGATGAACCGGCATCACCCATTGCAATATTTCTTGCACCAAATCCAAATTTTAAAAATGCTAGTCCACTGTTCCCTGCTGATTGAGCAAAGGTGAATGAACTTGTTAATATTATTATTATATAAATTCTTTTCATTATCAGAAATTAAAATTAACACTAACTATATGTCTATCAGCACTGGAATATGGTTCAATTTGAAATGCATAATCAACACCTACAACAAAAGTACCCAAGGCTTTGAAAAAGGACAAACCGAGCGCCGGTTTAATTGCCCAATCTAAATTGCTCACATTAAATTGATCTATGCCACCGCGAAGGTAAAACTGATCGTAAATATTATACTCTACTCCAGCACGAATTATATTTGTTTCCGCACTGCTGTTTTCAAATTCGACTGAACCAAGAATTCCAATTTTTTTGTTTCTGTAACTTACAGCCAGCTTACGAAGATTTGGAAATTTATCCTCACTTATAATACCCTCCTGTTCATAAACTGGAGCAGTATCCCACTTGTATTTACTGTTTATATCCACAATTACAAGTGCAATGTTAAAATTTTCATTTATTCTGTAAAGAGCACCAAAATCAAAACCCAAGCTTGTGGAGTTTATTTCCTCATAGAGACTGTAGTAATAGAACTTTACAGAAACGCCAAGTGAAATTTTATCTGATATTCTTGCGGCAAGCCCGAGGAAAAATTGATTTTCAGAAGTTGAAAGTTCACCGGTTGGCAAACCGTTATTATCTCTGCCATCAATGTTGCTAACACCGGAGTTTATAACGCCGATGCTTAACCCTGCAGTTGTTCTGGGTTTTCTGTTTTGTAAAACTGTGTCTTTACTAGAATAAAAATCAAATTTACGTGTAATGCTTAGAAAGTTTAAAGATCTATCGAGAGAAAGAAACGAATAACCGGCTTGCACAGAATTATTTTCTTGAAACGGAGTAATCGCTGGATTATAATATGAAACAAGTTCACCTTCAATTATTGAAGACATTGCATTTCCCATTCCTATACCGCGCGCACCAAAACCAATTCTGCTGAAAGCGCCGGGTTTTACTGCCATTTCAGTAAACTTTGGCTGAGCAATTGTAATTGCAGAGAGAATTAATAGCGATATGAAAAAATATTTCTTCACTCTTATTGCATATAAATTATTTTTCCGAAAAGAGGTTCTTCGTTATCAATATCAACTCTATAAAAGTAAACACCATTAGGTAATAAATTTCCGTTGTCATCTCTGCCATCCCAAAATTCAGGAGCGCCTTCAATCGTTCTGCTGCGAGGTGCATTTTGAATTACTGTTCTCACATAGTTTATTCCAAAATCATAAATACGAATCGTAACTGATGCTTCTTTGCCACCAGTACTGTATTTAATTTTTAACTGCTCCTGCCTGGGTGAAAAAGGATTAGGATAGCAATATGTTTCTTTATCAGATTTTAATGGCTGCGAAGCAAAATAAACTTTCCAGTCGCCTTCCCAAAAACCCGATTCTTTCAATCTTGCAAGTCCATCGTCAGACCCGATCCAAACTTCATTTCCTTCCGATCCTGCACTGAAAAAGACATTTGTTGTTAATGCAACACCTGATTCGGAATCCACAATATTATTAGGCAGAATCCAGCTATTGCCCTGGTTGGTAGATCTGAATGCGCCGTTATCTGTCGGTACAATTACTTCATTGTCTTTAAAACCAAAATTATGTGGTCTCTCTCCATCTAAAAAAGTTTTCCAGCTTGCACCGCCATCTGTAGTTGAGCTTACACCGTAAAATTCTAGAAGATCTTCAGCTTTCCATGTCGATGCCCAAATAGTACTTGTGTTGGGATTATAGCCCAGCGCTGTGATAAAATTTCCGCTTATTGGTTCATTCTGGTTTTGATGATTGAATTTTGTCCAGCTTGGATTTGGATCATTGGCATTAGTTGTTTTATTAATTCCATTTGCAGTTCCAACGTAAAGAGTTGAATCATCTGCTGCTACAACTGAAAAAGCTCTGTGATTAAGATTTCCTGTACCGCAAAAATTTCCAGCTACAGGTGTTAAGCAAAAATCAAGTGTACTATCTGGATGAATAGAATTCAAATCATCTGGTGGTAGTACAACTCTCTTCCAAGTTTGCCCCATATCAGTGCTTTTCCTTGTTCCGCCAGCAAAAGAGGTGATCCAAACAGTTCCCGGTGTAAAAGCAATATCATAAGTTATATTTTGTTCGGGAACTGTAACAGGTAAAGCTGGAATATTGTTAATTCCATATACTTCAACCGAATCGTTCTCGTTGTCCAATGGCTGCGGAACAGCGTTCCAAGTTAAACCGTTGTCGGTTGTGTATTTTAATCCGGTTCCCTTAGGAACGGTACCACCGCCCGGCGCTTCAGCCGTTGTTGCAGTTGCTGCCCAAATAGTACCGTTGTTGTAACCAATTGTTGAAATATTATCTTCACCAAAAGGTGATGTTCCAAAAAAGTTTGTCCAGTTCTCTCCCCTATCAAAAGAAACACTAACTCCTCTGCTCGTACCTAACCAAACAGTATCTCCAATTGTAATTATATCAAGGATACTGTTGCTTACAGGATTCGAAGCTGAAATTTTTGAAAAAAAGTTTTCATCACTTGTTAGCTTGAAAGATTCAGGTTTAAACTGTGGGAATGAATCGGAAAATAGTAGCACCACTATCAAGAGATTTAGAATTACTTTCAGCATTAAAAGACAACAATGTTATGAATGATAGTATTACTCAATTCTTTACTTCTATCTCTTGCCCTAAATTCAAAACGCCAGGTGCCCTGCAGAGCTGCAGTGGGAAAAGTCAAAACAACTGTAAATATTCCATCCCCTGCCGTAACATCACCGTTCTCCGATGTATTACCATCATCAAACATAGGAAATTGAGAAACACCCTGCGTGTTAACGATTTGGACCCCGTTGGGATCATAAGTTTCATAAAACACAAATTCAATATCAGACAAACCATTGCTATCACTTGCTTCTACAGTAAAGAGAATTGTTCCTCCCGCTTGAACCGAATCAGCCATCATAAGATTTGATACTACTGGTGCAACATTATCCTGCCCATTATTAAAATCTAATGAACTTGTTGCAACCAAAGTGTTTTCCCCATTCAATCCTTTTACAGTAAAGTTAAGGGTATATTTTCCGTTGGGATATTCTCTTTCTAACTCGAACTGAGCAGAAAAAAGGTTATCGCTTATATCAAACATTTCTATAGGTGCTGGATTCAAAACTGAATTATCTGAGGCAATAACATCAAAAAAAACTTGCTGAAGCTGGCTAGTACGTGTGAACTTTATTCTTGCTGTTAATATTGAATCGCCGGGATTTTTTAGATCTAAACTAGCCGGATGAGTTACTGAAGTAACCTGGAAATTTTCTGTGGATACATCAATTAAATTATCGAAAGTTTTTTCGCATCCCCAAAGCAAAAGAGGGATTACCAGGAAAAGTAATTTTTGCATATTATAATAATATTCGGCTACAATAGTTCTCACAAGGTAAAAATTAGGATACTTTAAAATTTAATTTGACAATGTAAGCATAATGGGCATAGGAGAAAAAGAAATTATAAAAATAAAAAAGCTAAAATAACCAATAAGTTTTCGCCTTGGATCCAGTTCATTTGGATCTGGTACCGGCGGATGTTTTAGCTTTATGACAAAATAAAGAATCAGGGCCCAAAACAACCAACCAGACCATCCAATTCCGTAATTTAATTCTAGCAAGCCATCAATTAAACCTACAATCCCGAATAAGAACATTGCTATAAAAGCAATCACGGAAACTTTGTAATGATTTTGTTCTCCGAACATTGAGTACGAAATGTGCCCACCATCAAGCTGCCCAACAGGAATCATATTCATTGAGGTAATAAATAATCCAAACCAGCCAACACACAAGTATGGATAATGATAGATTTCTGTCATAGGCGGAAAGAACTGTCCTGGTTCAATAAAAATCAACTTGAAAAAGGAAAATAAAATTGAATCGCCAAAAACTAATGCTAAACCTTCTTTCCCATATTCGGGTGTTAAATAATCAGGATGAATATTCGTAATGTATTCAATTCCCGGAACGTTTGTAAATCCATATATTAAAAGAGCAATACAAAAAATAAATCCAGCAATTGGACCCGCAACGCCAATATCAAACATTGCCTGTTTGGTTAAGATACGCGATCGTGTTCTGATTACCGCACCCATCGTTCCAAAATTAATGAAATAGGGAATCGGCGGAAAAGGAATGTAGAAAGGAAGAGTTGATTTTACCTTGTGATACTTTGCTGCAAAGTAATGCCCAAACTCGTGAAAAGAGATCATGAACATAATTGAAATTGAATATGGCAAACCAATGAGTAGTTCTTTCAATTCGTATGGACCTGGATTTGCACTTGTCCATTGCACACCAGCAATTGTAGTAGTAATAAATGTAATTACAAATAAAGATAAATGAAGCCATGGTCTTTCTTTAAAAACTTTTGCTTGATCAGTGCTGTATGTTGAATGATATGATTCCCCGTAAGGTTCAGGCATATTTAAATATCCAGGTTTATTCCAATAGATGCGTAACTTTCACTAACATTGTAGAATTCTCCGTGCACACTTTTGCCGGAAAAATAGGACACTAAGATACTAAATCCACGTGTTGTTGGCTTCCCAAATTTTATTCCTGCAGAAATAATATTGTTTCCTGAGTATTTATCGATTCCAGTTAACTTAAAATCGTAAGCAATAAAAGGAATGAATACAGATGTCCTAAATGCTTGTGCGTAATAATCGAAACCCAATTGAATAATTCCTTTTTTAATTTCATCAGGAATGATGTGAAAATTGTAAGTAACTCCAGCATAAACTCTTATATCGTAAATTTTATAATATCCGTTTAGCTCAATAAATTCTGTGCTGTAAACAAAAGGTTCTCTGTCATTCAACCACTTCCCAGTTTCACCTTCATAATAGCCATCTACTAAATGTGCGCTAATGTGGCTAAATCTTACGCGGATTCCCAATTCATTTTTATCAGATGATGATTTGAATCCCCCATTAATTCCAAACATATAATCGATGGTTTCTACGGGAAATTTAAAATTAGCTTCAGAACGTGCTCTGGTGTAAGTAAAAAAATCTGCACCAAGGGAAAAAGTTTTTTCACTAGTTTTCCAATTAATCAGATCGTGTGAAGTTCCAATATCAATTCTAACTTTTTCAATTTTGAATAAATACTGAAATCCAACTTTAGGTTCTAAAAAATTTGCAGTAAAGGGTTGAATATTTAATTGAGCAGGAAACCATTCAGTTTTTGTTTGTGCTGCAGAAAATATATTTACAATAATTAAAAGAACTGAGATGAATAAAATACGCATTAATTGCTTTCAGCCTTTGTAATAAATTTCTTTTTTATTTTCTGTTTTATGAGCTTGTGGTAACTATACTTAAATTTTGAGGTCAGACTTGATATAGCATAAAGGTTTGTGGGAAATGCAAAAGAAGGTTCGAAGTAACAATTAACTGTACAACCCTTGCAGAAATCAAACCTTCCTTCGTTTCCAATAAAGTATTTTATCTTATCCGATTTTCTAAGTTCATCAATTGATTTATCTATTTTTATTTTATCATTTGCAAAATGATAGCACGGCAAAAGAATTTCATTGTCCGGTGAAATAACTATAACTCTCGAAACAGCTTTACAACTTGGATTTTTAATGTTATTTCCCCCATCTTTTCTTAATTTCATAAACCCTTTATTTAAATAAATATCCATCTTACCATCGCAATAGTCATCAATAAAATCAATGGCTTCAGTGGTTAAGCCGGGATTTCCGAAATAAGAAAAAACAGGATTGACAAGCAGAACAATATCATATTTTGAAGCTAATTCATGCATTCGAGGTAATTTTTTGTATGTCTCGTTTGTGACGGTAAAAAGAATATCAGGAAACTCACCAAGTGATTTTGCAATTTCAATACTTTTAAATATTGATTTGTAGCAATCTACTTTTCTTATTTTGTTATGCTCCTCTTCATCAGGCGAATCAAGTGAAAAATGAAGGAGATTAATTTTTCCGGCAAGTTTTTCTGCAAACTTCGGATATAGTAAAGTGTTCGTGGTAATACTTGTTTGCATTTTTAAGCTGTTTGTGAACTCTGCCATCAAATGAATATCTTTGTGCAACAGCGGTTCACCGCCTGTAAGATCAATAAACTTTACACCTAAATCAGCAAGCTGCCGAACATTAGATTTAAAATCCTCAAATTGTGCATACGGTGAATATTTAAAATTTGTGTGATCACCAAAATGGCAAAACTCACAATAGGCGTTGCAACGGTAAGTTAAATAATAATTGCATAGTAAAAGCATTAGTAAACTCTATCTTTCCACATAACTTTTCTGCTAAAAATTAATATTAAAGGTAAAATGCTAGTATAAATGATAAAATAAATTTGAAACACCGGAAAATATTTTAAATTCTTATGAAGACCTAATTTTTGATGAATCGGAACAAGTGCAAAGAAGTCTGTTGCAATTTTGAAAAAAACTAAATACAGCCACACCGGACTAAAGAAAACCGGCGTTAATAGAATAAAAATATTTGTGATAAAAGCCCAAGACATCAACAGTTTCCCCATAACCGGAGCATCAATTCCACCAACTGCCCAACGCTTTTTTTGATTGAACAATTCTTTTATACTAGTAGAAGGCTCAGAAATCACAAGTGCATCCTTATCAACAGGATAAATTGCTTTATACTTTTTTAAATTATGAATTGCATTTAGTAGTAAAAAATCTTCAGTGACACTAAACGGTAAGTTTTCAAATCCACCTGATTCTTTGTAAGCTTTTTTTCTGAAAGACATGTTATTACCAATACAACTTACAGGTTTTCCAATATTAATTGTACCAGCTGCAATAAAAAGTAGAAAAATAAAATCAATTGCCTGCATTCCACTAATCCAACTTTGCACTTTTATTGATGTAAAGCCATTTACCACACCAACATTGTTTTGGCAATAAGATGCAATCGTTTTAGCCCACAAAGCTTTAACCTCACAATCTGCATCAGTGGTTAATACTATTTCGCCTTTTACTCGCTTTATGCCTTCTGCAACAGCACGAACTTTACCTTTCAAATCCCCATTTCCAACCTCCTTAAGCTCTATTAAACTAAACTTCGATTTATCGTTAATAAATGCTTGAACAATTTCCGCTGTCCGATCTGTTGAATCATCATCAACTATAATTATTTCTAGTTTTTCTTTTGGATAAATAAGTCTATTTAATGATTCAAGACAGGATAAAATATTCTTTTCTTCATTTCTTGCAGCAACTACAACAGAGGCGGATGGTAAATCTTCTTCATTTAAAATGGGAAAATTCTTTTTTACACCCAGAACTAGGAAGACTGAAATTAAAAAATAAACGGAAACGATAATTAAAAAAATTATTTCAAGCAATCTTCAGGCTCCCCAAATTCAAATCCCTTATTTGCTGCGACCTCAATCGTGTAGTTAATTGATTCTTCAATAATAGAATTTGACTTTAAATTGTCGTGAAAAACAATAATTGAATTTCTTCTCAGATATTTATCTATTCCATGTTTTACTTTTTTAATATTATTTTCATAATCATGTGCCAATAAACTCCACATGACACACTTTAAATTTTGTTTTTTTAATAATCCATTAGTCTTAAAATTAAATCTCCCATGCGGAGGACGAAAATAATTTACATCGTAATCAAACTTTTTTTTCAACAAATTGTTAAATGATTTGATTTCCATTTCTGCTTCATCGTTGCTGATCTTTGTAATCAGCTTATGCTTCATTGTGTGATTAGCAATCAAATTCCCTTCATTAATTAACTGCTTTGCTAGCCCAGGATACTTTTGAATGTTTTCCCCAACACAAAAAAAAGCAGCTCTAATATTATTCTTTTTTAACAATCCAATAATGTTGGGAGTTGTGCTTTCAGCGGGTCCGTCATCAAACGTTAAAAGAATTTTATTGTTTGATGTATTCCAGATGGATTCACTAAATATTTTTTTCACAATAAGTGGAGGACAATAACTCGAAATCAACCTTTAATTACTCCTATAGGTCTAAGCTTTGCAACTTTCTTTGTAATTCCTTCTTTGTGCATAACATTTACAACATCCGAAACATCTTTATAAGCACCGGGCATTTCCTCTGCAATTGTTCTATAACCTTTTGCCTGAACTACAATTCCTTTTTCTTTTAACTCTTCAATAAGATTTCTACCTTTTGCATTTTTCATTGCTTTTCTACGACTAAGATTTCTTCCTGCACCATGGCAAGAACTTCCAAATGTTTCCTCCATTGCTTTTTCTGTTCCAACTGCCACATAAGAGTATCTTCCCATATCACCGGGAATTAAAACTGGCTGCCCAACTGATTGATATTTCTGCGGAATCAATTTACTGCCGGGTGGGAATGCACGTGTTGCACCTTTACGATGGACACAAACATCTTTTTCATCACCGTTAATTTTATGCTTTTCAATTTTAGCTATGTTGTGACACACATCGTAAATTAAATTAAAACCTAATTCGGAATCACTTTGATTAAATGTATCTTTAAAAACATTTTTTGCAAGATGCATTATCACCTGCCGGTTATTCCACGCAAAGTTTGCCGCTGCCTGCATTGCAGATAAATAATCCTGCCCTTCCTGTGATTTGATTGGTGCGCAAGCAAGTTGCCTGTCAGGAAGATCAAAACCGTACTTGCCGCTTGCTTGCATTAATATTTTCAAATAGTCATCACAAATCTGGTAGCCCAATCCACGGGAGCCTGTATGAATTTGGATAACCACCTGTCCAGGAAACATTCCAAAAATTTCTGCAGTATTTGCCTCATAAATTTCTTCTACAACATCAATTTCCAAAAAGTGATTACCAGAGCCCAGCGTACCAACCTGATCTGCTCCCCTTTCGTATGCTCTTTTGCTTACTGAATTTGCATCTGCATTTTTTAAGGTTCCGCTTTCTTCTGTAAAACTAATATCTTCAGATGAGCCTAAATCATTTTCAACAGCCCATGTTGAACCTTTTCTTAAAACTTTTTTGAGATCAGTAGATGAGAGTTTTTTAATTGCACCACTTGCGCCAACCCCGGTTGGAACTGCATTGAATAATTTTTCTACTAGTTTATCAATTCTTTTTTGGACATAATTATATTCAAGATTTGTAGTTGCCAATCTTACTCCGCAATTAATATCGTATCCAACTCCGCCGGGAGAAATAACACCATCACTTAAATTTGTAGCTGCTACGCCACCAATCGGAAAGCCATAACCCCAGTGAATATCGGGCATTGCAAGTGAATATTTTTCAATACCCGGTAACTGTGCTACGTTTGCAACCTGCTTAAGTGCTTCATCATCCTTTAAACCCTTTTCAATCATCTTCTGTGAAATGTAGACTCTTCCGGGCACTTTCATTTTTCCGGTTGCAGGAATTTCCCAAAGATTTTCCCGCACTTTCACCAGTTCAATTCCACCAACATTCATCTTAATTCGCCTCTTCAATTAAACTATATATCAAAAACAACACGTGTACTATAAGTATTATTTTTCTCAACAATTTCCATTTGATGATAAGTAACTGATTTTATTTCCTGCTTTAATTCTATTTCTGAATTCAATTTTATTCCACTCAACTCTGCTGAAAGTTCCCAATAATTTTCATCATTAAAAATTTTTATTGATTCAACCTTACAGCAAAGCCACTTTTTTGTTGTTAGATGAAAATTTATTTCATTTAAAAAATTAACGAGCAATTCTTCGTTAGAGTTTCCAATTAGTTCGATTTCAATTGAATCAGATATTTCCAAACAATTAAAATCCGTGACGGAAATTTTAAACGCTTCTGCTGAAGCAGTAAAAAGTTCTTCGAGAGAATTTGCCTTTAAATCAACAGCAACATCGGCAGTGTGATCTATAAATTTATAGTTTTTACTCATTATTAAAGTTAAACTATTTTTAACCGATAATTTACAGATGTATTTTCAAAAATGAAGTTTAATCTTCTCTACAATCTGATTATTATGTTTGGCCTTCAAATATGAATAATTTAAGAGAACATCAAAAGGGATTACTATTTGTATTTATTGCTGCATTTTTATGGAGCAGCGGTGGCTTACTTATAAAGCTGATTAATCTTTCACCAATGCAACTTTCTTTTTTCCGTTGCACAATTGCTGCTATGACTTTTGCGATAATTTTTCGCAAAAGAGTTCTTCAATTAAATAAACTTACACTATTAAATTCATTTTTCTACGCGGCTGTATTAATTTCATTTGTAATTTCAACTAAATTAACCACTGCAGCCAATGCAATTTTTCTTCAAGCCACAGCACCGATTTATGTTCTTATCTTCGAACCACTAATTAACAAAACCAGTTACGAAAAAGTTAATATTGTTACAATTATAATTTGTTTTTTGGGCATGATTTTATTTTTTGTTGGTGAGCTTCAGCCCGGCCATTTAGAAGGAAATTTCGTGGCATTGTTTTCGGGACTCGCATTTGCAGCATTCTTTTTGGGAATGAAAAAAAATGATCACAGATACCAGCAGAGCAGTATCTTTTACGGCAATGTTTTAGTTGCAATTGTTTGCATACCTTTTCTATTTTCTATAGAAGTTTTAACCTTCAGCGATTTGTGGATGGTAACGTTTTTAGGAGTTTTTCAAATTGCTATTGCTTATGCCTTCTTTGCTTCAGGCTTAAAACGAGTTATTGCTGTTGAAGCTTCTATTATCTCAATGGCAGAACCGGTATTTAATCCTGTCTGGGTATTTCTAGGTTATGGTGAAGTTCCAACTTTTACAGCTATTATAGGAGGATTGATAATTTTAGTGGCGATCGTTAGCAGAACATTGATTGCAGGGGTTCCATTTCTAAAAGCCAAATTTAAATATTAGTCTTATGGAGCAAGACGAAATATCTTCCACTTCCCTTTTTGCTTTTTATAGCAGATCCTGTCGTGTAATCTGTTTTCCCTCCCTTGCCAGAATTCATAATAATTTGGAATTAACTTATATCCACCCCAATTATCAGGCATCGGCACTTTACCATCAGCATATTTTAATTTTAATTCACTGTATTTTTTTTCAAGCGATGTTCTACTAACTATTTTTTTACTTTGTGCGGATGCAAGTGCGCCAATTCTACTTTCAAACGGGCGTGTATTAAAATAATGTTTCGAATCCTTTTTACTTACTTTTTTTACTCTTCCTTCAATTCTAACCTGTCTTTCCAGCTCTACCCAAAAAAACAGCAGCGATGCTTTTGGATTTATGGACAGCTCTTTCCCCTTCTTACTATTGTAATTGGTATAGAAAGTGAATCCGGTTTCATCAAAATCTTTCATCAAAACTGCTCTTGCACTGGGCTTACTATTTTTATCTGCAGTAGAAAGTATCATAGCATTAGGTTCAATGATTTCTGCATTTAAAACCTCATCAAACCAAATTGAGAACTGAATAAATGGATTATTTCGAACGTTTTTTTCTGAAAGTTTGTTTAACTTATATTCACGCCGTATGTTAGCAAGATTTTTATTGTGATTCAAAACAACTTTAGATTAATTTGAAAACCGTTTGTATATCATGTTAAAAATATCTTTCTTAAATTAACAAAAAGAATGAATATAATAGCAATTGAAAATGAAGAATAAAAATATGACCCAAAAAGAGAAGAAAGAACTAGAAAAGTTTGGGGCAAACACGTGGTTTGTCGAATATCTGTACAAGCAATACTCAAATAATCCGGAGGAAGTGCCTGAACAGTGGAGAAAATTTTTTGGCGATGTTACTTCAAACGATAGCGTTAACGGTAATAACAAATCGCTTTCGTTTCTGAATGAAAACATTCCTTATCCAAAACCTTCAAAAGATGATGACGTAAATATAATAACTGGAAGTGCAGAACGTGTTCTCGATAATATGACAATAAGTCTTTTAATTCCTGTAGCATCTTCACAAAGGACTGTTCCGGTAAAGCTGCTTGAAGAAAACAGGATTTTGATTAATAATCATCTTAAGAAAAAAAACGCAGGCAAAATATCTTTTACACATATTATAAGCTGGGCAATTCTTAAAGCTATTAAATCCTTTCCAGTAATGAATAGTGCCTATACAATTATTAATGGCAGATCATCAGTATTAAAAAGAAAAGATGTAAATCTTGGTTTAGCCATTGATATTGAAAAAAAGGATGGTTCAAGATCCTTAATAGTTCCAAACATTAAAAAGGCAAACAATCTAAACTTTAATGAATTTTGGGATGCTTTTGAAGATTTAATTTCCCGTTCGCGTAAAGGCAGCATTGATCCTGATGATTTTCTCGGTACAACAATTACACTTACAAATCCCGGCACAATTGGTACTGTTGCCTCAATTCCAAGATTGATGATTGGTCAGGGAGCAATTATCGCAACAGGTGCAATTCAATACAATGCAGAATATCAGGCAATGTCACTATCAACAATTTCTGCACTTGGTGTCAGCAAGGTTATGAATGTTACCAGCACTTATGATCACAGAATAATTCAGGGTGCAGAATCGGGCTTATTTTTAAAGGAGATAAATGAACTTCTTCTCGGTAAAGATGGATTTTATGAAGAAATATTTGAAGCTCTTGAACTTCCGTTTAAACCACTTCACTGGCAAACTGATTACCAACCGGGAATATTTGACGCAGGTGGAAATACTGAGGAAATTGTCAAACAGGCAAAAGTTCTTCAGCTAATAAATCTTTACCGAGTTCGGGGACATTTAGTTGCAGATCTCGATCCTTTAAGTTCAAAAGCACAATATCATCCTGAGCTTGATCCAGCAAGTTTTAATCTAACTCTTTGGGATTTGGATAGGCAATTTATAGCAGGCGGATTTGCGGGACTTCAAACTGCAACTCTAAGAGAAATAATGGATATTCTGCAAAAAACTTATTGCGAAAAGATTGGTGTTGAATACATGCATATTCAAAATCCAGCAGAAAAAACCTGGCTGCAGGAAAAGATGGAACCGATAAGAAACAGACCTAAAGTTGATATTGAAACAAAAAAGGATGTTCTTCAAAAATTAATTAATGCTGAATCATTCGAGCATTTTATTCACAGTAAGTTTATTGGCCATAAAAGATTTTCAATTGAGGGATCTGAAACATTAATTCCGGTTCTCGAAATAATTTTAAATATAGCAAGCGAACATAATGTAGAAGAGGTTGTCTTTGGAATGGCGCACCGCGGCAGGTTAAATGTGCTAGCTAACATAATTGGAAAATCTTACGATTCTATATTAAGTGAGTTTGAAGATATACTTGATCCTAATTCAATTGCAGGTTCCGGAGATGTGAAATACCATCTTGGCGCAAGCGGAAATTTTAAAACCAGCGCCAATAAAAATATTTCCGTGTCCGTTGCTGCAAATCCAAGCCACTTGGAATGGGTAAATCCCGTGGTTGAAGGAATCGTACGAGCAAAACAGACAAGATTAGGGGATAATAAAAGTCATAGAAAAGTTATGTCTGTTTTAATCCATGGTGATGCTGCTTTTGCCGGACAGGGGGTTGTAGCAGAAACATTAAATCTTTCACAGCTCAGCGGTTACAGAACCGGAGGTACTATTCATATAATTGTAAATAATCAGATAGGATTTACAACAACACCCGATGAAGCACGTTCATCTCAGTACGCAACCGATGTTGCAAAAATGGTGCAGGCTCCTATTTTCCATGTAAACGGCGATGACCCGGAAGCAGCAATTTGGGTTGCTAATTTGGCTTTTGAATATAAACATATCTTTAAGAAAGATGTTGTAATTGATCTTTTCGGATACAGGAGACATGGACACAACGAAGGTGATGAGCCCGGATTTACTCAGCCAATTCTGTATGCTAAGATTAAAAATCATCCTTCGGTAAAAGAAATTTATCAGAAAAAATTGATCGATCAGGGTACGATTTCCGCATCCGAAATCGATAAAATGAATGAGGAGTTTAATAAAATTTTAACAAAATCATTCGAGAGAATTAAGAAAAAAAGAGAAAAGTTTGAAGGTGAACCGCCGCTTGCCGTACCAAAAAAAGTCATTGAAGATTTTATTCCTGAAAAAAGTACAAGCATCTCAGAAGATATGCTTATAAAAATTATAAATGGGCTAACAACTGTCCCAGATGATTTTAACGGTCATCCCAAGCTTGCAAAGTTTTTAGATGCGCGAAAAAAATTACTTGCTGGTTCTGCAAAAGCGGATTGGGCATTAGCTGAATCAATAGCTTTCGGAAGTTTACTTCTTGAAGGAACTCCGGTTCGATTAAGCGGACAGGACAGCGTTCGCGGAACATTTAGCCAAAGGCATCTTGCGTTTACAGATATTAATACGGGAAATGAATTTGTTCCATTAAATTCTTTAAGCAAAGATCAGGCTCAATTGGAAGCACTAGATAGCTTTCTTTCGGAAGCCGCAGTGCTTGGTTTTGAATTTGGATACAGCACAGCAGATCCGCTTGCACTTGTAATTTGGGAAGCACAATTTGGAGATTTTGCAAATGTAGCACAGGTTATAATTGATAACTTTATTGTTGCTTCCTATGAAAAATGGCAGATACCAAATAATCTTATATTGCTTCTTCCGCATGGTTATGAAGGACAGGGTCCTGAACACTCGAGTGCACGATTAGAAAGGTTTTTAATTCTTTGCGCTGAAAATAATATGCAGGTTTGTAACGTTACAACTCCCGGGCAATATTTTCATTTGATAAGGAGACAAATTAAATCTGCTATGAAAATTCCACTTGTAATTATGACCCCCAAAAGTCTTTTAAGACATCCGGCAGCAAAATCAAGCAAAGATGAATTTCTTAATAGTAAATTCTCTGAAGTATTGGATGATCTTGATGTATCCAATAAAAAGAAAGTAAGTAAAATCGTTTTAGTAAGTGGCAAGCTTTTTTACGAGCTAAGTTCCTATAAAAAGAGTAATGATATTAAAGATGCAGTAATTGTTCGAATAGAACAATTCTATCCATATCCGGCAAAACAATTAAAAAGAATCTTTGATTCCTATCTAAATGTAAAAGAAATTTTATGGGTGCAGGAAGAACCGAAAAATATGGGTGCTTGGAATTTCTTGGCTCAAAGATTAATTAATGATATTCCAGAAGGATGTAAATTGAACTATATTGGAAGACCCGAAAGTGCCAGCCCCGCTGCCGGATCTTCAAAAATTAGCAGCCAGCAGCAAAAGAAAATTATTAAAGATGCGTTTTCGACGTGATAAATTTAATATTAAAGAATTCGTATGGTGAACAGTTAATTATATACTTTGATTTTTACTAAGTACAATTTTATTTGTTTCTATACCACCAGTAAATCTTGTTATTGATTTTAGCAAACCGTGTTCACTAAATGATTTCCACTCCCCTTCTTGATTTCCGTTTATGTAGTATCCTTCACTTTTTAGGGTGCCATCTTTATAAAACCATTGCCACTTACCATGCGGTAAATCATTTTTAAAGTTACCTTTCGATTCAAGCTGACCGCTCTCGTAAAAGTAACTCCAAATACCAACATTTTTATTTTTTTTAATTGAACCAAATACAGTAAAAACGCCATTGAAATTGGAAACACAGAATTCACCGTTTTTTAATCCTTCAACAACATCGTATTCAACAATTTTGCTATCAAGTGAATCCAAAATTCTGCCAGTAAATGGTATCGATTCACCCTGTTTATAAATCAAACCATCTTTAACATAAATGTTATGGGTATTGTAATAACGGTTACAGCCAGCCAATATTATAACAGCAAAACTGATAGCAACAAATTTTATAAGCAGAGATGCTCTTTTGCCCTCACAAGCATCCTTCATTAACCACTCCTGCTAATAACACAATGAATTTTAGGAATTTCTTCCCAATGATTTATATAATTGCTAGGTTCAGTTGGATAAATTTTGACACACATTCAACTAAAGATTGCAAGCATAGCAATGAAATTGTTAATCAACAATTATTCCGGCGAAATTTTCTCATTTTCAATGAATTTTACAAGTTTAATAATTTTCAGTGTTCAGATATGAAACTATATTAGTTTAATATTTTATTGTAATGATACATTCATTCTGTTCTGCTTGTTGTGAAAAATGCTTACCAGCCAAACTAAATGAGTTTTTTAATGTAGATCATCTCAAATATTCCAGAGATGATTAATGAATCCATATTATTTCTAGTCAGTATCTGATAGTGTTATATTTGATAAAAATGTTTTAATATAAAGATCGTGTAACGTATCGGTACAAAGGATTTTACTATCTTTTACAAATTGTATTCAATTATGGATTGGCACATTTGTTGGCAAAAGGTTAATGGATGCTTAACTAATATTTGTGAGGGTAAAATGAAGGAACTTGAAAAACGGTACCATTGTGGTTTTTTAATCGCAACCATTCACCTTAAAAAAGCTACAATTATAGAAGCACTTGATTTTAAGAGTGAAATAGATGAAGAAATACAGCGGGGGCAGCATAATGTTGTTGTGAATCTTAGTGAATGTGAATTTCTTGATTCGACTTTTATAGGTGTGCTCGTTGTAACCTGGAAAAAATTAAAAACAAAAGGCGGAAAGCTTAAATTGGTTAAACCTGGTTATTTTGCTAAATCTGTATTTCACTTAACCGGTACCATAGAAATTTTTGAGACTTATGAAACTATCGAAGAAGCTCTGAGTAGTTTTGTTACACCGATTGAAGATTATGAAATAGATATGAGTCTGAAGCAAAAGTTTAATTAACGAACCCTTTCAATATTGAATAAAATTGAGGATAAATGGGTCAACAGCAAATTCTTCTAATTGTATTGGGGATGATAATTGTAGGGGTTGCAGTAGGTATTGCAAGCCAAATGTTCGATACCAGCATGGAAGATTCAAACAAAGACAGCATTGCATCTGAACTATTGCATCTAGGTATGATTGCTCAACAATATTTTAATAGACCATCTGAAATGGGCGGAGGAAACCAAAGTTACATTGGATGGACAATTCCTGCAGAACTTGATTCTTCAACTAGTGGGATATTTATGATTGTAAATAGCAACAAAACCGAGCTGATTCTTAAAGCAGCACCATTTACTCAGAAAGGCTACAGCTGGTACCTGAAATGTACAGTTACTGATGATGATATCATCACCGAAATTATTCCTTAATTCAAAGATTGAAACAAATAAAAAATCCGATTAGTCTGTAAAGACTGATCGGATTTTTTTGTTTAAATAATTATTTATATGATTAAATAGAATAGATCAGTATTTAAGATTCCCATATTCCAAACATTAGATAGATTGTCATCAACGTAACAATCCCAAATATAATTAACCCGGTAACCATAGCATTCCTCAAAAATTTATTTAACAGTTTAAGCACGAAGAAAAATTAAATCAAGTTAAGAGAGTATTTGCCCTCACTCTAAAACAAGATTTAGAATAAAATAGTTCCTTTTTATA
>CBDUAV010000056.1:0-19048 GCA_965365225.1 uncultured Ignavibacteria bacterium | reverse complement strand
CGTCTTCAGTTATAACATACTCATCATCCTTTTCAAAAAGCGTGTATGCTTTTAACAACTGGTTGATGGTGTGTATTCTATCGCTTGCTTCAGAGTAATGGCTGTAAAGTGCATCCTTCCTCTTTAGTTTTTCCTGATCGGATAGACTTGTATCGTTTTCAAACTTGCTAATTTCAGTTCCTAAATCCGGGAGTATAAAAAATTCTTTTTCCAACCCGCTGCCGTGTGCAAGTTCTTCACGCCCTTTTTCAGTAATATCAATACTGTTGTTTTTTTCATCTATTACGAAGTAGAGTTCTTCATCGATGATATGCATGTACTTACCTTTTTCACGCAGGTATTCAAGCTCTGTATCCAGCATTAGTTTTTTGTAACTGGGTTCACTAACAAGTTTCATCAGTTTGTTGCTTTTTGGTAAACCTCTGAATGCTCTGAACAACAAAACTCCTGCTTCGCGATAGGCGCCGTTATCGTCAAGAATTTTTTCCGCTTCTTGAAGAAGAGATGCAACAAGATTTTTCTGCTTTCTGAAAAGCCGTTCAACTTTTGGTTTCATTTCGTTGAATTTATGATCATCAACATCAACCGGACCTGAAATAATTAACGGAGTTCGTGCCTCATCAACTAAAACCGAATCGACCTCATCAACTATTACATAATTATGTCCCCGCTGAACTTGTCCTTCTTTATCAATTGCCATATTATCACGCAGGTAATCGAAACCAAATTCGTTATTCGTTCCGTAAGTTATATCACATTTATAAATTTCCTTCCGTTGTTCAGGACTCATTGTGTTTATGATGCAACCAACTGTCATTCCGTGGAATTTAAAAATTTCACCCATCCACTCGCTATCACGCTGAGCGAGGTAATCATTTACTGTTACAAGATGAACTCCTCTTCCGGTAAGTGCATTTAAATAGATCGGTAAAGTTGCAACGAGTGTTTTTCCCTCGCCGGTTGCCATTTCCGCAATTTTACCCTGGTGTAAAACAACTCCGCCGATTAACTGCACATCGTAAGGAATCATTTCCCACGTTATTTTAGTTCCTGCAATTGTCCAGCTTTTTCCAACCAGTCTTTCACAGGTGGATTTAACTACTGCAAATGCTTCCGGTAAGAGTTCATCCAAAATGTCTTCGTACTCTTCGTTTAGCTTTTCCTGAAGTGCATCAAGCTCATCGTAGGCTGCATTGCGATCAAAATCTTCATCGGTTTGCAGACGGGTTTTCAGCTCATCGATCTGCTTGCGGGTTTCAGCGGTATGCTCGTTTATTCTTTCTTTAAATTCGCCAGTTTTTGTTCTTAATTCGTCATCCGATAGCGATTTTACTTTTTCATATTCCCCGTTTATAATATCAACAACAGGCCAAAGTTCCTTTAGATTTTTCTCGTGCTTATCACCGAATATCTTCTTAACAATATTTAGCATTTAACGGTATTCTCCTTTTTTAAACGAAAATAAACTTACCGATTGAAGTTTTTAAATGCAATTTAAGAAATTTTACTCAGAAAGGGTTGTGATGGAGTTGGGGTGATTGTTCTAATATTTTTATTGAATTAAAGTGATTTATTAAAGAACTTTAATAAGTAAATATTTTAATCTTTTAAAGAGATGTCAAGGAGCTTTGATCTTGAGCAAATTGTATAAACAAAGGGAGAGATGATGAAAAAAGTAAAAGGAAGAATATCATCAATAGGAACAGCAAGCACATTTCTTAAAGTCGGTACTTGATCAGAAACCTTGTTGAGAGTTCTCAACCGCGCATTTGATAACCCCTTAATAGAAGAAGAACGCGCCACTAGTCCATTAGCGGGTGGAATTATGCAGCACGGTTACCAGTGCGGAATGATTTGGGGTGCGGCACTTGCAGCAGGGGCGCAGGCATATCGTCTATACGGTACTGGCTCAAAAGCTGAAGCAAAAGCAATTGCTGCAACACAAAGAATAGTTGAGTCATTCCAAGCACTTAACAAAAATATAAATTGTTATGAAATAACCGGCATAGACAAGTCGTCTTCAGCAATGCAGATGATTAAATTTTTTATTGTAAAAGGTGGCACAATACACTGCTTTCGCATGTCAGGGAAATATGCCAAAGCAGCATTTCAGAAAATTAATTCATCACTTTCTGAAAATGATATTAAAACTCACTCTGCCCCAATAAGCTGTTCGGCATTGCTTGCAGAAAAGATGGGCGCATCGGAAATACAAAAGGTTATGGCGTCTGGATTAGCAGGCGGCATCGGCTTATGCGGAGGTGCCTGCGGTGCGCTGGGTGCTGCAATCTGGATTACAGGAATAAATAATTTGGAGAAAGATGGAGGTAAAATTAATTTTAAAAATTCTGACGCCAGCGAAGTTATTGATAAATTTTTAAAATGCACAGATTTTAAATTCGAATGCTCTAAAATAGTTGGACGGAAGTTTAAAGATGTTGAAGATCATGCAAATTACTTACGTGAAGGCGGCTGTTCAAAAATTATTGAAGCATTAACGACTACTTAAATTACAAATGAAATTTTTTATATTGAATTTCTAGAAATATTTTAGAGCAAATCAATTAAAAAATTAAAGCATAAAAATTGTCTTCTGAATCAGATCTAATAACAATATTTCAATCCGGCAATCAAGCTGTCATTGTAATGGTGAAATCGATTCTTGATGGTGCTGAGATTCCATACTTGGTAAAAGGTGAAAATCTTCAGAATCTATTTGGCCTTGGTGTTATTGGAACTGGATTTAATTTAATTGCAGGTCCAGTAGAAATTCAAATTAGCAGAAAAGATGAGCCTGCCGCCAGAGAATTGCTTGCTGAAATTGAAGAATAAGATGTTTATTCGAAGTTTAATTGTTACCCTCAACTCTCAGTATAAATGATAAGTGCTAACAATTCTATTTATACTTAAATTTGAATGATAATTGATTATTTGAATTTAACAACTCAGTTCATTTGCGTTTAGAAAAACTCTCTGATGAATTTATAAAAAAGTTTCTTGAAATTGCTGCTGGCAATATTCCATCAGAAGATTTTGAGATCCTATTCACTCTCATCGAAAATGAAATTAAACAGACCTACTTTACCAAAACTTCCGAAGCAAACCTGTTAAGAATAATAAACTCGATGTACGATAAAACTTTTTTCCTGAGTGAATGCATAAAATACCCGCACTATGTTGAAATACTAATCAGCGTAGCATCAAACAGCAATTATTTAAGCGATATTCTTGTGCTAAATCCAGAATATTTCTACTTAGTTATTGATCCTTCAAGATTAAATGTAAAGCTCAATAGAAATGAATTAGGTGAAGAATTGAAAGGCCGTACATCGCTTTATAATTCGCTTGATGCAAAGGTGCATACAATAAATACTCTAAAGCGAAAAGAAATCCTGCGAATAGGATTAAAGGACATTATCTTAAAAAATGAACTTTCAGAAATTACTGGTGAGCTTTCAACTCTGGCTTCATCACTTACTTCTGAGCTGTTTTCAATCTGTTACGATTTTGTTTTAAAGAAATATAAAATAGAAAAGGCAAAAAGTTCGTACTGTATAATTTCTTTAGGCAAGCTTGGCGGAAATGAACTTAATTACAGTTCAGATATTGATTTGATTATTTTTTATGATAAAGAAACAAAATTTAAAGACAGGTATTACAGTGAAATTCTTTCTGAAGCAATTCAATTATTTTTAGAAAAAGCCGCATCATCCGAAGCAGGATTGTTATACCGTGTTGATCTGCGACTAAGACCTGACGGAAAAAGTTCAGCAGTTTGCAGAAGCATAAGAGAATACCTGGATTATTACGAAACACGCGGACACAATTGGGAAAGGCAAATGCTTATTAAAGCAGATTATCTTGCGGGAGATAAAAATCTTTACAAACAATTTTTTGATTATCTTGATTCGTTCATTTTCCCTGCCACCATTTTCAATTCTCCAATCGAGCAGATGAAAAAGCTAAAGAAAATAAGTGAAGATGAAATAGAGGGCGCAGAAAATATAAAGTTCATCCCGGGCGGAATTCGCGATATAGAATTTACTGTTCAGGGATTACAATTGTTAAACGGCGGACGAAACGAATCATTGAAAACCGGAAACACGCTTACTGCAATTTTAAAATTACATGAAGCAAAACTTCTTTCGGATGAAGAATCTGAACTACTGAGTTCAGCTTACATTTTTTACAGGAAAATTGAGCATTATTTGCAGTTAATGAACAACAAGCAAACACACGTCATTCCGGAAAGCGGAGAGGTTGCAGAGAAATTAAGCTATTATCTTAAATCCAAAAAACTCTCAGATTTCAGAATAAAAATTGAAGAATATAGAAAACAAATTAGAAAAATTTATAATTCAATTTTAGAAACTCCAAAAACAAAAACAGATCTTTCTGAAATTAAATTTCAAAATCTGCAAAGAGCTTACAATGATTTTCAGTTTTTAAAGGAAGGAAAAGGATTAACAATCAGCCGAAAGTTTGATAAGCAATCCGTAGATAGTTTTGGAATTATTGAGCCACAACTGATTGAATATTTATGTAAGTCTATAGATCCTGATTTAACTTTATCAAACTTCGTAAGAGTAATTAAGAATGCTGATTTCCCTTCAATATGGTATCACGAATTTATTGATCGAAAATTTTTTACTTCATTTCTAACATTGTGCGAGTGTTCACAAAAAAGTATTGAGCTATTTGGAGAGGATAAAGAATTACGTGAGATCTTTCTCAGCAGGGAAATATTTCAGGAGATTGATACAACAGAGATAATCAATTACAAAATGAAAAAGATTTTGTTTTTGCTCTCTTCAAAAATTACTTTGAGCTTAATTAGTGCGAGTGAAGCTTCCGCATTGTTGAGTAATTTTGTGACAGGAAAAATAAGACAAATCGTTAGTGAATTTGAAAAAGAAAAAAAATGGAAAGATAATTTCTTTATTGCAGTAATGGGAAGCACTGCTACAGGCACTATGTCTTTTGTTTCCGATATTGATTTGATTTTTGCAGCCCGTAACATTCAAAAACATAATAAATTAGAACAGAATTTTCAGGATTTGCTAAAATTGCTTCGGGGTAATCTGTCACCTTTTTCGGTTGATTGCAGGTTAAGACCTGAAGGTGATAGCAGCCAGCTGGTTTGGGAGCTAAATGGATATAAAAAATATTTTTTGAATCGTGCGAGAATTTGGGAGTTACAATCCTTTTTAAAAGCAAAGTTTATTTACGGAAATAAGAGATTGTTTAACAGTCTTGCAATTACTTACTTTGAACGAAATTCCAACTTGAGGAAAGAAGAAATTGTAAAAGGTATAAATGAAGTTAGAGGAAAAGCATTATCTGCTTTCCCAGCTGAAGTAAAATTAATTGATTTAAAGAAAAATTCCGGCGGATTGAACGATATTGAATACATTGCACATTATTTAATCCTATCGAATCCGATGAATACTAAAAAATATTTTGGCAAATCAACGCCGAATATTTTAATTGAATTGAGCAAAGAAAAAAAGAAGTGGGGATTTTTAAAATCGCTTGCTGATAATTACATTTTCCTTAAAGAATTAGATATTTTTAATCAAATTGCTACCAACAGCAGATCATCAAAGATAAGTGAAGAAACAGAACGATTAGATAAATTATCGACAATGATTAAAATTGAAAGTGGTACAGAGCTGATTAGAAAAATAAGATCTATTTTAAAGGAAAATAGGGATGCTTATAGTAAGTTAATTAATTAGTTGTCATTCTGACCCCGCTCTCGCGGGGGAAGAATCTCCTGCTAAAATACCAGAGATACTTCGTTATGCTTGTCTGCCGACAGTAAGGCTCAGTGAGACAATTTTTTAATATTTTAATAGATCACTCAAAAATCATTATGAAAATTCTTAAAAAATATTTTCACTTAATCACAGCAGTATTTGTTTTATTAGTTTATTTATTCACAATCGCACCGTCGGTTGTACAGATTGATTCTGGAGAACTTGCTGCAGTGCAAGCAACATTGGGAATTGCGCATCCAACAGGCTATCCTCTGTTTACGATTGTAGGCTATATTTTTTCTTTAATCCCGCTGCCATTTACAAAAATTTTCCAGCTTAACCTTCTTGCCGCAATTTACTGCAGCGCTGCTGTAGGAGTATTTATACACACCATAAAACTCTGTTTTGATAATCTTTCACCATTTGTAAGCAAACAAAAAACGCAATCCAAAGAATCAAAAATAAAGAAGAAGAAAAAGCATAAAAGTGAAAAGGAAAAAACACAAAGTGAAATTTCAGAAGTAACTAAAATCATTTCGGCTGTATTTGGAGGATTAGCACTCGCATTCAGTAATACATTTTGGTTTCAAAGTACCTCGGTTGAAGTTTACTCACTTCATCTTTTGCTCATCACAATAATAATCTTAATGTTGATTAAGGCTTATATCATTTCATTTAGAAGTGATGAAATAAAACCATGGCTAATTTTTGCAGTTGTGCTGGCACTAGGTTTTACCAACCACATGACCACACTGCTGATATTGCCTGGTACAGCTTTCATTTATTTTTCACGATTTAAGATAAATCAAGCTTCGGTTAAACGAGTTCTGATAATGATTTTAATTTTCCTTCCGATTTTAATAATTATCTATTCATATTTACCAATTCGAGCTGTGCAAAATCCAATGATTAATTGGGGAAACCCAATTGATATGGAAAAAATATTAAGACATATTTCAGGAAAGCAATACCAGGTTTGGCTATTTTCATCAATGGAAGCAGCAAAAAAGCAGTTTGTGTATTTCATTGAAGCATTGCCGTTTGAATTTTATTTAACCTTGGTTGTAGCCACTGTAGGTTTATTCTTTTCGTACATCAAAGCAAAAAAACTTTTTCTTTTTTTGATAATTACTTTTCTATCAACTGTTCTTTATTCAATCAATTATGATATACACGATATTGATGCCTACTTTTTACTTGCTTTTGTTATGATTTCTTTCTTTTCAGCTTTCGGTGCAGTAAAGCTTTTTATGATGAAAGGTGCTTCACAAAAAGTTGTGATGGGAATTTTAGGAATTGTTTTAGCAATTCAGTTTTATTTTAATTTTGATAAAGTAAGCCAAAGCAATGTTTACACTTTTGAAGATTACACAAAAGCGTTGATAGGCAGTGTTTCAGAAGATGCAATAATTTTCAGCTACCAATGGGATTTTTTCATTTCTGAATCTTACTACTATCAGTTTTTTGAGAACTACAGAACAGATGTAAAAATAGTTGATAAAGAGCTGCTTCGTCGCTCTTGGTATTACAATCAATTAAATAGTTACGATCCTTCTTTACTTGAAGGAATAGAAAATGAGATTGATCAATTCCTGCTTGCATTACAGCCCTTTGAACGCAGTGAAAATTTTGACGCCAACAAACTTGAAAATCTATACAGAACAATTATGAGTAAGTTAGTTACAACTAATTTTGATAAAAGAGATTTTTACATTGCACCTGAATTAGTCGAACAGGAAATGAAAAGAGGTGAGTTTGCACTTCCACCCGGTTACAGTTTAGTCCCCGATTTGTTTCTGTTTAAAGTTGTAAAAGGAAATGAATACGTATCTGCGGCTGATCCTGATTTTACCATTCGATTCCCCGAAAAGCGAAATCATTATATAGACAGCATAGAAAAATTTGTTGGAACAATACTTTCAAACAGGGCAGCATATGAAATTAGATTTGGAAAGAGTGATAGGGCGAAAATTTATGTTCAGAAAATAATTTCTGATTTACCCAATTTCAAAATTCCAGCACAGCTTCAACGAATAGTTTATAACTGATTTCTGTTGCTGTGAGAACGTGACAGCTTGATTGAAAATTATTCCTCCACGGCATCAAGCAAGTCATCAATTCTTTCAGAAGATAATTCGGATCTTGTTCTGAAAGACTGCAGTGTTACATCCATCTGCTGTATAAGGTTTCTCTTATAATATTTTGGAGCATAAACAGAGCCATCAATCATATAAATTCTGTTTGTTTCTTCATCAAAAAACATATAATTAACAAATGGTCCACCCATTCCTTTAATGTTCAATTCCCATAATCCCTGCGTAAAGAGTGCATACCTATCATTGAAACTTATTTCATTTACAGTGAAATAGTCTTCCGCAACAACAACATATGAAGTATCATCCCTGGTTCGATAAAATTGTTTTGTAACTCTATCCCTGATAGATCTGATTGAATCCTGCACCAAATACTCGGGTGTAGCACTATCAATCCAGTGAATAAATATCCAACGCTCCATATCGCTGCCAGGTGATCTTCTAAGCCAAACAAATTTATCTTCTGCTTTATCAAAGGAAACTTTAAAATCTGCCTGCACGTAAATCGTCCAGCCGTAATTCTTTAAAAATTTTCCTTCAATGTTCATTTGCTCATAGCTCGGATTATAAAGATTGTTGTAAAGTCTTTCATCCGAAAGTTTTTGATAAGCATAAAGCAGGTTATCTGCATTTTGAAAAATTTTAAACTCCAGTTCCTGCATTGTTGGTGCAGATAAAACAGTAACAAGCTGGTTCTTTGCCCAAAGATCATACTTATACACAACAAAATCAGATTCAGTATTTAATTTAGTTTCAATCGAAGAATCGACAATTGCTTTTATAAAATCCGAAGTTCTGCTACCTGAATTTAAAGGTGCAGAAATAATAATATTTTTCCTGTTTTTATAAGTTTCGAGCTTAGCAGTGCTAATTCGTTTAAGAGTAAATATCTTTTCAGGCTGTGGTGTGTAAATTTCTTTTTCGAAAGCAGTTGTTAGAGATTCCCTTAAATCTTCGTACTCAACAGAATCTGCAACAACAAATATTTCATCTTCAAAACCTCTGGCAGGTTTACTGGTTGGATCACAATTTACCAGCAGAAGTAACAGAATGGTGGCAATATTTATCAATAAAAATTTTTTCATTTTTACCTCGGAACGTTTGGTAAAGTTAATTCAAGATGTGGAAGTATTGCTAAATACAATCCCCACATTGTAAAACCAACTGAAAGTGGAATAGAAAGATTATCATCAATTAATTTAAAGGAAATATTTTCAGTAATAGCTCCGACAAAAGCTGCAATAAATCCAATTAAATATTCTTCAGGAAAATTTCCAATTTTGGGTGTAAATAAAATCACTATACATGCACTAATGAAAAAGGCAAAAGTTCCCTCAAAGCTTTTTGAAAGAAATTTTCTTCTGCCAAATTTTCTTCCAATTAAGGCAGCTAATGAATCACTTACAATTAAAATTGAAAATGCTGTAATAAAAATCAATTTGGGAAAAATTAGCACACCAACTAAAGCAGATATTAAAACATATGTTGCACCGTTAAGATTTCTTTTCTGATGATCAACTTCGTGCTCGCGTAAAAGAAAGCCGAATATTTTATAAAAAATCTTACCGACTTCCGGCAATAAGTATCTTGTCCAATCAATTATCAGCGCCAGCCCGGCAAGTACGGCCAGTATAATTGCTGCTGTTTCAGAATGGATAAAATAATAAATGATAGGAATTGAAAGCGAGGCTAGATGAATTGTTTTTCTTAATAATTCATCTTTGTATAGAATAGTTCCACGATCAATTTGAGTCATCTTTTACAGCGGGGTCTTTTTCTTTACGCTGATCCATAAGTTTTTTTACATGGTCCGGAACATTTTCAGGAGTTTTGTTTTTTGATTCAGGTTCTTTTTTGGGAACCGGAGGTAAATCCTCTCCTTGAATTATTCTATTTATTTCCTCGGCATCAAGAATTTCACGCTCAAGTAATTCTTTGGAAAGTTTATGCAGCAAATCAATATTTTCATTTAAAATCTTTTCCGCTCGAACCATTCCTTTATTAACTATTGAACGGACTTCATCATCAATTTCCACTGCAGTTTTTTCGCTATAATCCCTATGCTTTTGAATTTCTCTGCCAAGAAATATTTCTTCTTCTTTTGCACCGTAACTTAGAGGACCCATTTTTTCACTCATACCCCATTCGCAAACCATTTTTCTAGCAATACTAGTTGCTTTTTCAATATCGTTTCCTGCGCCGGTTGTAAAATGATTAAATACAATTTTTTCAGCGGCTCTTCCACCAAGAGCATAAGTTATAACAGCTTCTAAATATTCCTTTGAATAAGTATGTTTTTCATCAATGGGTAAATAGCTTGTAACACCAAGTGCGCGGCCTCTTGGTATAATTGTAACTTTATGAACGGGATCTGCTTCGGGAATCATTCGTGCAACCAAAACATGCCCTATTTCATGGTAAGAAGTAGTTTTCTTTTCTTCTTCAGTTATTATAAGACTTTTCCTTTCCATTCCCATCATAACTTTATCTTTCGCCTCTTCAAAATCAATCATTTCAACATTCTTCTTATTCTTTCTTGCGGCAAGAAGTGCAGCTTCATTAACAAGATTTGCAAGGTCCGCTCCCGATAAACCGGGTGTTCCTTTTGCTAGGACTTCTAAATCTACTTTTTCATCCAAGGGAATGTTACGAGTGTGGACTTTTAAAATTCCTTCTCTTCCTTTTACATCCGGCCTATCAACAACCACCTGTCTATCAAATCTTCCGGGCCTAAGCAATGCAGGATCGAGAACATCCGGACGGTTTGTGGCAGCAATTATTATCACACCACTGTTCTGTTCAAATCCATCCATTTCAACCAAAAGCTGATTCAATGTCTGTTCGCGTTCATCGTGTCCGCCACCGAGACCTGCACCGCGATGCCTTCCGACAGCATCAATTTCATCAATAAAAATTATGCAGGGAGCACTTCGTTTTCCCTGCTCGAAAAGATCTCTAACGCGACTTGCACCAACACCAACAAACATTTCAACAAAATCAGCACCACTAATGGAGAAAAACGGTACTCCCGCTTCACCAGCAACTGCGCGAGCTAAAAGTGTTTTACCAGTTCCCGGTGGTCCTAGAAGAAGGACGCCGCGTGGAATTTTTCCACCGAGCTTTTGAAATTTGGACGGCTCTTTTAAAAATTCAATTACTTCCTGTAGTTCTAATTTTGCTTCATCAGCCCCAGCAACATCTCTAAAAGTAAACTTCTGACTGGATTGTGTAATTAATTTTGCTTTGCTTTTCCCGAATGAAAAAATACCTCTTGATCCGCCACCCTGTCCTTGCATTCTTCGCATTATAATAATCCAAACGGCAATAATTAAGATCCACGGTAAAAATCCGATTAAAATATTTAACCATTCACTCGATTGTTTATCAAATGAATAGTTTAAACCTTTTTCTTTCCAGAGTGCTTCTTCGTCCTTAATTATGGGTTCGGGAATGTAAACGGAAATCGCTTTTACAGATGTATTGCTACCATCAATTGATACCGTAGTTTCAGTGGATAGTTCTGCTTTAAAATAATAATCATTAATATCAGATTTTGTAATTGTAGCTTCGGTTATTTTATCAGATTCATTTATTAATCTTTTGTATTCTGCAAAAGGAATCTCCACAAAATTTTCCTGTCCTGTGCGGAAAACCTGCATAACAATAACTGCTGCAACTATAACTGCACCCCAACCGAATACCATACGCAAAATCTTCGACCAATCGAAGTTATCATCCGGTTTATTTGGTCCGCCTCCCTTTTGATTTCTAGGGGGCTGTTTACCACCTTTATTATCTGCCATAAAAAAATTTTTAAAGTCTATTTTCATTAAAAACTAGTCTCCGTTTTCACTTAAAACGTAAATTGAACGTAAATTCCTATATTTCTGTGCATAATCTAATCCATAGCCAATAACGAATTTTGAAGGAATATTAAATCCAATATAATCAATTTTTAAATCATATTTAAGGCTATCCTGCTTAACCAAAAGTGAGACAACCTTCATGCTTTTTGGTTTATGTTTTTTGAACAGTTTTTCGATATACTTTACCGATAAGCCTGTATCAACAATATCTTCAACAATTATTATGTCTCTTCCGTTCACATCACAGTTAAGCTCTTTGAGCAATTTTACTCTGCCCGAAGAGATTTTTTCATCACCGTAACTGGATAATTTGAAGAAATCAATTTCGCAGTCAATTGTTACGTATCTAATTAAATCAGACATAAAAAGAAATGAACCGTTTAGTACCCCAATAAACACGGGAATCGTGTGTTTATACTCATCTGATATCTGTTTTGCTAATTCTTCCGTTCTAATTTGAATTTGTTGTTCACTGAACAACAGCTTAAACCTGTCATCACCTACTATTACACTGTCAAAACCTTTTACACTCATTTATAAATCAATTTAATTGCTTTTTTTGTTTTTGAATTTATTTTAAACCTGTCATCTATTCTCAGCCCAACCACCCAAACTATTCTACCTGAATTAGTAAGTACTAATTGCTCATTCTTTTCTGTCGAAGGGATTTTTTCATCAATCAGAAAATCTGATACTTTTTTTGAGCCTTTCATCCCAAGCGGACAGAATCTATCTCCTTCTTTCCATTTTCGTATTTGAAATACAGTTTTTATTCCATCAGTGCAAATATATTCAACTGATCTTTTTTTCAACCGTTTTATTTCGCTTACATTAACTTTTTCGATTTTAAGTGTGCGACCATTTATTTCTGCTTCATCGTTTATTTTAATTGTTCTTTTAAATGATTTTTTGGGTCCGGGTTTTTCCAAAACTAAAGAAAGAAATTCTCTTTCTTTTATTGCTATAACCTTATTTGAAAGAACTAATTTTTTCCCTGCTTGATTTTCAATAATTTTAATTAAGGAATTTAAATTTTCAGTTGATAAATCAATATTAAATTTACTTTCAATTACTGATTTAAAGAATTCACCCCACAAACTTTTATCTAATTCGTTTAGTTCCTTAAAGCTGATTTTTAATTCGCCTTTTGAAAATTTTACAGCGCTTTGAGCTACAACAGCTATCTGATTCTCAAAAAAAACTCTCGTTTTTCTTATTATTCTCGATGAGCTAAGAATTTTCTGTTCCACTTTCGGATTTATTCTTTCTTTTAGCTTTGGAATAATTTCATTTCGCAGATAATTTCTTTCATAATCCAAACTTATATTACTCGCATCTAATCTGTAATCAAATTTCTTCAACCTTAGGTAATATCTGATTTCGTCTGAAGTTAAGTTTAACAACGGTCTGATAATTTTATCTCTTTGAACCGGAATTCCCGAAAGCCCTTTTAATCCTGCCCCTTTTATTAGGTTTAACAGTACCGTCTCTGCATTATCACTAGCATTATGCGCCGTAGCGATTTTAGCAAATAATTTTTTATCAGCAATTCTTTCCAGTTCTTTATATCTTAAAATGCGTCCGGCTTCTTCAACAGACAGCTTGTTTTTTTTAGCGTAACCTTTAACATCTTTCTCGGCAACAAAAACTTCTACTTTCTTTTCTTCACATAAATTTCTGCAGAACATTTCATCACCTTTTGCTTCTTTGCCACGAATTTTATGGTTTAGATGGAATGCGCTAAATTGAATGCCTAATCTTCTTTGAAATTTTAAAAAAAAGTGAAGAAGAAAAACCGAGTCAGCACCGCCGCTTAAAGCAATTAGAATCCTATCATTTTTATAAATTAATTGATTTTCATCAATCAGCTTTAATACTTTTTGTTCAATAGTTTTAAACATAGTAGGTGGTGTTACAACCTCAAAAATATTAACTGTTAAAATAAGAAATTACATGTGCTAATTATAAATTAGTAAGGGATGATTGAGAAGATAAAATCGATGAATGAATCTATAATAAATCAAGAATTTCAAATTCAAGCAATCCGGCAGGGGCTTTAATACTAACTTTATCACCCTTTTTGGATCCTAACAATCCTTTCCCAACGGGAGAAGTAACCGAGATTTTTCCTGCCTGAAAATCTGCTTCTTCAGGTGAAACGAGTAAATACTCAAAAGTTTTTTTGTTTTTAAGATTTTTAATCTTCACTCTGGAAAGTATATGCACTTCATTTTTATTAAACTTTGAAGTATCAATAATTTGGGCGCGCGATAAAATGTCCTCTAGCTTGCTTATTCTGAGCTCAAATAAACCCTGCTCTTCTTTTGCAGCATCGTATTCTGCATTCTCCGAAAGATCACCGTGAGAACGTGCTTCGGCAATCTTTTCTGCAATTTCCTTCCTTCCGTTTATCTTTAATTCTTTCAACTCTTTTTCAATTTCAACGATTCTTTCTCTTGTTAGATATACAAAGTTTCCTTCTGCCATTCCTATATTTCCCGATTAATAAAAAAAATTGCCACTGCAATTCAGCAGTGGCATCACAAAAATAAATATTCAATCTTATGTTGTCAAGATGAAATTACTTCATAAGGAGCATCTTTTTAGTTTCATCAAAAGATTTGGTTTCAATTCTGTAAAAATAAACACCACTATTTAATTTGGAAGCATCGAAATCAACTGTATAACTTCCGGCATCCTGCTTACTATTTATTAGTGCTGTAATTTCGTTTCCTAATACATCATAAACTTTAAGTGTTACAAATCCTTCTGATGCAATTGTATACTTAATTTTTGTACTTGGATTAAACGGGTTTGGATAGTTTTGTTCCAAACTAAATTCTTTCGGAACAACTATATCTTCAACTTCGGTAATTGGGGACAGGGTTTTCAAAATCCAGTTTCCATAATCAAAGTTTATTGATTGCGGGTCTCCATTTACCTGAAACTGAAAATTTTGATTTTGTACGTTGTTAAAAACTGTTACAACCGTGTCACCTGAAGTTGTGTTTACTTTTATTTTAATTGGCATTGTAAAGTAAGAAGGGAAAGTGTTTACATCTTGCATTACATTCAAATCAATCTGATACATGCTTCCGCTAACCAGATTTTTAGACCAACTAACGGTATACTTTGGATAATTCTCCCCATAAATCCATTGCTGGAAGAAATAATCCAAACTTTGTCCATAAATGTTTTCTGCAATTTCTTCAAAGTCTTCTGTAACAGCTACACCATATTTGAGATCGGGGTCATCTGAATATGCTCTCATTATATCAAAAAATGTCGAATCACCAACAACACCTCTCAGCATGTGCAAAACGCAAGCACCTTTTGCATAAGAGCGTGCACCGTTAAAAATTTCGCCAATTTTTGTAATATCCTGAACCCAGATTGTTCCAATGGCAATTTTGGCATGACTCATTTCGATTGCAATTTGCGAATCGTATGCAGCCTTTCCATCTCTAGCTTCCAAATAAACTGCTTCGGAATAAGTCGCAAAACCTTCATTTAGCCAGATGTGATGCCAGTCTTTACAGGTGATCATATCACCATACCATTGATGGGCAAGCTCATGTGATACAACTCCGGTGCCCCAAAAACCCATTGAAGAACAGGTTTGATGTTCCATTGCTCCACCCCATTCCATTTCAGCATGGCCGTATCTTTCAGTGACAAATGGATACATTCCATATTTGTCACTAAACACTTCCATCATATCATCCGTTTCATCAAGATAACTTTTTACAGAATTGAAGGATTCAGGATAAACATAATGTGTTATAACCATTGAATCACTCAGTCCATAATGAAAGTAAGTATCATATTGCTGATAGTTAGTTATTGCCAGAGAAATTAAGTAATGCGCAATTGTATAGTGATTTTTCCAGTAAAATGTTTTTGTTCCGTTGCCGTTATTCATAACATTTTCTAGAGTTCCATTTGATACAGCAACAAGGTTATCAGCCACTGTTATCCAAACATCGGAAGAATCTGCCTTATCTGCCGGAGTATCTTTACATGGAAACCAATCAGGTGCACCGTAAGGTTCACTTAAGGTCCAGATAATTGGAGTCCCACCGTGATATCCAAACTCAAAACTTCCGAAACCGCTGGAGCCCGGCGTGCCCTGGTAAAATACCTGTAGAGAAAATTTTTCATCCTCTAAATAAGTTCGATCAAGATTTATATTTATCTTATGAGAAGTATGAGTGTAGTTAGTTGTTGCAATCCCATTTAAATAAATGGAATCAATTGAGAGTGCATTCTGTAAATCTAAAAAACAATTATTAATTGATGTGGTATCCACTCTAATGTCTATCAAAACTGCTCCAACTAAATAATTTGGATTTGCAGTTACAGCAAGATCTAATCCATAATATGTTACATCAATTTTTGTATCACCCGGGTATTGAAATTTAGACAATTGAATTGTCTTTGCATGTCTATCACGTTCTGCTTTAATCCAAGGTTTGTAATCATCCTGAGCAAAAGAAAAAGAGGTGATGAGAATTACTATAGTAAAAAATTTCTTAGTCATTTTATTCCTACAATTTGAAAAAATTAATTATGAAAAATAGTGTTTTAGGTAAAAAAATAAATAACAAAATCCATCCCTTTTTTAGTATTTACATAAATTACTTTAATTTGCTAATTGACAAATAAACCAAAGGTGGCTATTTTCCACGCGTTTAAATATTAAATAATCAGAATTACAATTAGGAGAGTTTATGAAATTTAAGTCTGCGCTGAAGATTACTTATTTCCCACTCATCAGCATTTTCATTCTATTCACTTCTGCTTTAAATGCTCAATCGAATTTAGTTGAACTGTGGAATAATGTAGTTGAAACCAATATTATAACGGTTGGAGAAAGATATATCATTCCTCAATCTTACCGTACTTTGGAACTTGACCTGCAGGATTTGTCTTCTGCATTGAACCAGGCTCCGAATGAAGATCTGACAAACGTAAAAGAGTCAGGTTTTATGTTAAGCTTACCACTGCCTGATAATAGCTTTGCTACATTTAAGGTTGTTGAATCGCCCGTTATGGCAAATGAACTTGCAGCAAAATATCCGCAGATAAAAACATTTCTCGGACAAGGAGTGAGTGATAGAACTGCAAGAGTAAGATTTGATATCACTCCTGCCGGTTTTCACGCAATCATTTTTTCCAGCCATGGAACTGTTTATATAGATCCTTACTCCCTTGGTGAAACAAGATACTACATCTCGTATTACAAAAAAGATTATATGCCGACCGAAGAACAGTTAAGTGCTGTCTGTAATTTATTTGGCGAAGATTCTGAATTTGGTGATCACATCAGAAATATTGTAAATGATAACCCATTTGTTCTGACAGGACCTCAATTGAGAACTTACAGGCTTGCTTGTGCTGCTACAGGTGAATACACTATTTTCCATGGAGGTACAGTAGCACAGGGGCTTGCTGCAGTTGTTACAGCGATAAACAGAGTTACGGGTGTCTATGAGAACGAACTTGCTGTAAGATTAGAATTAATTCCAAACAATGACTTAATAATTTACACCGATCCTGGCTCCGATCCCTACACAAATAACAGTGGCGGTACGATGCTTAACCAGAATCAAACAAATCTAGATGCAGTGATCGGAAATGCAAACTATGATATAGGACATGTTTTCAGTACCGGAGGTGGTGGTGTGGCTTATCTTGGTGTCGTTTGTCAGTCTGGCTTTAAAGCAAGAGGTGTAACCGGATTACCTCAACCAATCGGTGACCCATTTTATATTGATTATGTAGCACACGAGATAGGACATCAGTACGGAGGGAACCATTCATTTAACGGAAGCGCAGGAGCCTGCAGCGGCAGCAACAGGAATCCCGCAACTGCTTACGAACCGGGAAGCGGCAGCACTATAATGGCTTATGCAGGAATTTGTGGTAATCAGAATTTGCAAAACAATAGTGATGATTACTTCCATAACATTAATTTTGTTGAGATGGTAAATTACACAAATAACGGAAATGGAAATTCGTGCCCGGTAATAACCAACACAGGAAATAACGAACCGACTGCAATTGTTCCGGCTGGGGGATTTACAATTCCGATTAACACACCTTTTATGCTGGTTGGCTCAGGAAGTGATCCTGATAATGATCCGTTAACTTATTGCTGGGAAGAATGGGATCTTGGACCAGCAGGACATCCGAATAGTCCATCAGGTAATGCACCCATATTCAGATCATTCGATCCAGTTGATGTACCTTACAGATATTTTCCGAAGCTTTCAAACATTTTAAATAACACTCAATCAATTGGCGAAATTTTACCAAATTATACTCGAACCTTAACATTCAGGTTAACTGTTCGTGATAATCGTGCAGGAGGAGGTGGCGTGAATTACGCGCAAATGCAAACAATTAATGTTACGAACACTGCCGGACCTTTCTTGGTCACCCAACCGAACACTGCAGTAACATGGCCAGGGAACACTATTCAAACTATAACGTGGGATGTTGCAAATACAAGTGTTGCACCAGTCAGCGTAACCGAAGTAAATATTTTACTCTCTATCGATGGTGGATTAAACTTTACAGAAATACTTGCTGCCAATACGCCAAATGATGGAACTGAAGATTTATTTCTTCCCAACCTTCCGACCACACAGGCAAGAATAAAAGTTGAAGCAGTCGGAAATGTTTTCTTCGATCTCTCTAATACAAACTTTATAATCGAAGATTTCATACCTGTTGAACTTACTGCCTTCTTTGCACTGAACAATGAAAAAGGTGTTATGCTTAAATGGACAACTGCCACAGAAAGTAACAATTCAGGATTTTTGATAGAGAGAAGTGATGACAAAATTAATTTTAATGAAGTGACTTTTATAGATGGAAAAGGAACTACTACTGAAGTTACTGATTATGAATATCTCGATGTCATATCAAAACCGGGGATCTATTATTACAGGCTTAAGCAGATAGATTTTGATGGTTCGTACAATTATTCTAATCTTGTTGAAGGAAACGTTAATGGACCGGAAGTATTTATTCTTTCGCAGAACTATCCAAATCCATTCAATCCTTCAACTGTCATAAAATTCTCTTTACCGATTGATTCACGCGTAAGGATTGAGCTCTTCAATACTCTAGGAGAAAAGGTTGATGAGCTGACCAATCGTGATTATAGTGTCGGTAATCACGAAATAAATTTTGATGCTTCAAAACTATCAAACGGAGTTTACTATTACACTATTAATGCAAATGGATACGATGGTATTACTTTTTCATCAACAAAGAAAATGGTATTGATCCGTTAAATAAATTAGATAAATATTTTATAACA
>CBDUAV010000055.1:0-19257 GCA_965365225.1 uncultured Ignavibacteria bacterium | reverse complement strand
CGCACCGTGCACATCACTTGTTTCTATAATTTTTACATTTATTGTTTGAGAAAAAACTATAGTAGATAGAAGAAATACTACAGTAACACATTCAAAAAAAATATTAGCTAGCTTCTTCATTTATATTCCAATAGTGATAAAATTAATGGTGGAAAAATTAGCAATTAATGAGCAATTAAGTTAGTCATATTACAAGCACGAAATCTATATATTAGCATTCAAATTATTTGAAATTTTAAGCACTTAGAGGGAATAAAAATGAAAAAAGTAATAATTCTCGGAGCTGGGCACGTAACCAAGCCGATTGTTGATTACTTAACTGATAAATGCGGTTACGATGTTACAATGGCTGCAAGAACAGTTTCGAAAGCAGAAAAAATAATCGCTGGAAGAAAAAAAGCCAAAGCTGTTGCATGGGCAAGCAATGAGGAAGAAAAGCTTGATAGACTTATAGCTGAGCACGATATTGTTATAAACATGATTCCCAAAGCCTACCATGTAATGGTAGCAAAGCTTTGTTTGAAGCATCAGAAAAGTATGGCCACAACCTCCTACGAAATTCCCCCAATAAAAGAACTTGATGCCGAAGCAAAAGAAAGAGGAATATTAATATTAAATGAACTTGGCGAAGATCCGGGAATGGATCACTTTGCTACTCAAATGCTGTTGGATGACATTAAAGAAGAAAATGGTAAAGTAATTGCAATCAATTCCTATGGTTCGGGTTTGCCATCATTTAAATACAACAACAATCCAATGGGCTATAAATTTTCCTGGGAACCCAAAGGAGTTTTTCTTGCAGCACAAGTTCCAGCAAAATGGTTAGATAAAGGAAAACCCATGCCAATAGACGGTGACAAACTTTTTGAAAATTTTAAGATGGTTGATATTGAGGGACTTGGAACTTTTGAAGCTTACGCAAATAAAGATGTCACAAAGTATGTAAAGCCGTACGGTTTGCCGGAAGACGTTACTTTCTACCGGGGACTATTAAGATTTTCTGGCTATTGCAATAACATGCGGAATTTGTGGAAACTTGATCTGTTAAACGATAAAGACAAATTTGAATGGTATGGGAAAACATTCCGTGACTTTGCAGCAATGCTTATTAGTGAAATCCCAGCGGAAAAACTGGAAGACGAATTTGCAAAATTTCTTGGTGTCGATCATTTGTCCGATATAATGATGCGGTTAAAATGGCTTGGCATTTTTGAAGCAGTGCCCATCAAACTTCAAAACGGATCGAAGCTGGATGTATTTATAGAACTTCTTCTGAAAAAATTAACCTACGCACCCGGCGAAACGGATATGACAATTATTCACGTTGATATTCTTGCTGAATTTCCAGGCGGCAAAAGGGAACACAGAACAGCTACTATGGTTGCAGATGGAGATCCTGGTGGCGATTCGGCTATGGCAAAAGCTGTTGGTTTACCGCCAGCAATTGCAACAAAATATATCTTTGATGGGATGATAAAAGAAACAGGCGTGCATATGCCTCCAACACTACCCTATCTTTACAAACCATTTGTAAAAGAGCTTGGGGAGTACGGTTTTGTTTTTAAGAAGAAAAAATTCAGCCAATAAAAAAGGCGGGCAAAACACCCGCCTCAACAGCAGTAACCAAAATCACCAAGCGTAACCTATATCGAATCGTATTGCAGGAACTGTGCCGCTGTATCTTTCCAGATTACCATTGTTCTCTTCAACTGAACCAACATAATAATCTAAACCGATTCCAAATCCTATTGCAAACTGATCGCCGGGAAACCACTGCCATCCAACTAATGCACCAATAGAAAATGGTGAGGTTGTTCCATCATCACTTGAAATATGATTAAAGGAAACATTCGGAGCCACGTAAAATCCTCTTAGATTGTTCCCGCTTGGATATATTCTAACTTCTGCATTTGCGCCAAATCCATTAATTCCCGAAACGGTTGGAATTTGAAATCCTCCGCCAACAGCCACTTGCTCATTAACTTTGTGAAAATAAGATAAGTTATAGAAGAGCAAAAATTTCAGCGGGTTGATTATCAACATCGAGTTGCGCGGGGTTATATCCTGCGTTTCTGAAATTATCAAAGATGCTGTAAATGTTGTGTCACCTGTTTCCGGATTTATTGTAACACGTGTTTCTTCAGTAGCTTCCTGCCCCCTTGCAGATATTAACATTAACCCAACGAGTAAAGTTACAAGTAAAGATTTCATTTTATCCTCTCTCTGTTTTTTTTGATTAAAAACTGAGATGGCACACTCAACAGAAATGCCACTTTAAGTTTTGGTGAAGAACGGTTTTTAGATAGTTTGAATGGTGTGGATTGAATCGAGCGGGATTTTTTAAGTTCTTTTATTGTTCAGTTCTAATGATACAACTGCATAGTAAAATATTCAGTTTAGTTGATTAACATTTAACATCAATTTCCTTTGTAAACTTCTGTCTCAGGCATAAACGCAAACCAAGCAAATGCAAAATAATCTCCATGTGGAATTCTCTCGAGCTGTTTACCTTCCAGTTCTCCGCTTAAGGCTTTTCCTGTAACACTCCACTTGCTTTCGGTTTGTATATCAAGGAAATATCCGTCCTCATATGTGAATGTTAAGATTCTACTATTAATTTGCGGATTAAATACTCCTGTAGAGCCCGCTTCTTTTGACTCGGAAATTATTTTGTTATCCAGTGCGCTCACTGCACCATCGCCATGAAAAACAACAACAGGCATGTTTCCAATTTTATCATTAATTACTTTTTTCTCAAACGTAATTGAATAAGGGTACGCTTTGTAAACGTTTCCATCCTTTACCGCAATAACTTTTTCGTTTGGAGGCAGGCGTTCATCCTCATCACCTTTGAATAGAAATGGCTTTTGATCTATATCATCGTAACCCACGTAAGGATTTTTTCCGTACTCTTTTTGATAACCCGTTTCTTTCGAAAGCACAGTTCCATCCGAATAGGCATCTTTAAATTGCTTGAATGAAATTATCTGTGATGGTATTTGTTTCAACTTATTTCCGACCATTTCACCAACGATTGCCTCACCAGTAAACTGCTGCCAGAAACTTTCTGACAGATTATCGTACATAACAAGATCAGAATTGCGCAGTAAACCTGATACTCCAAAATACGGCTGCATTCCTAAAATTCTTCTATCATAAACCAAGGCACTGTAACAAAGAGGACAGAAAGTTACAGCAATTGGCACATCTGCAAGTTTATCATTTACTATTTCATGCCAGATTAAAATTGAAAGCGGATATGCGCGCTCCTCATTATTTATCTCAACGGCAATTACCGGCTCTTTATCATCTAACCATTCGCTTGCTTCTGTTTGTGCTTCATATTTTGGTTTGAAGATTGCAGGAATGCCGTCCTTCGGCGGTCCGCCCGGAATAAGCTCACGTAGATCAATTATTTTTTTATCGAAGTTCGTTTTCCAATTGGGATATGTTTTAAGAATTTTTGATAAATGTCCCTGTGCCGACATTAATTCGGGAATCGAAAGTAGTATCAAAATAGTCACAAATATTTTTAATGATTGCATTTGTATTTCCTTAAAATATTTAAAGGAATATTAGACAGAAACTCAATGATGAGTTGTAATGCGGAGGATAAATAGTTAGTATACTGTCAATCTCAATATCAAATCATCTATAATGAAACAGCGCCTCCGTATTTAATTCCCGTAAGATAAAACATTTCTCTATCATGGGTTGTTATATCGTCTCTATTAAACTGATTAAGATGATCATGCCCGCACGCACGAGCCATTACCTGCATAAGCTCCACGGTAGCATTAAAAAAGTTTTGAAGTCTTTTTGCTGACAAATCAATATTTAATCTACTTCTTAGACTTTCTTTCTGTGTCGCAATTCCTACAGGACAATTATTTGTGTGGCATGCCCTCATTGCCTGGCAGCCAATCGCTTGCAGAGCAGAGTTTGATACAGCTATAGCGTTAGCACCAAGCGCGAGGGCTTTAATAAAATCCGGGGCAGTTCGTAGTCCGCCAGTTATTATCAGAGTAACATCTTCACCTTTACATTTATCAAGATGATTCCTAGCCCTTGCCAGAGCAGGAATAGTGGGTACAGATATATTATCACGAAAAAGCAAAGGTGCAGCACCCGTCGCACCACCTCTTCCATCAAGAATTATATAATCAGCACCAATTTCTAATGCAGCATCAATATCTTCTTCAATATGATTTGCTGAGAGTTTAAACCCGATTGGAATTCCCCCCGTGTAACTTCTAACCTCATTGGCAAAATTTTTAAAATCCTCTATGGAAGTTAAATCAGTAAACCTGGGTGGAGATATTGCTGGTTCTCCCTCAGGGATTTCTCTCACCTTACTTATCTTTCCTTTATTTTTGGTGCCTGGTAGGTGGCCACCAGTTCCTGTTTTTGCACCCTGCCCGCCCTTAAAGTGAAATGCCTGAACTTTATTAAGTAGCTCCATTTTAAAACCGAATTTTGCGGATGCTAATTCGTAAAAGTAACGACTGTTCTCTGCTTCTTCTTCGGGCAGCATTCCACCCTCGCCAGAGCAGATCCCTGTTCCTGCAAGTTCAGCACCTCGCGCAAGAGCTACTTTTGCTTCTTCAGAAAGCGCCCCAAAACTCATATCAGAAACAAACAAAGGAATTTTTAGCTCAAGAGGTTTTTTTGCTGATTTACCAATCACTACATTTGTCCCAACCTCAACATCTTCTAAATGTGGAAGATTTGAAAGTTGTGCAGGAAGGATTTGTATATCATCCCACATAGGAAGCACGTTTCTTCCTACGCCCATTGCAGCAACGGGGCCGTGATGGCCTGTTCTAGTTAACCCATGCTTTGCTAATTCCTGAATCTCGTCAACTTTGTCCTCTTCCGGAGTTGGATGGGTTGATTCATAAAGCCCTAAATATTCATTACGATTAATTGCCGGGGGAAAATCTCTTTCAAATTCTATTATCTCATCTTCATCAACATATACTTTTCCGTTTTCCACAACCGAATTGAACTTATGGAGTTTTTCTTTATTGTTATATTCACTAACCCCAGTATCTATCCTGTAATCCCAATTGTGCATTCCACATATAAGATTGTGTCCATTAACATATCCATCTGCCATCAAAGCCCCACGATGCAAGCATCTCCCATATAATACAGAAACCGAATCTTTATATTTTATTATTACCAGATCAGTTTTACTCGCCAAGGCGTAAGTAGGAGTATTCTCCTCGAGTTTATTGTAGTCAGCAACTATTATTTTTTTAATCAATTTTAACTCCATTTGTTTTACAACTAATTATAGCGATATAATTAATGTAATATTAATAAAAATAAAAGCACCAAACATATCAAATTAAATGAGAAAAGTAAGAAATAATTGTAACTAATATGACAAAAATGAAGATATGTCTCTATAAGAATCGTTAATAATATTCAATAAGAGAGCAATTAAACTAAGATCATATTTTAATATCGAAAACCCCCTATTCTTCCTAATTTAAGAATGCAATCAATCCTTTCAAGATTTCCGTCAATTAATTGGTTTGGAACCAGGTTAAATATTTTGCATAGCAGCGGATAGATATCTATGTTATTAATAGTTCCGACTTGATAGTTTTCTTTAAACGCCGGACCCACAGCATAAAATATTCCGTGCATATCGATCCAGTAATTATCATAGCCATGGTTACCCTTGCTTCCGTACTTTTTCAGGTTTTCAATTGATTTATTTATCTCAACACCCCAGCCGTTTTCTGCAACAATTACAAGGTTGCTTATTAAAGGATTATTTGAATAGTGATAACGTGCAGGCACATCAGCTCTTTTGTAAACTTTAAAATGATTTTCACTTTCTTTTAATTTATTATAAATATTTTCCAATTCTCCCTCGCGAGGCTCGACTAACATAAAGGGTCCGGAATTACCATGTTCGTAATTAAATCCACTCAATATTTTTTCAATATTGATTGTCATTTCGCTGTTTATTTCTGTCATTCCGTGGTCGGTTACAACGATAATGTTTGTGCTGTCGAACATGTCTATTTCTTTCAGCCTTTGGAAATAATATCCTAAAATACTATCGAGTCCTGCAATTGTCTGATTAATTTCTTCGGAGTTCGGACCGTATTTGTGACCGTAAGTATCTGCAGCATCAAAATAAGATGTTATAAAATGCGGACGCTTTTCGTACGGAAGTTTCAACCACTCAATAATACCATCCACCCGATCCTTATATGGCTTTGAGTGTTCGTAATTGTAAAAATAGGTTGGATGCCTTTCACTATCGGTTACTTCTGAGCCGGGCCAGAAGTAGCTTGCGGTGATTATGCCCTGACGCTCGGCGGTTTCCCAAAAAGCCTCACCTCTGTACCATCGTGCATCACGCACCTCAATAGTATCGCTCATTGTAAAATATCTGCCCGTTTTGTAATCTTTAAAACCGTTGGATATTATTCCATGGTTTTCAGGGTACATTCCTGTAATAATAGATAAATGATTGGGAAAAGTTTTTGATGGAAAGCATGGTTGAAGAGATTTTGCTGAAACCCCGTTATTTTTTATAAAATCAAAATTGGGAGTAATGCCGCGGTCAACATAATCCCACCTGAACCCATCGAAACTGATTAGAACAACATACGGTTGCGGCTGTGCGTGTAAAGAAACTAATAAAAGGATTAGCAAAGGGATGAGTGTTTTTAAGAAGAGTTTCATAGAATCTCCTGTGTTTTATCAATTCAAAATTAATTAGAAATGGAGTTAAAACTAAATTTGGCTAAATTTGAACCTCATCACTTTAAATTATGTTGATAGAAACATTTAAGTTCAGAAGGCGATATGAAAAAAACAGGCGTTTTACTTGTAAACCTGGGCACACCGGATAGCCCCTCAGTTAAAGATGTGAGAAGATATCTTTTTGAATTTCTTAACGATCCGCGTGTAATTGATATCCCTGCAATCGCTCGTTTTGTGTTAGTTAATTTAATAATTGTCCCTTTCCGCGCACCAAAGTCAGCAAAAATTTATAAAGAGCTTTGGACAAACAATGGTCTGCCGGATGGGAGAAAGGGTTCACCAATTCTTTATTACGGAAAATCAGTGAAAGAAAAACTACAGCAAGCTTTAGGCGACAATTTCGATGTGCAGCTTGCGATGAGATATCAAAATCCATCGATGGATAATGTGCTGGCGGAAATGTACAAAGAAAACTTAAAGAATATTTTAATTGTTCCACTCTTTCCACAATATGCTTCTGCAACAACCGGATCTATTATTGAAAAAGCCATGAGGATAATTAGTAAATGGTGGATTGTACCCGAAATAAAATTCATCAACCAGTTTTACGATAGCGAAAATTATATTAATACGGTTATTGAGCAGGCTAAAAAATATAATCTTGATGAGTACAATCACATTTTATTTAGTTATCACGGGTTGCCAATAAGACAGGTTGATAAAGTTTACAAAGACGGCACACTTTGCGAAGAGCACAACTGCGAAAGCGAGATAAATGAAACCAACCAATATTGCTACAAAGCAACTTGCTATGCTACTACAAGATTGATAGCTGGAAAACTTGAATTGAAACCTGAAAATTATACAGTTTGTTTTCAATCTCGTTTGGATAAAAAATGGCTTGAACCTTTTGCCGATAAAGTTATAATTGAGCGTGCTAAAAAGGGGGATAAGAAGCTTTTAGTTTTCAGTCCTGCTTTTGTTTCAGATTGTCTTGAAACAATAATAGAAATAGGCACAGAATATCAGCAGCTGTTTGAAGAACATGGCGGCGAAAAGGTACAGCTTGTAGAAAGTTTAAATGATCACCCGATGTGGATTGATACGCTAAAGCAAATAGTTATTAACAATGTGTAAACCAATGTCAATTAGTATTTGTAAATTATTTCGGGTTCGAAATATGATATTTGATGCTTTGGATATAAAATTATTTTACGTCAATTACTTAATCAGGATTTAACTTTTAAAATGTCACTTTCAGAAAAAATATTTAGTGCGGGAGTGGTTGGTGCCGGGGGTGCAGGCTTCCCAACTCACGTAAAAGCAAAAACAAAAGTTGAAATTGTGCTTGCTAATGGTGCCGAATGTGAACCACTAATTCATAAAGATTATGAGCTGATGCTTCATCATCCAAAAGAAATTGCAAAAGGATTGGAACTCCTAATTGAAAGCACTTCTGCAAACAAAGGCTATTTTGGAATAAAAGAAAAAAACACAAAAGCCATTTCAGTAATTCAAAATTGTTTAAATGGAAAAACTGGGATGACAAAGCTTGGTGATTTTTACCCTTCGGGGGATGAGTTCGAACTTGTATATGAAGCAACTGGCAGGTTGATTCCACCCGCAGGGATTCCGCTTGATATTGGATGTGTGGTTAATAACGTTGAAACACTTTACAACATAGCACTTGCGGAAAAAGATAATTCTGTAACCCAAAAATTTATTTGTGTTGCGGGCGCGGTCAGAAAACCCTCATCGTTTTTTGTACCAATAGGATCCAGTTTTAGAGATGTGATTACACACGCCGGTGGAGTAAAAGTAAAGGAGTTCGGAATTTTTGTCGGCGGTGTGATGATGGGGCATTTAACTTTTGATCTTGATGAAGTTGTTTCAAAAACCACTGCTGGATTAGTAGTTCTTCCAAAAGATCATTATTTAATTAAAAGAAAAAACCAGCCGGAACAGAATTGGCATCGTATTGGCAAATCTGCCTGCGATCAGTGCAGCTATTGTACAGAATTCTGTCCGCGCTATTTACTTGGCTATCAGGTTGAACCGCACAAAGTAATGCGCTCATTAGGTTTTACCAAGACCGGTGCCGCTGTATGGAATCAAATGGCTGACCTATGCTGCTCCTGTGGGTTGTGCACACTTTATGCCTGCCCGGAAGATCTTTATCCGAAAGAAGCTTGCGATAAGGCAAAAATAGAAATGCGTGAAGCGGGAATTAAATTTGTTCAACGGAAGCCCGTAAAAGTACATCCTATAAAAGAAGGAAGAAGAGTTCCGTTAAAACAATTAATATTGAAATTAAAGCTGCAGGATTATGATGTTGAAGCGCCATATAATTCTGATAAGATTCCGGTTAAGAAAGCAAGAATTCCTTTGCAGCAGCACATTGGCATTAAAGCAACAGCAATAGTTAAAAAAGGAGAAATAATTAAGGAAGGACAAATGATAGGAAAAATTCCGGATGGCGAGTTGGGTGCAAATATTCATGCTTCAATTAATGGTAAAATAAAAGAAGCAACAGAAGAGTACATTTTAATCGAATCTTAAAGGAGTTTAAATGATTGTCAAAAACTCAATAGGCTTAATTGAATTAGGAAGTATCGCTTCCGGGATTCAGGCAGCAGACCTGATGCTTAAAACCTCTGAGGTGGAATTGATGATTTCAAGAACTATCTGCTCAGGAAAACATATGACTTTAATTGCCGGCGATGTTGCCGCAGTAACTTCGGCCGTGGAAAATGCTGTAAACACAATCGGTTTTGGGGTGATAGATCAATTCGTAATTCCTAATGTCCATCCTACTATCTTTCCGGCAATAGCAGGGCATAATAATATTCAAATGCTCGAATCGCTTGGTATAGTTGAATCTTATTCGGTTGCATCGCTAATCGAAGCAGCAGATGCTGCAGCTAAAGCTTCAAAAGTCCAGCTTGTTGAATTAAGACTGGCGATGGCTCTTGGCGGAAAAGCATTCTTTAGTGTTACAGGAGATGTTGCAGCGGTTACAAGCGCCGTAGAAGCAGGAGCGCGAATTGTAGCAGAAAAGGGCTTATTAGTGAATAAAATTGTAATTGCAAACCCAAGACAGGAGCTGCTTTCCGAAATGATTTAAATTAATATTCCATATTTGGAAACAATTTACCACACGTCTTTAGTTGCCAACATTAAATAAAACCGTTCACCAAAATTGACATTGACAATTATTATTATATTTATATATTATAATAGTTGAATGTGCCAGCAGCATTGTTCGAATAATCATATCAGCTAAGCTTTTAGAAGTTCTTTCCCATTCTGAACAGACAAACATTATCAGCAGTTAAGAAATTGTAATGGAGGTAAAATATATGAATAAGAAGAAGCTTCAATGTAATGAGTGCGGATACTATTGGGAAATTTATCCTTCAGAAAAATTACCACAAAATTGTCCTGTGTGTAATAGCAACAAAATCCATAGATCTACAAGACATAAAAGATTTGCTAAAAAATCCAGACCTAAAGTAAGAAGATCAGTTACATACTTTGGTGGGAGGACATAGCAGACAATTAATCATTTATTTAAAGGAGAGAACATGACATGAAGATAGCAATCGAATCAAACGATGGGATTACAATTAAGTCGCCATTCTTAAAAACCAAAGGTTATTTGGTTTATGATATTGATGAGTCTCACATCAATGGATTCGAATATAGAAAAGCTCTTAGCCAAAAGAAAGCAGAAGCTTCTGTGGTAAAAAATCGTCTTCCTGCACTTGGTGATTGCAAAACCATAATTTCCAGGGGAATGAACAGAATTGAATTGCAATCTTTTAAGGAGGAGGGGAAAGATGTTTTTATAACATTTAAAACAGCAGCAAAGGATGCAGTAAGGCTTTATATGAAAGAGCTTTTAATTAGCGAAGGGATTCAGCACTAAAAATACTTAATCCTAATCCTTATTTACAGCATTTCTCCAATCTGCTTGTAATACTTCCGAAATGATTTAACTTTCGGTTTATAAATTTTCTATTCTCAAAAAATCATAAAATATTTCAAATGGAAAATAACAACAGACCCTCGTGGGATGAATATTTTTTAAAGCTGGCAATGCTTGCATCGGAAAGAGCAACCTGCCCACGAATGCATTGCGGATGTGTGCTTGTTAAGGACAGATTTGTGCTTGCAACCGGATACAACGGCTCTTTGCCCGGTCAGCCCCACTGCGATGATGTAGGATGCTTAATAGTAGATAACCATTGCGTACGGACTAATCATGCTGAAATTAATGCCCTGGTACAAGCTACTACGCATGGGGTAAATATTAAAGGTGCAACTGCTTATGTGACAAATATGCCCTGCACAACATGTGCAAAGGCACTTATTGCCGCAGGTATAAAAAGAGTTGTTATTTTTTCGGATTATCATGATACTCTTGCAACTAATTTCTTTGGAGATGCCGGAGTTGAGATCGTCAAAGTAAATATGCCCGATAAGGCAATTAAATATGATCTTGAAAGTTTTTCTTCTGCAGTGAAAACAGAAAAATCCAGATAGTTTTTAATGTGAGTAGAAGAAAAGCTTATTATTATGTGCTAATTCTGCTTGCGGTTATTTTTTGGGGCGCATCTTTCGCTGCTACTAAAATAGCACTTAAAGAAATCGATCCGGTAACCATAATTATATTAAGACTCATACTTGCCTCGCTGCTACTGCTTCTCTTTGCAATTATTACTAAAAAAAACTTTGCAATGAACCTTAAAAGCCATTTATGGATTTTTGTACTTGCTCTGATTGCTGTATTCCATCTTTGGATTCAAATTACGGGATTGAAATTTACTACAGCTTCGAACACCGGATGGATTATTGGAACAGCACCAATCTTTATGGCTTTACTGGCATTTATTTTCTTTAAAGAAAAATTATCCTCGCTGCAATTGGCAGGAATATTAATCGCAATGTTTGGTTTACTGTTATTGTTTGGTAAAGGTGATTTATCAAAAATCGATTTAGTCGAAAACAAAGGTGATATCCTTGTACTTGGTAGTGCTTTTACTTGGGGGGTTTATTCAATGGTAAATAAAAAAATATCTCTTTCGTATTCTCCGCTGATGACTATTCTTTATCTTTTTATAATGATGACAATAATAATCTTGCCATTTAATATTGATAAGACGATTTTAAATTCTGTTTTACACTTATCGCTTACAGGCTGGATTTCAATTTTATTTTTAGGACTATTCTGTTCCGGCGTGGCTTACGTTATCTGGGCATATTCTTTAAGAGATCTGGAATCGGCAAAGGTTGGTGCATTCCTTTATTTTGAGCCCTTTATTACTGTATTATTTGCATGGTACTTTTTAAAGGAAGAAATAACTTTGATTATGATTCTAAGCGGAATAATAATTACCGTTGGTGTTTTTATGGTTAACAAAGATTAGCTGGCATCAATTTAGTCTCTAGTTCACAACTGATTACTTAGATTGGATAAAGAATTTCTTCTCTCCCGCTAAATAACGTTTCTTCAACAAATTGGAGATACTGATGAAGGTAAAACGTTTCTGGTTTGCTTATATAGCAGCAGCATTTATTTATAAACCAAGGCCCGCAACCGGTTAAAATTTTTCAGATATGCTATCCCGAAAAAGGTCGGGATAGCACATGTAAATTATCTATTCAAAATAAACCGCAGTTCCGTAAACAAGAATTTCGGCAACATTAGACATAATATAGCTGGTTGAAAAACGGACATCAACTATTGCGTTGGCACCAAGCGCTTTAGCCTCTTCTATCATTCTATCAATAGATTGCTCTCGCGATTCCGCCATCAGCTTTGTGTATTCCTGGATCTCTCCGCCGACCATAGTTTTAAAGCCGGCGATGATATCTTTTCCAAGATGCCTTGCCCTCACTGTGTTTCCCCTTACAACACCAAAGCTCTTTTTTATCTCTTTTCCGGGCAATATTGAAGATGTTATAACTATCATCTTTGTATCTCCTTGTATTTATCTCTTTTAGAAGTAAATATTTTTTCTCTTAATAATGAAAACAGCAGGATCAGTCCTCCAAAAACTAACATTGATATACCGATCTTAGCAAGCACAGGCGCCTGTGTATCTTTAATAAATGCGTTAACAATCTCATAACTAGCGTAACCGAAAAATATCATTGCCCCGATTGATATTACAACCCAGGCTATACCTCTTTCAATTCGGTTATAAATCCCCATCCAGTAACTGTCCCATATTTCTCTCGATGGATTTTTCAGTTTCATTTTATTAAGCACCTCCTTAATTCTTTTTTGTTCCTCAAATTCTGATTGTAATTGTGAGTCAGATATAAGCATTTTTTCAAATTCTATTTTTTCTTCCTTTGAAATATCATTTGAAAAATATTTTTCCATCAATACAATAAACGTTTCGTTAATCATATTTTACTCCTCAATTTTTCAGCGAGCTTTTTTCGCGCATAAAAAAGTTTGGACATAACGCTTCCAATTGGAATATTCAGCAGCTCCGATATTTCTTTATAGCTGTGTCCTTCAAATTCTCTTAGAATAATAACCGCTCTTTCCTCAAAACCTAATTCTTCAATTGCTCCTTCCATTGTAGATATTATTTCAGCATTTTCAATTTTTTCAGATAAGTTTTCTGCTTCCAATTTTTCCGTTTCAATTTCTATAAAACGACTTTCTTTCCTGTTCTTTTTATCTCGAATAAAATTTAAACAAAGGTTTTTAAGAATTTTGTAGTACCATGTAAAGAAATTCTTCTTCCTATCAAACTTTGAAAAGCTTTTGTAGGCCCTTATAAATGCTTCCTGCGACAAATCTAATGCTGCATCATGCGAGCCCACAAAGCCTAACGCTGTAAAATACGCTCGCCTCATATTTTGCTTTACAAGCATTTCAAAATATCTCTTTTTAGATGTTTCTATTTCCGATTTCACAAAAGCGCTTTGGTTCACTCTATTAATTGATACACTAATTACCGGATTTTATTCAATAAAATGAAAAAATAATTTTTTAACCAAAATAAAACTAACAATATGCAGCACTAATTGTGTTTTTAATCCAGAAAATCATTTCTTAACTTAAGTCAATTATATTCTTAACTTACAATAAATTATGATTCAGGATTCAGATAATAAACGTCCGCAAATTGAATATCCCACCGAATGGGAGTACAAGCTTATTGGAAAGGATGTCGACGAGCTTTTAAAGGCAGTTGAAGAAGTGTTGCCTGGGTTGGAATACCAGGTTAGATTTTCAAATGTTAGTCGCAATGAGAAATATTATAGCTTAAATGTTTTGGTAACGGTAACCTCCGAGGTTTTGCGTGATATTATCTTTCAAAAGTTTAGCAATCACCCTGATGTTAAGTTTGTAATTTGAGGCACACGGTTGTGAGAGAAAATTGTAAAATTCCATTGCCAATAAAATTTAACTGTTGGAAGCACCATGCTCTTTTTATAAAAAAAGAATTGAAGAGCATTAAAAGCGAAGCGCAAATAAATCAGCTTCAATCAAAGCTGTTGAAAATTGGCGAGTCGCAAATGGATCTGTACTATGGATTATACTCACCGATAGAAATTGCAAATTACATAATCAAACATCTGGCTTCTATTTCGATAAAAAGCAACAAAGAGTATAAGAATTGGCTTTGCAAGGATGGCAGCGAATACCAAAAAATTACATTAAAAGACAAATCTATTTGGACTTTACGTCCTGGTGATGAAGAAAAAAGATTCGTACACATTCATCCTGGAAGATATTCTCCCGACACAGTTAGAGTTAAAGCGCTAACATTAAAGACAGCAATATGTTTTTTTGCTTTTGCAAAAATTAAATCCGTCACCGAATTTGATATTGATTTGATTAATGAAGCAAGAAAAATTTGTTTGAATGCATCGCCCCTCAAATCAGTAAACAGAGAAGCCGGGCTTGGAAAATTGATAACTCTTTTTAAGTATATGAATGCATAAAAACAATTATGTGTGATGTTATTGTAATTGGCGCAGGAGTAGCGGGATCGTCTGCTGCTTTTCATCTTGCAAATGCCGGATTGAATGTCCTTGTGTTGGAAAAAGAAAAACTGCCGAGATACAAAACATGCGGCGGTGGTGTGATAAAACGTGCTGCTGAGCTATTACCATTTTCAATTGATCCTGTTGTTGAACAAAAGCTTTCCCGCGTTGATATTTTTGATCACGATAATAATCTTCACTTTATGGAAGAAAGAAAAGATCCATTCACGTTTATGGTTATGCGGGCTGATTTCGATAACTTCATTTTATCAAAAGCTGTCGAAAAAGGTGCTGTCGTTCACGATGAATCGGAAGTAATTGGTTTAGAGAATTTTAGAGATTATGTTGATGTAAAAACCAGAAATGACAACTTCAGAGCAAGATTTGTTATAGCTGCTGATGGTGCGACAGGCATTTCTGCAAAATGTCTTGGCGTAAAAAATAAATTAGTAAAGGTACCTGCACTTGAAATTGAAACAATTGTTAATGAAAATATTTCTAATCTTTATAACTCAGCGGCAAGGTTCGATTACGGATTAATACCATTCGGGTATGCATGGGTTTTCCCCAAGAAGGAACATCTCTCTATTGGTGCTGCATTTATGAAAAAAACAAATCAATCTCTTCACATATGGCTTGATAAATATTTTGATATTCTGGGTATTCAGGAGAAAGATATTTTAGCAAAGGAAAAACATGGATATTTAATTCCGTTGGCATTAAAAAGGGGTTCCTGCTGTTCCGGCAGGGTTTTGTTTGCTGGAGATGCTCTTGGTTTGGCGGATCCGATTACCGCCGAGGGAATAAGTTATGCGATTGAAAGCGGACAGCTGGCGGCAGCTGCATTAATTGAAAGTAAACCTGAATCGGCTTCTGTCAGGCAAATGTATAATGAAAAATTAAATGGGTTATATAAAGAGCTAAATGGTGCCAAATTTCTTTCATATTTTGTTTTTGGTCCAAATTGGATCAGAAAATTTGTATTCAAACATTACGGCAAACGTTTAAGTGAACTTATGACGGATATAATAACCAATGAGAAAACATACAGGAGCCTTGTCTACAACCCAATGAGTTACATTAAATTATTAAGACCGGGATATTTTATTAAAAGGAGAGTCTAAAATTAAGATGCGGGATTTCTCCCGCATTTTAAATATTAGTTGTTCGCAGGAATTTCAGATAAAAGTTCTTTATCTATTGTAGATTTGAACGATTCCTTTGGTAAAGCACCAACAGCAAGTTTTGGCTGCCCATCTTTAGGTATAAAAAGTAAAGATGGAATGCTTCTTATGCCAAATACCGCACCGAGCTCCTGCTCTTCGTCGGTATTAACTTTATAGAAATTAACTTTACCCTTGTATTCTTCAGAAAGCTCGTCGATAATTGGGCCTACCATTTTGCATGGTCCGCACCATGGAGCCCAGAAATCTACCACTGCCGGAAGCTCACCTTCAAATTTCCATTCCTTATTTTTTTCGTAATCGAATACTTTTTCCAGAAATGTCTGTTTAGTTAAATGTTCTGCCATTGTTTCAGTTCCCTTTTTTGTAATGATTTATACTGCTTCTAAAACTTTTTGTAATTTTTCTTTTACTTCGCCTGCAATTGGTTTCATGTTGTCGTTGTCAATTACCCATGTCATTACCATTGGGTCAAAGAATGAAACGTTTGTTTTATTATCTTTTTCGTAAACGATAACGTTACAGGGTAAAAGTAATCCAAGTTCTTCTTCTTCCTGTAAAGCTTTGTGTGCTATTGGCGGATTACATGCACCAAGGATAGTATACTTTTTGAATTCAACATTTATTTTTTGCTTAAGTGTTTCTTTAACATCTATTGAAGTTAATACACCGAAACCTTCTTTTTTCAACTCTTCGGTTACCTTTTCAATCGCTTGTTCAAATGGCATGTCTAATGTTTTCGAAAATCCGTAATTCATAATTTTAATCTCCTAAATTCAAATTTACTTAAACTTTATTTCTTCTCTGATTTTTTTGCTGTTGAAAGCTTAATCGGCAGGTATGCCGGGCAAAATCCCATAAAGCTTGTAGCAATAAAAACCAACGCAATTATGCCAAGAATAATTGTAGCTGTTCCACTAATCTGACCGGTGAAATACAATACTGCTATTATTACCGCTAGCGAAAACCTGATTATTCTATCTGCCAAACCCATGTTCTTTTTCATGTGTCATTTTCCTTTTTAAATAATGATTTTACTGTTTTCCAATCTGTTAGTATTAATCCAACAAGTGCACCGTATGCAGTACTGTTAACAGGACTGCTGGTAATTGCACAGCTTCCGTTGCACCCAATGTATGTGTAGTAAAGAAAGCCACCCAAAATCCCAAGTGTTACGGGTAAAACAACTTTTGCTATTTTCTTTATCATCTTAAACCCGCCGAACTCCATTGCGTGATTCCGCCTTTAAGATTTGCAACATCAAAACCCTGTCTTTTAAGTTTTGCTGCAGCACTTAAACTTCTGTTACCTGTTCTGCAGTAACAGATTATTTCTTTCCCTTTAAATTTAATTAACTCATTATATCTTGAGTTTATTTCCGGCAGGGGAATATGAAGTGAACCGGTAATTTTTTGATCTTTACGTTCAACGGCTGTTCTAACATCTAAAAACAGGGCGCTGTTTCCTTTTTTTAACTTATTAAATGCATCTACAGGAGAATAATGCTTGATTGATATAATCAAAAGAATTTTCCTGATCACAAAAAAAGCAGTTATTACAATCACTATGTATAATATAATTTGTCCTATATCCATAAATTTTCTTTAATTGTTTAGTAATATGATAGCAAAGACTGAAAAACGATTCACAGAATAAAAAGCCCCGCGTGGTAACGGGGCTTACAATTTTACTCAGTGGCGTGTTTCAGTTTTTTAAGAAAAATTCGAAGAATTAACGCAGCAAAGAATGAAGTTATTACGAGCAACAAGAAAAATTGCCAAAGTTCCCAGTTTTGATAAAATCTTCCGACAAATCCTGAAAGATAATTCCCTATTGCTGTTGCGCCAAACCACCCCCCCATCATTAATCCTTTCATTTTTGGTGGTGAAACTTTAGATACAAAGGAAAGCCCCATGGGGCTTAAATGTAGCTCGGCAATTGTTAAAGTGAAATATGTTCCCATTAACCAATATGCTGATACGGTAATATTTGAACTGCCGCCACCCAACTCTAACATAGATGGTAAACCTTGTACGGCTAAAATCATTATAATATAAGCTAATCCTGTAATTATCATTCCAATTCCAATTTTTCCTGGAGAGGACGGCTCCTTTCCCTTTTTGTTTAAATAGCCGAACCATCCAACAATAATTGGTGTAAGGAGAACGATAAACATTGGATTAAACGATTGAAACTGTTCAGGTGCAATTTCATTGTGCTCGCCCAGTGTATTTAACTTAATGATTATTATGATTAGTCCAACCACCGCGAACAGCCCACCAAGCCCTTTACCCTTAGTAGTTTTAGAAACAAATATTGCACCACCACCAAGCAGCACAAAAAGAATAGCATGCAATCCAATTACATCAAAAAGCATGTAGGTAAAGCTACCAACAAAAACATCAGTATAATCTCTTGCAAAAAGTGAAAGTGCTGAACCATTCTGGTGAAATGCCATCCAGAAGAAAATAACAATGGCAAAAATTGTCATCAGCGCAATAATTCTTTCCTTTTCCTGGGACTTTGTAAGAACGACATCTACATCTACATTTTCAGTCTTTTTAGCACGATAGTCAGCATTTTTATAATACTTTTTAAAAATCAAAAAGATTAAAAGAGAAATAACCATTCCGCCAGCGGCAACTGCAAACCCTGCATTATAACCCTGAGCAAGAGTGACATTAAAGTTATCCATTACAAAGTTCTTAATGCCTGCTGCTGCCATTGGAGCATAAAACGCACCGATGTTTATTCCCATATAAAAAATATTGTACCCGGCATCTTTAAGCGAGCCCTGTGAGTGCGCATAAAGATTTCCTACCAACACTGAAATGTTAGCCTTGAACAATCCGTTTCCGATGCAAACAACAACCAATGCAACATATAATTGTAGCGGCGAACTTGTGGGTACAGCCATCATCAGGTAACCAATACCCATTACAATTGCACCGAGTGTTATTGTTTTACCATATCCAAGCACATTATCTGCAAGCCAGCCGCCTATTAGCGGTGTGATGTAAACTCCTGCCAGGAAAAGACCATAAACATTGGTTGCAGTAGCAGCATCCCAACTGAAATTTTCCTGCATATAGTACACGAAGATTGCGAGCATTGTATAGAAACCAAATCTTTCCCACATCTCAGTGAAAAAGAGAACATATAAACCTTTCGGATGCCCTTTAAACATTATACCTCCGGATATTTACTTTTCTATGAAAATTTAATTTACTTGTGAATTTGATATGTATGGAATGTTGTAGAGGAAGAGATACTTGAAACATTCAATAAATAGCTTTTTTCATAATTGAACCGAAAATTAAGGAGTTTT